>JBEKOT010000177.1:0-4225 GCA_049521495.1 Syntrophorhabdales bacterium | reverse complement strand
GCCTTTAACATGATCCTTCATCCTACGCCTACTTCCCTCCTCTTCTGGGATATGATCGTGCTCAACGGGTATCTGCTCCTCAACCTTCTCATCGGGTGGTCGACCCTCGATGCGGAAGCCAAGGAGGAGAAGCCCCTACCCTGGATTCGGTTCCTTATCCTCCTCTCCATCCCGTGGGCGGTCAGCATCCACACCGTAACGGCGTTCATCTACCAGGCCCTTGTCGCCCGGCCCTTATGGCACACGCCCCTGTGGGCGCCGCGGTTCCTCGCCTCCGCCTTCGCCTCCGGTCCGGCCCTGCTCATCCTGATGTCGCTCTTTATCCGGCGGGTCAGTCGCTTCGATCCGGGAGACGCGGCCATCCAGAAGGTCGCCACCATCATCGTCTATTCCCTGCTGGTCAACATCTTTCTGCTTACGGTCGAGCTTTTCACGACGCTTTACGGTTCCGTCCCCGCCGACGTCGAGCATCTCAGGTACCTCTTCCTCGGCATCGGCGGCCACAAGGCGCTGGCGCCTTGGATTTGGCTTTCCATGGTACTCATGGGCGGGTCAGCCCTGGCTCTCCTCAGCGCCCGCCTCCGCAGGCGTGAAGGGGCACTGGCCCTGACCTGCGTCGCGATCATCGTCGGCGTCTGGATAGACAAAGGACTCGGCCTGGTCGTTCCGGGCTTTATCCCTTCCCCTCTCGGGGACATTACGGAGTACGGGCCTACGCTTCCCGAGGTCCTGATCGTCATAGGTGTCTGGGCCTTCGGCGGTCTCCTGATCACCCTCCTTTACCGGGTGGCCTTGTACGTCAAGGTGGAGCGGTAGCTATCCGCCGGGTCGAGCGGTCGGTCTAAGCATATGTAATGTCGGCTGAGGCATGGAGCTATCGGGTGGAGACGCATCCTTCCCGACCTGCCCTTCTTGATCCCGGAGTCCCCTTGTGAAATAATAAGGACTGTTCCTATTTCCGGACAGCGGGGCTGAAAGAGGTTTTTTCGGAGCGGGAAAAAGAGAAGCGGCCTTTGCGGATAGGCGACAACAAAGGGTTTCAGGTTTCCTGATGTTTTCTTCAATACGAAGCTTTCTTACCCATATCAAAAAACAGAAGACACCGGGCCTCAAGGATCGGTTCGAGTCCTTTCAGGCGCTTCTTTACGCAAATAACGCGGCCCTTGAGGCGATGGGAGACGTGGGAGGAAAGTACCTGCGGAAAGATTACGTCTTCGATCTCCAGTATATCCGTCAGAGCTATAACCTGATACGGGAGAACGTGATCGAGATGATCGGTGCCCTGAACAGCATGGTTCCCGACCGGTACGGCTCCCTGTACGCCATTTTCGAGGAGATCGACCGCGGCATACAACAGAGGCTCTTCGGTGTCCGAGAGATCCCCTTATCGCCCTTGACCATTCCATTTAAAGACATTACCGCGGGGATGGGGGAGATAGTAGGGGGAAAGAACGCAAATCTCGGCGAGATGCGTAACTCTCTGAACATGCCCGTTCCTGAAGGCTTTGCAATCTCTGCTTACGCCTACAGGATTTTTGTCGAGAAGCAGGTGCTCGGGAAAGAGGTCAAGAAGCGATTGGCTTCCCTGAACATTCACGATTCGCAAGCCCTGAACGGGATCAGCCGGGAGATTCGGGAGGCAATCCTGACGGCGCCGATACCCGAGGAGCTGGAAGAAGCGATCTTCCGCGGCTATTCCCGGCTCGCCGCGGCCGAAGGGGACGACATCTTCGTTTCCGTCAGGAGCAGTGCCGTAGGCGAGGACACGGACGCGAGCTTTGCAGGACAATACGCAACGGCCCTCAATGTCCTCCCCGATCGCCTCCTCAGCAAGTATGCGGAGGTTCTGGCAAGCAAATTTACTCCCCAGGCAATCTTTTACTGGAAAGAAAAGGGTTTCAACGAAGAGGACATCCCGATGGCGGTGGCCTGTCAGAAGATGATCTGCGCGAGAGCCAGCGGAGTCATTTACTCGCAGGATCCCAATCATGCCAGCCGCAACGTCGTTATCATAAGCGCCAAATGGGGTCTGGGGGAGCTCGTCATCGAGCACGACAGTCCGAACGTCTACGTTATTTCCAGAGAAAGCGGCCTTGTTATTGAAAAGCGAGTCCCCAGGCAGGAGGTTATGCTTACTTGCGAGCGATCGGGGGGCATCAGCGAGGCACCTATCGCCGAAGAGCTGCAGTGGCAGCCTTGCCTTCGTGAAGACGAAATACACGAGCTTTTCCAGCACGCCCTCCTGCTCGAGAGGCATTACGGAAATCCTCGCGATATCGAATGGGCGATCGATGCCGAAGGAAAGGTCTATATCCTTCAGACCCGTCCCTTGAAGATGTCCTCCGTTCAGGTGGAGAAGCAGGACGAGTCTCAAGGCTATGCTTATGCCAAGGTCCTGATCGACTGGGGCCTCGTCGCGTCCCCCGGCATCGGCTTCGGCCCGGTCCATATCGTATCGGGGGACGGAGACCTGGACGCCTTCCCCGACGGCGGTGTGCTGGTAGTCAAAAATATGAACACCAGGCATGTCACGGTCATGCATCGGGCCTCGGCGATCATCGCAGAGATCGGAAACGTAGCCGGCCACATGGCTTCCCTGGCGAGGGAATCTCAAGTGCCCACGATTGTCGATGCCAAAGGGGCTACCGATCTGCTGAAGCCGGGCCAGATGATCACTGTGGATGCCTATCGTAACCGGGTCTATGACGAGGCAGTCGAGGAACTGATAGTTAGTGAGAAGAAGAAAGAGGAGGACGCCAGGAGGCAAAGTCCCATACTCGACAAGGTGGAGCAATTTCTCTCACTGGTCGCGGCGCTCAAGTTATGGGACAACAGTGTTGAGTCCTTCAAACCCGAAAACTGCAGGACCTTCCATGACGTCACCCGGTTCATACATCAGGTCGCCATCGAAGAGATGTTCCACCTCCATGAATTCAAACGGTCCCCTGACGAAGCCGCGACAAGGCTCATCGCCGATTTCGCCACAAACCTCTACATCATCGACCTGGGGGGCGGCCTTTCGGTTCCGGACAGGGTCAAAGATGTTAGGCCCGAACAGATCACCTCCCGTCCGATGAAGGCCCTGTGGAGGGGGATTACCCATCCAGACGCGTGCCGGAGAAGGGTTGCGGAAGTGGACTGGAAGGGCTTTGCCTCCGTTATGCTCAACACCCTGTCGGATGCCGCTCGCTCCGCCACACCTCTCGGTGAGAAAAGCTATGCCCTTGTCTCCTCCGAGTATCTCAACTTCAGCTCTCGCCTGGCCTATCACTTCAGCACCGTCGACGCCTACTGCTCCGAGGTGAAGAACAACAACTATATAACATTCCAATTCATGGGAGGCGGCTCCAGCGCGGAAAGGAGGTCCCGGAGGGTTCGGTTTATCGCAGGCGTTCTTAAGAACCTGGACTTTGATGTGGAGGTAAAGGGTGACTGGCTGCGGGCACGCCTTATCAAATACGAGTGCCGAGACACTGAAGAGAAGCTCGATTTCCTTGGCCGGCTCATGACCTGCTCCCGACAGCTTGACGCGCTCATGTACAGCGAGAATATCGTTGACTGGTACGTACAGGCCTTTATGAAGGGCAACTACACCTTTGAAAGAGCTGCCCCTTAGGAAGGGATGAGCTTTCCGGGCCTAATGGCCCGCTCCCCGCCCCAGCACGACACCGACAAAAAGACCTACCATGACCGCCACCAGAGCGGAAAATATCCCGTACACCGCCGGACTGGCATGGGCATAGTAAGAAAGCCAATCGATTACCGGGCTCGATTTAACCAGAAGTCTGTCCTCGAAAACAAGATGCGCCGCGCCCCCTTCGACCAGGTAGCAGAATATCTTGTATTCACCGACAGGGGCACTCGCGGGATAAGCCAATTGGGCCCTGAATGTGCAAGATTCTATTTTAACTGCTCCTTCCGCGTATTGATACAGCCCGCCTTCCTTGAATCTCCTGACCAATCCTGACAAGTACTCCTGGCGAAGCTTCGCGCCTTGGCCGTCCGGCGGATCTTTCTTAAATCGGACCCTGGCCTGTCGAAAGACATCGCGAAAGTCCGAACACAGTCCGGCCTTCTCCTGCTCCGCCGGCGAAAGCACGTTTGTCATCTTGGCAGAGCTGAGAATGGCGTACATGGCGGGGATTTCCTCAACCTCCGCGTGGCCTGACGGAACCCATACGAAGCCGAGGCCTTTCCCTGCCCTGTTCAATTTGAAGCTTCTGGT
>JBEKOT010000176.1:0-4228 GCA_049521495.1 Syntrophorhabdales bacterium | reverse complement strand
ACCGCTTCTATCCGAGCAAGGTCCTTTTTTATGAGCTTCATGCGAGATGTATTTTCGAGCTGCCCGGTCGAGTGTCGGAACCTCAAGTTAAAGACCTCTTCCTTCATGTCCTTTTTCCTTTTTGCGAGTTCTTCCGGGGTCAGTTCCCTCAGTTCTTTGGCCTTCATTCTACTTGACTCCTCATGGCGAACCTCGTCTGTATCGGGAGCTTCTGGGCAGCTATGCGGAGCGCCTCGCGCGCTTTGTCCTCAGGCACGCCCTTGATCTCGTAAAGGACCTTTCCCGGCTTCACTACTGCCACCCATCCCTCTACGGGTCCCTTACCCTTGCCCATCCTGGTTTCTGCGGGCTTCTTTGTAATCGGCTTGTCCGGAAAGATCCGTATCCACAGCTTCCCAGTCCGCTTTACGTACCTCGATAAGGTGATGCGGGCTGCCTCTATCTGGCGGGCGGTGATCCAGCCGCACTGAGTAGCCTGTAATCCGTAGTCCCCGAAGCTGACTTCGGCGCCCCTCGACGAGACGCCTGTCATTCTGCCCTTTTGCTGTTTTCTGTATTTTACCCTTTTCGGTGCAAGCATTACCTTGTCTCCTGATAGATCTCACCTTTGAAGAGCCAAACCTTCACGCCGATCACGCCGTATTTCGTCGCGGCGGTCGCGGTGCCGTAATCTATGTCGGCCCGTATCGTCTGAAGAGGGACCCTGCCCTCCCTGTACCACTCGGTCCTAGCCATTTCCGCTCCGGCAAGCCTGCCGGAGCACATGATCTTAATACCCTTTGCGCCGAACTTCATGGCCTGGGATACGTTCCTCTTCATTGCCCTCCTGAACGAAACCCTCCGTTCCAGTTGAAGGGCGACATTCTCAGCTACGAGCTGGGCATCCACCTCGGGCCGTTTCACCTCGGTGATGTTGAGGAGTATCTCTTTGTCGGTCAGCTTCTGGAGCTCTTTTTTCAAGCTTTCTACCTCGGCGCCTTTTCTTCCTATTACAATACCCGGCCGCGAGGTCCAGATGTTCATCTTCGCTCTTTTATCTTTGTTGGCTGCCCTCTCTATCTCCATCTTCGATATGCCTGCCTGGTAGAGCCTATCCTTGAGGAACTTCTTCATACGGATATCTTCATGGAGAAAGAGAGAATAATTCTTGGACGCGAACCATTTCGAATCCCACGTCCTGATTATGCCGAGCCGGAAACCTACCGGATGCGTCTTCTGACCCATTGAACCTCCACTTTTACGATTCGTCCAGTATTAGCGTCACGTGGCTCATTCTCTTCCGGATAGGGGTCGCCCGCCCCATAGCCCTCGGGAGAAACCTCTTCATGGCGGGCCCCTCGTTCACAAGGATGTTCTTTACGTAGAGCGTGTCCACGTCGACGTACTTCTTTTGTCTAGCGTTCCCTATGGCGCTGTCGAGGAGCTTCTTGAGGATAAAGGCGCCTTTCCTCGGGGTAAACTGGAGTATTCCAAGGGCATCGTTAACATTCTTCTTTTTTATGAGATCACCCACGATCCGGACCTTGATGGCCGATATCCTCATCATTTTCGCCTTCGCCACTATTTCCATTCCGCGCTCCTTGCAATTACCGGGGCTCAGCGCCCCCTCCGTCGGCAAAGCCGCCCGGAGCCTTCCCCCTCAACGGATTTATTCTTTCCTCTTTACCACCTTCGCCTTCCCAGCAATTACCGGGGCTCAGCGCCCCCTCCGTCGGCAAAGCCGCCCGGGGTACCCGCTTGCGGGTCGTTCTCACTCAACGGATTTGTTCTTTCCTCTTTACCACCTTCGCCTTCCTGTCCCCTGAGTGGCTGTGGAAGATCCTGGTGGGCGCGAATTCACCGAGCTTATGGCCTACCATCTCTTCACTCACGAAGACAGGGATGAATTTCTTCCCGTTGTGGACGGCAAAGGTAATACCTATAAAATCGGGTGTAATGGTAGAGCGCCTCGACCACGTCTTTATAACCTTCGATTCCCTTGAAGCCTTTGCATGCTCGACTTTCACCGTGAGATCGTCATCGACGAACGGCCCTTTCTTCAGAGACCTTGGCACGGAAAACCTCCTAACCCCTCTTCTTCACGATAAACCTATCGGTTCTCTTGTTCTTCCTCGTCTTCAGACCTTTGGCAAGCTGGCCCCACGGGGAGCACGGGTGTCTGCCGCCCTTGGTCCGTCCTTCTCCGCCGCCCAAGGGGTGGTCGACCGGGTTCATCGCGGTTCCCCTGACGGTGGGCCTCACGCCTCGCCATCGCGACCTGCCCGCCTTGCCCCAGTCCAAGTTTTCGTGGTCTATGTTGCCTACCTGACCGATAGTGGCTGTGCAGGCCAGGTGAATGAGCCTCACCTCTCCGGAAGGGATCCTCAGGTGGCCGTAATCGCCCTCTTTGGCGACGATCTGCGCGTAGCTTCCGGCGCTCCTCGCCATCTGGCCGCCTTTTCCGGGCTTCATCTCCACGTTATGGACAAAGGTGCCAAGGGGGATCAGCTTCAGCGGGAGCGCGTTCCCTTCCTTGATTTCCGTGTCTGCCTTCCTGCTAGCCACTACCGTATCGCCTGCACGAAGCCCCGCAGGCGCGAGGATATACCTCTTCTCCCCATCGGCATAAATGATGAGAGCGATATTGGCTGACCGGTTCGGGTCGTACTCGATGCCTGCCACTTTGCCCGGGACCTCGAGCTTGTCCCTTCTGAAATCGATGATCCTGTATTTCCTCTTGTGGCCGCCTCCGATGTGCCTTGTAGTGATCCTTCCGGCGTTGTTCCTGCCGCCCGTCTTCCTGGCAGGGCCGAGGAGGGACTTCTCGGGACGCTTCTTCGTGACCTCCTCGAAAGTGGCCACGCTCATGAACCTTCTACCGGCCGAGGTCGGCTTGTATTCTCGTACACCCATCACGCACCTTCGAAGAAAGAGATTTTGTCTTTCGGGTTGATTTTGACCACGGCTTTCCGCCAGTCGGGCCGCTTCCCCGAGAACTTTCCGAGTCGCCTCTTCTTGCCTTCTCTGTTCATGACCCTTACCGAGACGACTTTTACCTTGAAGAGCTGCTCCACGGCCTTCGCGATCTCGATCTTGTTCGCAGTCCTCGCGACCTCGAAGACATACTGATTCCCTCCATCCTTCAGAAGGGAGCTCTTTTCCGTCACTATGGGCCTTAGTATTAAGTCATACTGATTCATGATGACAATGCCTCTTCTATTCTCTCAAGGGCGTCTACCGTAACCACGAACTGCTCGTGCCTGATCACGTCGTACACGTTGAGACCTTCGACCCGCAGCACCTTCGCGTAGGGGATATTCCGGGCCGACTTCTCCAGTATCTCATTCTTCCCTTTCACCACGACGAGGGGCTTGGAAAGGCTGAGGGTCTTCATGACGCCGGCGAATTTCTTGGTGCTGATCGCGTCCAGGTCGAGCTTGTCTATGACCTTTACCGCAGCATCGGCATACCGGGTGCTGAGCGCCGAGCGCAGCGCGGCCCTCCGGACCTTCTTCGGCACGGACACATGGTACTCCTTCGGCTTAGGTCCGAAGACGGTCCCGCCGCCGACCCAAACAGGGGACGTGGAGCTGCCTGCCCTCGCCCGGCCTGTCCCCTTCTGGCGCCAAGGTTTTCTTCCTCCGCCTCGCACCTCTCCACGGGACTTCGTGGAAGCGGTGCCTCGCCGCCTGTTCGCAAGCTGCATCACTACCACGTCATGCATGAGGTAAGGCTTTATATCGGCCGCCCATACGGCATCGCTCAATTCCACTTCCCCTACCTTCTCGCCCTGAATATTCAAGACGTCCGTCTTCGGCATAAAACACCCCTAGGACTTGATCTCCACATCGACGCCTGCCGAGAGCTCAAGCTTCATCAGGGCGTCCACCGTCTGCTGCGTCGGCTCGACTATGTCTATCAGCCTTTTGTGCGTTCTGATCTCGAACTGCTCCCGCGATTTCTTGTCGATGTGAGGGGAGCGCAAAACGCAGAATTTCTGAATGTTCGTAGGCAAGGGAACCGGACCTACAACCTGGGCCCCCGTCTTTTTCGCGGCTTCCACAATCTCTTTCACCGACTGATCGAGCAGCCTATGATCGAATGCCTTCAGGCATATCCGGATTCTCTGCCTCATCTCATCCCTCTTTTACTCTATTATCTCCGTAACTACCCCCGCGCCGACCGTCTTCCCCCCTTCCCTGATGGCGAAGCGGAGCTCCTTCTCGAGGGCGATCTGGGTCACAAGCTC
>JBEKOT010000175.1:0-4584 GCA_049521495.1 Syntrophorhabdales bacterium | reverse complement strand
TCCGGTCCTTGTACAAGGGGCAGTGCAGGCCGGTGGCGAGAATCTTCTCGGTGAAATATGGCGAACAGACCGATCCCCAGGGTGTTTCGCCCGAGCCTCCACCCACCGTCTTTTTTTACACACGGGCTCGAGCCGTAGTCACAAGAAAAAACCTTTATATCTGCCCCCTTGACACGCAAAATGACGGACTACTCTGTTTAGGCCTGGGGGTGGGCAATAGCCCGGGAGAATTCATCATGCCAGCGCTGCGCCGTCCTCTCCCCGGGGAAACCCACCCCCTCTTCTCGGGGGCGGCCCGTCGAAGGCCCGCCGGGTGCGCTCCAAGGGTCTAATCGCTGGGCGGCTTCATGAGTTCTTTCGCCAGCTTCGGGTTGCTCATCCGGAGGGCGCGGTACCGGTTCTCCCCGTAAGCGTACTCTTCCAAGGGGATAGACGGTTCCTTGCTGTCGAGTATGAGGGGGTTCTTGCCCTCTTTCGCGAGGTCCGGGTTGTATCGGAAAAGGGGCCAGTGGCCTGAGGCGACCGCCCTGCGCATTTCCTCGACCCCCTTGCTCATATCGAGCCCCTGGGCGATGCAGGTAGAATAGGCCACCACCAGGGACGCACCCTTGTACGTCTCAGCCTCGAGGAGGGCCCGGAGCGTCTGGGCGGGGTTGGCGCCGAAGGCCACTTGCGCAACGTAAACATAACCGTAAGTGGTCATCATCAAGGCGAGGTTTTTCTTAGGTATCGTTTTTCCAGCCGCGGCAAACTCCGCTGTTGCTCCGATGGGAGTCGATTTCGACATCTGGCCGCCCGTGTTCGAATAGACCTCCGTGTCGAGGACGAGAATGTTCGTGTCCTGCCCGGTGGCGAGCACGTGGTCGAGGCCCCCGTACCCTATGTCATAGGCCCAGCCGTCTCCTCCGACGGCCCAGACGGATTTAGGGACGAGGTAATCCACAACGCTCAGGAGGTGGCGTGCGTCGGGCGATCCGTCGTCGCCAAGGATCTTCTTCAACTCCTCTATCTTCTGCCGCTTTCTCTCGATGGCCTCCTGTGTCATATCGTCCTCGAGGAGGGCGGAAAAAAGCGCTTCCCTCTTAGCGTCGGCGGAGGCCGTGAGCTTCGCGATGAGCCTCCTGGCCTCTGCGTTGAACCGCCTCACCGTCTGCCCCATGCCGAAGGCGAATTCCGCGTTGTCCTCGAAAAGCGAGTTTGACCAGGCCGGACCGCGGCCGTCGGCCCTCTTCGTGTAGGGGATCGTAGGGAGGTTCCCGCCGTAAATGGAGCTGCACCCGGTTGCGTTGCCGATCAGGAGACGGTCGCCGAAGAGTTGGGTGAGGAGCCTGATGTAGGGTGTTTCGCCGCACCCGGCGCAGGCGCTGTGGTACTCGAAAAGGCTTGTTGCAAACTGGCTCCCCTTCACGGTGCGCACGTTGTAGCGCGATACGTCGAGGGGGGGCAGGGAGCTGAAGAAGGCATAGTTCTCCGTTTCCTGGTCGCATATCGGTTCGTTGAGGAACATGTTGATAGCCTTGGAGTCCGGTATCTGTTTCCCCGAGGCGTCCTTCTTGTAAGCGGGACAGGTATAGACGCAGGAGCCGCACCCCGTGCAGTCCTCGGGTGCCACCTGTACTGTAAATTTGAGCCCGGAAAGCTCCTTCCCTTTGGCATCCGCCGATTTGAAGAGGGGCGGCGCGTCCTTTAGAAGGGCAGGGTCATAGGCCTTGATCCGGATCGTGGCGTGGGGACAGACAAACGAGCAATGGCCGCACTGTATGCAGACGTCGGGTTCCCAGACAGGGATGTGCACCGCGATCCTGCGCTTTTCGTACTGGGTCGTGCCCGTGGGCCAGGTGCCGTCGTCCGGCATGACCGAAACGGGCAGGGCGTCGCCTTTCAGAGCTATCATCGGTGCCAGCACGTCCTTCACGAAAGGCGGTGAATCGGGCACGACCGGCCCCCGCATGGGCTTGCCCGTTACACGGTCCGGCACCGGCACTTCCACTATATTCTTGAGGGCCGTATCGACGGAAGCGTAGTTCATCTTGACGACCTCTTCGCCTTTCTTCATGTAAGTCTTCTTGATCTGCTCCTTTATCGACCTGATGGCGTCTTCCTTCGGCATGATGTCGGAGATCACGAAGAACGCCGTCTGCATGATCATGTTTATCCGGCTTCCCAGTCCCAGCTCCTGGGCAAGGGCCACAGCGTCGATGATGAAGAAGCGCATCTTCTTTGCAATGAGATGCTTTTGCGCCTCCATGGGAAGGCTGTCCCACACTTCTTCTTTCGACTGGGAGGTTGTCAGAAGGAATATGCCGCCTTCAGCTGCGTTTTCCAGCATGTCGTAGGTCTTCAGGAAGGAGGGGTTGTGGCAGGCGATGAAGGTCGCCTTCGAAAGGAGGTAGGGGTTGCGGATAGGCTCTTTCCCGAATCGGAGGTGGGAGACGGTTATGGAACCCGACTTCTTGGAATCGTATACGAAGTAGCCTTGGGCGTAATTGTCCGTCTCTCCCCCTATGATCTTGATCGTGTTCTTGTTCGCGCCCACGGTCCCGTCCGCCCCGAGGCCGTAGAACATACCCCTGAACACGCCCCTGCCCTCGATGGTGAAGGCGTTGTCGACTTCGAGGCTCTTGTTCGTGATGTCGTCGACTATGCCGACGGTGAAGCGCTTCTTCGGGGCAGAAGCGGCCAGGTTGTCGAAAACCGCCTTTACCATGGCGGGGGTAAAGTCCTTCGAGCCCAATCCGTATCTGCCGCCGACCACCAGCGGATACCTGTCGAAGGGGGCGGAGCCGGACTCGATGGCCTCGCCGATGGCCGTGCGGACGTCCAGGTAAAGAGGCTCGCCGGGTGCCGCGGCCTCCTTCGTCCGGTCGAGAACCGCTATCGCTCTCACGCTCTTGGGTATGGCCCGCACGAAGTCATCGACGGAGAAGGGGCGGAAAAGCCGCACGGTGACGAGGCCCAGCTTTTTACCCGCAGCGTTCAAAAAGTCGACGGTGCTTCTTGTCGTTTCCGACGCCGAGCCCATGAGCACGATGATGCGGTCTGCGTCGGGCGCGCCGTAATATTCGTAGAGCTTGTAGAACCTGCCCACGATGGCCGCAAAGCGATCCATGGCGCGCTGCATGATCTCCGGCACTTCAAGGTAGAACCTGTTGACCCTCTCCCTGCCCTGGAAGTAGACGTCGGGGTTCTGAGCGGTGCCCCGGATGACTGGATGGTCCGGGGAAAGGCCCCTCTTTCTGTGCGCAAAGACGAGATCGTCGTCTATCATTGCGCGCATGTCGTCGAAGGAGAGCTCTTCGATCTTCTGTATCTCATGGGAGGTCCTGAAGCCGTCGAAGAAGTGAAGAAAGGGGACGCGGGATTCGAGGGTCGCCGCTTGGGCCAGCAGGGCGAAATCCATCGCTTCCTGGACGCTCGATGAGCAAAGCATGGCGAAGCCCGTCGGCCGGACCGTCATGACGTCGGAATGGTCTCCGAATATGGAGAGGGCCTGGACAGCAAGTGCCCGGGCCGTTACATGGAAGACGGTCGGGATCAGCTCCCCGGCTATCTTGTACATATCGGGTATCATGAGGAGCAGACCCTGGGAGGCGGTAATGGTGGTAGTCAGGGCGCCGGTGCTCAATGAGCCGTGGACTGCGCCGGCTGCCCCCGCCTCGGACTGCATCTCCGTAACCTTCGGTATGGAGCCCCATATGTTCACCTGGCCCGCAGCGCTCTTGCTGTCGCATATCTCCGCGATGGGGGAGGAAGGGGTGATGGGATAGATCGTTATTATCTCGTTCGTCGCGTGCACGACATGGGCGCATGCCGTGCATCCGTCTACAGTGATGATTCTTCTGCTCATGGAAATCTCCTCTTTTCCTCAGTGTGGCCTGCTCGAATCGCTTAATCGAATGTTCGACTTGAAGCTGTCCCTGTCAAGAGCCTGATAAGGGGTCCCGTTGCGACCGGGACAGACGGCTCTTTCCGGGCGACCCACCAAGGTGCGACGCCCTATGGGCGACCCGCTGCGCGGGTGTCCCGCGCAGACCCCGACACAATGCATACTTTTTCATAGAATCGCAAGTTTGTCAATACGTCGGCGCACAGCGGCGAAAACCACGGCGGCCGCCGGCAGGTGCATTGAAGTGTTGCGAAAGGGCGTCAATAGAATTGGAGAATCTTTGTTTTCCTTAGATACCGCTTTCTGATAGAATAAAGGAGAAAGGGAAACTTGCCCATGCTGGAAATGGCGAAGAACGGCGTAAAATCGATGGGAAGGGGGCGGCGTGGCGGGCGATGCTGAGATAGTCGCGCGGCTGCTCCTTGCCTCGGCTCTAGGCGCCGCAATCGGCCTGGAGAGGGAAGTGCACGGCAGGGATGCGGGGATAAGGACCTACCTGCTCGTGTCCCTGGGTTCCGCCCTGATAATGGTTGTCTCCGAATATCTTGGCTTCAAGTACGAGGGGACGGCGCCCGAATTCTTCCGGGCGGACCCCGGACGTATTGCTGCTCAGGCGATTACCGGCATAGGATTCCTCGGAGCAGGGGTCATTATCCGGTACAGGAACTCCATACGGGGCCTCACAACTGCGGCCTGCA
>JBEKOT010000174.1:0-4807 GCA_049521495.1 Syntrophorhabdales bacterium | reverse complement strand
CGGCAGGGGCCGGTATTTTCCGTCCATGATCCACGCAAGGTAGCGACCTAACGGGAAGGCGATGACGGTCGCCGTGAGGAGAAGCAAGAAGGGAGGCAACCACGTTTGTATAAACATTGTCTTACTCCTTTCGGAATTTTTTAATATCCGGTGTCCGCCCCTGCTTTAGAACCGTTCAGGTCGCACAAGGGCCACGATCAGGTAAACGAACAAAAAAACCGCTACAGCCGCCGTCACATAGATCATCCTCATCACCTCATCGTTTATATGTTTTCACACCCTTTCAGAAACAGATAAACCAGCCCCATCGGGACTATTTTAGAGGTTTCAAAGTAAATTGTGCGTCAATATAGAGGCCTAAAGCGTAAAAAATACGTAAAGGATGTGGTTAATACGGAAAAAAGCGTTAATTGCGGGTTCGATTGTAAGGCCCGATAACACCGGCGGAATGGCCGTACGGTGGTCAGTCTTTGTCTGTCAGACGGTATCCTACCCCTGGTTCAGTGACGATGTAGGCTGGCTGTGATGAATCATTCTCAATTTTGCGACGCAGGTGACCTATATAAATGCGCAGGTAATGAGTTTGATCCTGGTAATTGGACCCCCAGATGGCACGAAGGAGCTGGGTGTGCGTTACTACCCGACCCGCCTTGAGGGCCAGATACTTCAAAATCTCGTATTCTATAGGCGTAAGCTTGATTTCCGTCCCTTTCAGCGACACATTACGTCGAGCTAAATCAAGTGTAAGTTCCCCGAAAGTAAGCACGGGTTCATCTTCGGTTTTCGCCACGTGACGGAGCGCAACCCGAATCCGTGCAAGGAGCTCTCCCATCCCGAAAGGCTTGGTGATATAATCATCCGCACCCGCATCCAGGGCCTTGATCTTGTCTGTTTCGTGTTCCCTTACTGACAGGATAATGATTGGAACTTGTGCCCATTCACGCAGCCGTTTAATTACCTCGGTGCCATCAAGGTCCGGTAGCCCGAGATCCAGAATAATCAAGTCAGGATGGAATATCGCCGCCTGACTCAACCCCTCCTGGCCCGAAGACGCTTCGGAAATATCGTAACCGCAGCTGGTCAAAGCAGTCCTTAACATTCGGCGTATCTGTTTTTCATCGTCAACAATAAGTATCCGTGCACCATCAGACTGCATGATCTAACCCTTCTTCCGTGTCTAATTTCTCCGGAGGTTGCTCGGTCAAAGGCAGGGAAAAAGTGAACTCATTGCCGTATCCAAATGACGGTTCCACCCATATCTTACCACCATGGGCTTCAACGATCCCCCTGCAGATCGACAGACCGAGACCCGTGCCGCTTGTGTCCTTAGAATGGCGCATACGGTAAAACTTCTTGAACACATTCTCCCGCTCTGACTTAGGAATCGACGAACTCAGATCCGTTATGGTAACCAGAAGCGCTTCGTCACTGTAATGAGCCGAAACGGAGATTTCGCTCTGCGGAGGCGAATACTTCGCTGCATTTTCGAGCAAGTTAGCCATTACATGTTCAATGAGAGCAAAGTCAGCCTTCACGAGAGGAAGGCCGGGCGGGATATTGACGCGCAATGGATGTCCCTCGAGAATACCCTTGAGGCCCCTTAGCACAACCCCCAAAATATCCTGGATGTCGCACCATTCTTTATTTAGTTTCAATATACCACTTTCAAGACGCACCATATCGAGAAGATTCGCAACAAAATGATTCAGGCGTGCAGCCTCTTCCTTAATTGTCAGTAAAAGAGTTTCTCTCGTTTCCTGGTTATGCACACTCTCTTCGGAAAGAAGGCTCGTTACTGCCCCTGTAATGGAGGCAAGTGGAGTGCGCAGGTCATGGGAGATGGAATTGAGTAAAGCACTGTGTAATTTTTCTGATTCAGCGAGCCATTTTGCCCGCTCTGCTTCTTGTGCCAGGCGGACCCGGGTTATGGCCAACGCAGCGAGGTCAGCAAGGGCTTCAAGAATGTCAACCTGCTCGCTTGAAAGAGCCTGGTCAGGGCCGAATTGCAGCGCGAAGACCGCGCAGCTTTTCTCCGTGGTGCACACGGGGAAGAAAAACTGATCGTGTCCGCCCAGGACACTCGTCCCCCGGCCTGCAGGCCGTCTGTGTTCAAAAACCCATCGAGCCACTGCCTCCTCCTTCTCGCTCAATCCGGCAGAGCTATGCAGGGTGTGAGCCGCAGTGGTCAGGCGGGACCCGAAAGGCCCGGGCAGGAGAATGGCAGCCTGCCCAGCTATCGCGTGCGCAACCGTGTCGACCACGGTCTGCAGCACGCCCTCAAGGTTTGTTTCAGTGGCTATTTTATGACTGAGCGAGTGGAGAGCAGCCGTTCTCCGTTCCCGCCCTCGTGCCTCCTCCGCCTGTTTCAGCAGCCTGGTCGCCATGGTACTCGTAACAAGCGCCACGAGAAGGAAAATAGCAAAGGTGAGCACGTAGCGGGCATCGCTCACCGTTAAACTGCCCACGGGCGACACAAAAAAGAGGTCAAACGCAAGTACCCCGAGAAAGGATGCCAAAAGCGACGGTCCTCTGCCCCAACGTACTGCACTGATAAGGACAGGCAAGAGATAAAGAAGAGCTATATTTATGGGATCAAAAACCGGCTGCAGGAATTGCCCGACGATCGTGACAGCAATCACGCTGGCCAGCGTCCAGACGTAGTGTCTGACGGAAGAACGTGAGGGAGAGGGGGCACTTGCAGGCTTCTCCTGCTCGTCTGCAGACCCCACATGAGCTTCAGGGTTTTCTTTAAAGACTGAAAGGCTGTCGGACATGGACCCGTTCCAGATCAAAATGCAGCGTAAACAAGAAACGATTCTATTCTAACATGTTTCGACCTCCTTCTTCATTTCATAACGGTGTAAAAGGTTACGCTGGAGTAGCCCCCGTTTTAACCGGACACTCTTGTGGCACAAAGATCATTTTGTCTTCTCAATTAGGAAGTGAAATGGCGCACTGCCGCATCCGAAAAAGAAATCACGATCAAGGAAGTAGCAAAGCCTTGTCGACGACGGCCCGAAGGATCAGCCAGCTGCGGTCAACAAAAACGCCGACTACACAAAAACTATACAATTGAGGAAAAATGAGGCTGGTCGAAGTTGCGAAAAATGGCGGAGGGAGTAGGATTCGAACCCACGGGGCGCGTAAACGCCCAACGGTTTTCAAGACCGCCGCTTTCGGCCGCTCAGCCATCCCTCCGTCTTTTCTATTTTACCGTCTGACCCCCCCGTTTGCAAGAAGCCGACCGGCGGGGATTACCGTCAGATCTTCAGATTTTCGAAATCGATTGAAAGACGCTCTACTAGGCGGTTTGTCCCGCCCGATGCCACGGTCACGGGAAAGGCAGGGTCTTTCGTGTAGCGGGCCATTATGTTTGCCGAAACGTCAATTTCCTCTTCCCCGGCCGGTCCGACTATGAGCGCCGAGGGGCCCTTGAAAGAGACGGGCAAAAGAAGGAGGTGGCCTGCCAGGGACAGGTCGCGGATCAGATCGTTCTCGGCCTTATTCCTCCCCACGACCACCTTTGTCCGGGGCGACAGCCGAAAGTGGCGACCCGTCCTGAGCAGGGCGGCATCAAAGATAGTGCAGTCGGGTTTGAAGCGGAAGAGGTCGCGGAGTCTCTCTGCAAAAATGTGGTCCGTGAGCAGGCATCCCCCCGCAGGGCAGCCGAACTCTTTCAGGTCGTACTGCCTGGCCAGTTTGTATTGGCCCTTACGCGACCTGCCCGCAAGATCCAGAAGCCGCTGCCTGTCAATAATTCCCTCTTGCTCGGGGATCGTCGGGGGAAAATGATGGGCGGACAGGGGCCGCACGATCAACCCTGCAAGGCCGCTCTCCCTTTCGATTAGGCCGATCGTCTCCCTTCTCTGCGACATGGGTCTTTGACCGAGCACCTCGCCGGTTATGATGAAACTCGCACCGAGCTCCTCCATGAAATCCCGCGCCATCCTGAGCATAAAGATCCGGCAGTCAATGCAGGGGTTCATGTTGCGCCCGTATCCATGGGGGGGCGATTGCACGATCCTCAGGTATTCTATCCCTTTCGTCCTTACCGCCACCTTTACGCCCAGCTCGTCGGCGCTGCGGACAGCCTGAGAGCCGCACCCCTTCAGGGATTTCCGCGTACAGTTACAGAAGGGCGAAGTGAAATGGAGGGCGGTTACCTCGATCCCCTGGTCCTTCACCAGTCTGGTCGCCAGTACGCTGTCCAACCCCCCCGAGAGGAGGGAGACGGCTTTTCTGTCCATGATGCCTCGATAAAGCGCCTTGTTTCCGGCGTTTCTCCATAATTCTATTCGCAGTGGGCGAAATACCAAGAGGCCAAAATGGGTAAAACGGGTAAATAAAGCGTATCACTCCTCCCTAACCGAGACGGTCACCTACACCCCTTAAACCCCTATGCCCCGGGTGGCCGTCTCCTTTTTTTATTTTCCCATGGTTCTTCTGAACCGCAAGCTGGGACCCCTTAAACCCCTATGCCCCGGGTGGCCGTCTCCTTTTTTTATTTTCCCATGGTTCTTCTGAACCGCAAGCTGGGACCCCTTAAACCCCTATGCCCCGGGTGGCCGTCTCCTTTTTTCTCCTCGAATATGGTAATTCCTTTGGCCGACGTCGAGCAAATGCTTGACCTTCCGCCCACCCTAATACAATAATAGGAAGAGTAGGCATTATTGACTTATTGAGGATCGCCCATGCACTACTTTCCGATCGCTCTGCCCTTCCTGCTCCTTTTTGCCCTTTTTCTCGTTTTCCTGGTCCTGCTCATCGAGATCGGTCTTCTCAGGTACGCCTACGAGCGCATAGGAGT
>JBEKOT010000173.1:0-4336 GCA_049521495.1 Syntrophorhabdales bacterium | reverse complement strand
GTCGACTATGAAGCCGCCCTTAACTTCGGAAACAATCGTGCCTTCAACGGGGGTGCCTTCTTCGAGGGACCTGTCTATGGCCTGCCATAGTTTGATGCCGTCTACCCGCTGTTTTGAGAGCGTGAGAAGTCCGTCCTTAACTTCCCTGCCCATTATCATCACTTCCACTTCGTCGCCTATGCCGACAGTGGACGCACCCGATTTGTCAAGAAATTCACTCAGGGAAACCCTGCCTTCCGACTTCAGCCCCACGTCGACGATAACGGAATCGCCATTTATATCGAGCACTCTGCCCTTTATGATATTCCCTTCCTGAAGGTTTTTCAGAGAGGTTTCATAGAGTTCCTCCATCTCCTGCTCGGTTCCTTCTTTCTGTGCGCTGGTATCGACTGTCTCTACCATGCCAGTCCCCCTAAAGATTTTTTACGCGCCTCTCCACTTTGTCTATTATTACACCGGGGGTCGACGCTCCCCCGGCTATTCCTACGCTTTTCACGCCCGTGAACCATTCCGGCCGGACTTCCTCCTCCGTCTCGATATGGTATGACCGGGGCTGTATACTCTTGACCGCAGTGAAAAGCTTCGTGGTATTCGAGCTGTTCCTGCCCCCCACGACCAGCATTGCCTCCACCCGACCCGCCAGGGCCATCGCCTCATTCCTTCTTACACTGGTGCTCTCGCAGATGGTGTTATAGACCCTCAATTCCTTGGCGCAGCTCGCCAGCGAACTTACCACCTTCGAAAACGTCTCCTCATCTAAAGTAGTCTGGCTCACTATACCTATCTTTTTGGCTTTAATCGAGTACGAATTAAGCAATACAATACCATCGTTCCCCAAATAACTCAACACACTTTTTACTTCCGGGTGCCGCTCGTCGCCCGCAATAACGACCTTGTATCCGTTTTTCAGGAGGTAAAGGGCGCAGTTCCTGACCCTCTTGACAAAAGGGCAGGTCGTGTCGATCGCCAGAAGGCCCTTGGCACGTATGTACTCCTCTTCTTCCTTCATGATGCCGTGGGATCTGAATGCAACGATTCCCTTTTCCAAGCCGAATGCGTCGTCGATCGGGACTACTCCCTTTTCCTTTAATGTCTCCACAACCTGTGGGTTGTGGAGCAGGGGCCCCAGGGTGTAGATCGTTTCTTTCCTGGCCTCGGCCTCCTTGAGCACCCTCGATACCGCACGGTTGACACCGAAACAGAAACCGACATGGCCGGTTTTGACCACCTCTATCATTTGCTCGCCCGCCTCACGTGGTTTTCAAGGACCTCCACAACCTCTTCAATGGTTTTTCCCGTAGTATCAACGTAAAGCGCCCCTTCAGGGCAGACGAGCGGGGCTATATCCCGTTCCGAGTCGGCCCTGTCCCTCCGCTCCATCTCCTCCCTCACCCTCTCCAGGTCCCCGCCGCGACCTCCGGCGGCAAGCTCCCGGTGTCTCCTTCTCGCCCGCTCGGCGATATCGGCATCGAGGTAGAATTTTACTTCCGCACCGGGGAAGACGGCCGAGCCCGTATCCCTTCCTTCAACCACTATCCCCCCGGACTCACCTATCTCCCTCTGCATCCGCGTCAGGTAGGTTCTGACCCGCCTGTCCTGTGAAAGGGAAGACGCGAGAAGGGAAACCTCCGGCGTTCTTATTCGCTCCGTAATATCCTGTCCGTCGAGGGAGACCGCTACTTTCCCGTCAAAGCGGAATTCGAGCGAAAGTCCCGCGAGAAAGGCATCGAGGTCCACGGGCCTCTGCCTTGAATAGGCATAGGCCACGGCGCGATACATAGCGCCGGAATCGAGATACCTGTAACCTATCGATTGGGCGAGCCTCTTTGCCACGGTGCTCTTACCCGCCCCTCCGGGCCCGTCTATCGTGATGATCGGGTCCCTTCTCTTCAGGCGACCAACCTCGCGAGCGCCTCGGCAAATACCCTGTTCTCGTCCATAGTCCCCACCGTAACCCGTATGTACTCCGGAAGCCCGTACCCGCCGAGCCACCGCACAAGGATTTTCTTCTCGAAGAGCTTTTTCACGAGGCTTTCGGCCTCAGCCCCGATCCTGACGGTAACGAAATTTGCCTCGGAGGGTATAACGTCCAGGCCCAGTGCCTTCAGAGTATCGTACAGGTATTTCTTTCCTTTACGGGTATTCTCCAGAACGGAGGCAAGGTGGCGTTCGTCGCCGAGAGACGCCCTGGCCGCTATAAGGGCCATCATGTTGACGCTGAAAGGTTGTTTCGTGCGTTCGAGGAAGGAGACGAGCGATTCTTCGGCCATCCCATAGCCGACGCGCAGACCGGCCAGCCCATAAGCCTTCGAAAAGGTACGCATGACCAGGACGGGATGCCGGCCGATATAGCTCATCGACCGGGGGAATTGCCTGCTGTCCGAGAATTCGGCGTAAGCTTCGTCAACGACTACGAGTACCTCGGGCGGCAGTGATTCGAGAAAGGCTTCGAAGGCCCGGTCGTCGAAGATCGTTCCAGTGGGGTTGTTGGGGTTGCACAGAAAGATCACCCTCGTCCTTTCGTTAACCATGGACGCGGTGCGGACGAGGTCGATCCGGAGGGAGTCGAGTGGTACGCGTACGGGGTTATAGCCGTAAATACAGGCGGCGATACGGTAAAAGGCGAAGCTGGGGTCGGCAACCAGCACTTCAGTCCGGTCCTTTATCTTCAGGGCCTTCAAGGCCGTCTCGATCAGCTCATTGGAGCCGTTACCTATCAGGACATTCTGGGGCTTCAACCCATATCTATTGGCCAGGAGGCCTTTCAGCTCCGACTCGCTCTCCGGGTACCTGTTCACGTCGAGAAGTCCCGATGCCATGGCCTCGATGACCACAGGTGAAGGCGGGTAAGGGTTCTCGTTAGACGAAAGACGGACCCATCCCCCGTCCGCTCCGTACAGAGCCGCCTTCGGATAAAAGGGCACCCTTTGAATCGATGGGTCTATGGAAAGCTTCATCCCCTCCCCTGGACGGCCCTGTTGACCAGATCGACCGCTTGCTGCTGCATGAGGGAAAAATCTTCCGCGGAAAGGCCCGCTCCTTTCACGATCTTCCGAGCTTCCTCTTCGGGTGTAAGATCGGAAGGGCTGTGAGAATCGCTGTTGTAAATGAGGGAAGCCCCCATCTTGAGGCCCACCCTTGCGACGTGGCCGTTCGCGAGGCAATGGCCCTTCCTGGCACTGATTTCTAAAAGGACCGATTTTTCGGCCGCCAGCCTCGCATCTTCCTCCGTAATGAGACCCGGATGGGCAAGTATGTCGGCCCCTGCGAGGATCGCCTCATGGTTCGTGCCCTCTTCCACGGGCTCGGCGAGTGTCTCTCCGTGCACCACGACGTACATTGCGCCCAGCTTCCGAGCCTCTGCGACCAGGTCAGCAATCAAGCCCTTCGGCGCATGGGTGATCTCGATGCCCGGCACTATCGTAATGTTCGGGTAATACTCCATCCTATCCCGGATCCTGAGGAGCGCCTTGATAATCTCCGGCAGGTTGGAGGAGTCGGCGTGGTCACAGATGCCGATTGTCCTGTAACCTTTCACCTGTGCCCTTCTTGCCAGCTCCGAGGGGAGCAGATCGCCATCGCTCAAAATCGAATGGGTATGGAGGTCTATCATCGCATCGCCCGTCACATCTTATACTTGCCGAAGTCGTCGGGAGATAGGTTCTCCAGAATCTCCTCCCATTCCGTAGTATCCACCACCACCTTGTCCTCCTTCTTAGAGAGCTCCACCTTGGCCGATTTCTTGATCACGTTCTCGTCGACGAATATAGACGCGCCGACCCTGAGGGCAAGCGCTATGGCGTCAGAAGGCCGCGCATCTATGACCAGCCTCTTCTTCTCTATCTCCAGATGTATCATAGCGAAATACGTATTGTCCTTCAAGTCGTTGACCTCGATCTTGACGACCTTAACGCCGAGGTTGTCGAGAACGTTCTTGAGCAGGTCATGGGTCATGGGCCTCGGCGTCTGCACGTTCTCCAGGGCGGTCGCAATGCTCGACGCCTCCAGCAGACCGATCCAGATCGGGAGAACTTCCTTCTCCTCAAGATCCTTCAGGATCACGATCGGCGTATTCGTGAACGGGTCGACGGTGATGCCTGCTACTTTCATTTCCTTTAACATGCTATGCCTCCTTGAGTCTGGGCCCTGCACCGCGAAGGGAGTTGGCGTACCCCTTCACGATTTCCAGATCGACCAGTTTTCCTACCATGTGTGCAGGACCCCCGAAGTTCACGATCCGGTTCGTCCTCGTCCTTCCCGCAAGCTCCTCCCGTGAGTTCTTGCTTGACCCCTCCACCAGCACCTCGACCGTCATGCCTTCCTGCCGTATGAGCTT
>JBEKOT010000172.1:0-4358 GCA_049521495.1 Syntrophorhabdales bacterium | reverse complement strand
AA
This sequence comes from Syntrophorhabdales bacterium, assembly GCA_049521495.1. Lineage (GTDB taxonomy): Bacteria > Desulfobacterota > Syntrophorhabdia > Syntrophorhabdales > WCHB1-27 > CAWEPK01. The sequence goes on along the minus strand of JBEKOT010000172.1, from coordinate 4,356 downwards.
GCAGCCGAACCGGTTCTACCGGGGCTTCAACAGGGTGTACGAGTCCGTGAAGCGGCCGTACATGGGCATGGTCGGCCGTATGGTGAGCCATCCCTGGATCACCCTTGTCATCTTCTTCCTAGTCATAGCCCTGGCGGCATGGGAGTTCGTGCGCCGGCCTACCGGCTTTCTCCCGACCGAAGACCAGGGATACGCCGTGCTCCTTGCCAAACTGCCCGACGGGGCGTCGCAGCCGAGGGTACACCGCGTATCGGAGCAGATCGAGGCCATCCTGAAGAAAACACGAGGGTTGGCGGGCTGGGTCGATATCGGCGGCTACTCCATACTGGACGCAGCGGCCGTCTCAACGGTCATCACCGTCTTCGTCGTCTATGACGACTGGAGCAAACGCGGCCGCGACCTGACCCAGGAAAAAATAGTTGCCGGCCTCAACCGGGACCTTTTCGGCATCCAGGACGCGATTGCCTTCGTCGTGATCCCTCCGCCGATCAGGGGGCTCGGGCAGGCAGGGGGCTTTCAGATGATGGTGGAAGACCGGAGAGGCAACGACCTCGAAGGACTGCAGAACACGGCGAACCGGCTCGTCGCGGCTGGAAACTCTCGTCAAGACCTTCAGGGCCTGGCGACCACTTTCGACGCCCACAGCCCCCAGATCTTCCTCGATATAGACAGGACAAAGGCCCTCTCCCTATCAGTGCCGATCGCGAACGTTTTCACGGTGCTCCAGGGCTACCTCGGCTCCTCCTTCGTAAACCTTTTCAACAAGTACAACCAGATATACCAGGTTTACATACAGGCAAACGACCCCTACAGGCACGCTCCGGAAGACATCAGTAATCTCTACGCCAAGAACACCCGGGGCGAAATGGTGCCCTTGGGCAGCATCCTGGACATAAAGCGCACCCAGGGCGCCGAGCTGATCACCCGCTACAACCTCTACCCGGCCGCCGCCATTTTCGGCTCCGCGGCCCCCGGCTTCAGCTCGGGCCAGGCGCTCGTCAGGATGGAAGAAATAGCTGCCTCCGTCCTTCCCCAGGGAATGGGATACGATTGGACGGCCACTTCCTACCAGGAGGAACAGGTCGGCTATCAGGCGTACTTTATTTACGCCCTTTCCGTCACCCTTGTCTTTATGGTGCTGGCGGCCCTCTACGAAAGCTGGACCTCCCCCGCCGCCGTTATCCTTGCCGTCCCAATGGCACTCGTAGGCGTGCTCGCGGCCCTGATGTTCCGTGGCTACGACAACAACCTCTATACCCAGATCGGCCTCGTCCTCATGATCGCCCTGGCAAGCAAGAACGCCATACTCGTCGTGGAGTTCGCCCGGGACTTGAGGCGTGAGGGCCTTTCCATAACCGAGGCTGCCATCGAGGCCACGAGCCGGCGCTTCCGCCCCATAGTAATGACGTCTTTTGCCTTCACCCTGGGCGTTGCCCCCCTGCTTTTGGCAAGCGGGGCAGGCGCAGCCAGCCAGAGGGCCATCGGCACGGTGGTCTTCGGCGGCATGCTGGCGTCCACCATGCTGGCCATACCCTTCGTCCCGGTGTTCTATGTTGTGCTGCAGCGGCTCAGCGAGCGCCGCAAGGGGAAGAAATAGAGGAAAGAATAAAGGGGGTCCAGGCGCTTTTCGCGCTTGACTTTGTCGTCGTGTTCGGCGCGCCGTCCTCACTTGCGACCCGCGCCACCGCCGAGGAGCGCGGGTGCCCGCCTATGTATGCTCCGGCGGGCACCTCCCCGACTTCGCGTCAGCCACAAAAATAGCCCAGGCCCCCCTCGGACCCCCATATACCCAGCCCACAGGCTCATTAGCTGTGTCGAGCATCACTGCCGGGAGGGCCTTTTTCTCCTGAGGGAGGCGCAGCATAGTTTTAGACAGGGCGGGCACCCGCGCTCGTCGGCGTTAAAGGGCATACCTAAATAAAACCGTGGAGAGGATGAATAGACTGGGGGTGTCAAAAATGAGGAGTATTAGCGATGACCGGCGGCAAGGCTATTCGGCCTTATTTCCGTTCTTCCGCGAATTTGGCATACAATTCTCTTGCAAGGGCGAAGAATGCCGCGTCCGCCTTCTGTCCGCCGATGTTGGCTGCTATCACCATCGCGAAGTCGCGCTTCGTATCGACCCAGATATGAGCCAGGTTCATGGTGTTGGAGCCGCCATGAAAGAGCAGCGGGCGGGGAGCCCAATCAACTGCCAGCTGGCCCCACCCGAGGGCATATTTTCCTCCCGGCGGCGTACCGGGTGCGGCATCCTTCCTTTTCGGCATGCTGATGACCGGCGTGTGGAGCTTGCGCATCGTCTCCGGCTTGAGAAGGGCCGGGCCGCGCTTCCCTTCGCCCGCATTCCATCCTGCCCAGCCGGCAAAATCGAGGATGGACATGTGCGCAATGCCGGCGGGACCGATGACCGCCGGGACGTCGCCGTTAGGACCGGCCAGCATGGCCTTCGCCTTTCCGCCAACCACGAGATGTCCGAGAGGCGCGTCGACCCTGCCGAGGGAAGACTGCGGTCCGAGACCTGCCGTTCCCAATTTCAGAGGCACAAAGATCCGTTCCGTCATTATTTCGTCCCAGGTCTTTTTCCCGATGCGCTCGATCATCGCGCCTATGATTACGTATCCCATGTTCGCATAGGCGAATGTTGTGCCCGGCTCGAACTCCAGAGGCCGTTTGCTCCACTGTTGGACGACCCAGTACCTCAGCTCGTCGAGGTTTCCGTCCCGGGTCAGCGCTTCCGCGCAAACCTTGACGATCTCTTCATTGTCGGTCTGGATGCCGCCTGTGTGCGACAGCAGTTGCTCGAGTGTGACGCGCCGGAGCCTATGGTCCATCTTCTCGGCAAGCTCGGGAAAAACGTCCGAAACGGTTGTGCCCCATCGGAGCTTTCCTTCCTCCACCAGCATAGCCGCGAGCAGAGCGGTCATGGCCTTCGTATCCGAGCCAAGGTGGAAGGGGTCGTTTATCGTCACGGGGATCTTTGTTCCCACCCGGCGCGTGCCCACGGCCCCGGCCGATATGACTTTTCCGTCCATGACTACCGCAGCGGCGATGGCCGGCAGGTCGTACCGGGCCAGATAAGGATCGAGCATGGGGTCGAGAGACGTTTGAGCCTTTACGGTCCCGGAGATGATGAAAATGGTTGATACGACCACTGCCGCAAACATTAACCTGAGAGCCCTCATTTACCACCTCCGGAATTAGCCCTCTATTACGTATCCGCTGTTTCCGCTCTAATCATTGACGGAGAGATAAGGCTGCCTCTGCCGGTTCGTCGTCACAGGCTGTCAACTCCCTTCTACCACAATCGCCTGGCCGGCCGCAACCGGATTTTCGCGGGATCAGGTGATGAGTTACCGCACATAATGGAGTAAGTTCGGTTTTTCAGTTCTACAGTGTGGGGCGGTCCATGCCTTTCGGCGGCAGGCACGACATTTTCACCATTGGCGATCCCCGATCATCATACAGAAGGCAAGGCGTCACGGCAGCCAATGATGCTTATCCCCTTCCAGCTCATCACCACTTCACGGTTCTGGTTGGTCACTTCGACGAGCGCGCGGACTGTACCCCGATCCGGTTTCGTGCGCGACCGGCGCGCCTGCAGGATGCTTATCCTTACGGACAGCCTGTCCCCGGGACGCACCGGTTTGAGCCACCGCACCTCGTCTATGCCCGGCGAGCCGAGGCTCGCCACATGGGAGATATAGTGGTCCACAATGAGGCGCATGGCGAGTGCTGCCGTGAGCCATCCGCTTGCAATAAGTCCACCGAACACAGTCTTCGCCGCCGCATGCGGGTCCGTATGGAATGCCTGCGGGTCGTAACGCCTGGCAAAGCTTATCATCTCCTCCTCCTCGACGGCTATGTCGCCGAACTCGTGCACGGCGCCCGGCTCGTAGTCCTCGAAGTACCTGTCCTCTACCGATGTCCTGAATGTTGAACGCGTCATGATAAGTTCGCCCTACCTCGCTCCCATCGTTGAAAATGGACCGGGCCCCTCGCCCTTTCTCGTCGGCAGGGTCCCGGAAGAGATATTGAAATTAACACAGCGGCTGCGCTACAGGCAACAACAGTTTCTGCTAAAACCGGTCAAGATATGGTCCAAAAGGCCCTCTTTTCCGGCTGAAAGTGTACTTTCCCCGAAAAGGTAAAATCTGCGGATTCCCTTGTCTCTCCTTGGGTTTTGGGGGAGGGGGTGTACGAAAGTGTACGAAAGTGGACGGTTTTGGGCATATCGTGACCCCTGATGTCAATAGTGGACACGAAATGTCCTTCATGCCGCGACCTGCCTGGTATAGAACTGCCTCCCATATGCGACAGGAGATAGATAACCGAGCTGTGCCTGTCTTCGTTGGCGGT
>JBEKOT010000171.1:0-4410 GCA_049521495.1 Syntrophorhabdales bacterium | reverse complement strand
GAGCGGCCGGTCGACCTGCTGCCCATCATGATCGTGCCTACCCACTCCCCTTTGATCATGAGCGACAGGAATGCTTTGTTATTCTGGAGAAAATGCCTTTTGCCGGACCTGACTTCCTCCATCAGCTCTGGGGAGAGAGGTATCCTTTTCTCGATCGAGTCGCCGTCGGATACTGATTTGGCCCTATAGAGGATAAGCTCGCCGTTCTCATGGTCCACAACGTAGTAGCCGCAGAGGCTCGAGTTCAGGACCTCGTTCACCACCTGAACGGTCTTTTCATAGACGTCGTCGAAAATGCTCATGGAATTGAAGGTGCTCGATATGTGGTACATCTTGGTGAGATCCGCCACTTTTGTCTGGAGCTGACGGTTGAGTACCTCGATCTTCTTTTTGTCCTCCAGATCGGAAAGGATACTGTTCCTCTCAATCACCAGATCTCTCTGTTTTCGCACCCTCATGATGCCCAGCAGGAGTTTATCGACGGAGAAGGGCTTCATGAGAAAATCGCTTGCGCCTTTTTTCATCGCCTCGATGATCAGGTCGGGGTCGTTATAGCCTGTGATCATCACCACGGCGATCGTAGGGTCCTGCAGCCGGATCGTGTCGAGAAGCGAGATGCCGTCCGTATCGGGCAATTTCACGTCGAGTATGGCAATCTCCACCTCTTTGTGGCACAGCAAGTCGATGGCCTGTTTTCCCGTCGAGGCCTTGTAGACTTCGCAACCGTAAGAGGCGAGGAAATCCGAGAGAAGCTGAACAATATCGGGACTGTCGTCTACGAGTAGTATCCGAGAACCTTCTATCATAATCTTATACCCGATTCACCGGTTCAGCGTCGGCCGACTCAAAGGGTCTCCTGGCGGGCTCCAAATCATCGAGTTTGCCGTCTACCAGGCGCGACACCTGCTCGTCGTCCAGCCATTTCCGGTATCTGGAGATCTCATTGTAGAAATTCTTCACTTTAGCGAATAGCTGGTTGTTTGCCTTCTTGAGCATTATCTTGTCCCTTGCGTTCTTGATCACCACCTTCAATTCCTCGATCCTGAAGGGCTTCACCAGGTAGTCGAAGGCGCCTGCCTTTACAGCCTCTATGGCGGTATCGAGAGACGCATAGCCCGTAATGATGATGAACTCTGTAATATGCTCCTCTCTTGCGATTTCCTTTATCAGCTCTATACCCGTCATCCCCGGCATGTTCAGGTCGGTGATGACGAGGTCGTAGGTGGTCTCACGGTACTTGGCAAGGGCCTCTTTTCCGCCGGCCGCACCGTCGGCAACATAGCCCTCCTCTTTAAGATACTCCTCGAGGATGGTCCTGATCTCCCGATTGTCATCGACTATCAGTATGCTGAAGGCCTCATCCCTTTTTTTCATGTTTTTTTAGGCGCTCCGTCACCTTCTCCCCGATCCTCTCGAAGAGGACCTTTTTCATTCCCTCTTCGGAGATGTTTACGTTGTCCTCTTCCTGTGATGTTTCGCAGGTCTTTTCCACGTGTTCCAGCCTGTCCTTCATGTTCTTCATATAGGTCTTGATCACGCTGCTTATCTGGTAGTCAGATACAGTCATAACGGCCCTTTTGGTTACCGGCTCAAGAACCGCTGCTTATCTGGTTACCAGATACAGTCATAACGGCCCTTTTCTACTTATCGGCTCAAGAACTGAAAAACTTAAAGGGTTTTCTAGGTGGTCTTGCCGAAAAAGACGGGCAGAGGGGGGAAGGGAAATTTCGCCCGGTACTTTTGTGCTGCATTTCTGTTCTTGGAAAGATCTTCCATGTGCTTCAGTAGCTTTCGCCTCTCACGCTCGAGACGCCCCAGGATGGCCAGCTCTCTTTCAAGACATTCTTCGAGCTCCCGGAGAGGTAGGCCGATGGGGCTCCCGGGCATCCGGGCTTCTTCTATGACCCTCCTTCTTTCCATAAGCAAGTCGATAAACTTTTCCCTGATCTCCTCGTTCAGGGCCTCCCGGCCTAACCTGACGAACTCTTTTGCGGTCTCTCGCTCGGCCGCACTCATAAGCTCCTGTCCTTCCGTTTCTCCTTGCATGCCACGTCGTGTAAGAAGGCAAAGGAATCGGAGTTCACGCGGCCGGCGACCCTTGCGCGAATCTTCTTCATGTTCAGGTCCTGCACTTCCCTGACGAGGTTTCCGGAGCCGGACGCCCTTTCCTTCTCTTCTGGTCTTCCGTGTTCGCCCATGCAAACGTCGTTGCAAAAATCATACCGACATTCCCGTAGGTTGCTTTTCGGCGCCGACCGCGAAGGAGGCCTTTTTCTTCTCCGCCCTATACGCCTCCGCGAAGCCTTCGGACAGCGTCGTGAGGATCGCCTTGCATTCGTCGAGGGCCGCGAGGTCGAGGCTCGCGTGGACCTCCTGCAGCCGCCGCATGAGGTATTCATAGAGAAGGGAGAGGTTCCTCGGTATCTCGCCCAGCGACATGTCGAGAGAGGCGTGGAGAATCCGGAGGACCTGGATGGTGCGCGTCAGCTCCACGTACTTCCTCTCGTATTTCTTTTCGGCGATCAGGACCTTCACGTCCTCGATCCTTTCGGCCAGGGTCCGGAGCACTTTCAGCAGCACCTTCCCCTTGTCGTGCTCGTCCGTCATCATGTTCGCCGTAGCGTAAGCTTCGTATGGGTTCATGGGGCTCCTAGAATGAACTTGTGCCCGATGTGCTGTTGTTCGTGTTGGTCATCACGTCGATCTCGTCCGTAAGCCAGGTTTTCGTAAGGTTCGACTGCTGTATGAGCACTTCTAGCTGGTTGTACTCGTTCTCCAGGACCTGGGCCTGCTGGGCACAGCGGTCGTCCACCTGCTGGAGCTGCGTGTTTATCTCCGTTATCTTGTCGTTGATGGAGCCTTGCAATGAGGTCAGGACGCCCGTCGTCGGGTCAACATAGGCGTTCAGGGCCGTGTATAGGCTCGCGGAGATCGACTTGACCGCGTTTATCACTTCGGTCGGGTTGGCCGACAGGGCGGCCGAAAACGTGTTGGTGTCCAGGCTTATCGCGCCGTTGGGGCCGAATTTGATGCCGATGGACGCGGCCGTCGTGTACGTCGAGTTCCCCTGTATGTTCCCGAGCAGCGTGCCGTTAATGGTATTCTTTATCCCATAGAGGGTGGGATTGCCCATGAGGGCGTTCGACGCCGAAGAGGCTGAAGAGGAATTATACGTATTCTGGCTGTTTATGTAAGAAAGGACATTGTTGAGGTCGGTGACGAGCGTGCTCGCGTTCGTGCTCAGGGCAGACGTGTCCTGGGTGATGTTCAGCACTATGGGGCTCGACGGGTTCGTGCCAGTGAGGGTGAGGATCACGCCCGGGATCACCCCGGTGACCGTGTTCGACGGCGATGTGACTGCGTAGCCGTCTACCGTCAGGCTGGCGTCCTGCCCCGCCTGGAGGAGGTTCTTCACCTGGCCGCTCGAAAGGAGGCCGAGGGACTCCGCGACGGTAGACCCTGTCCCGTCGGCTATGGTCATACCGGACGAGCCCTGGCCGGACGACTCGATGGTCATCCGGACGCTGCCGGTTCCCGTGTTAAGAAGCGACGCGTTCACCCCCGCGCCGGCGCTATTTATTTTTGTGACAATATCGGAGAGCGTGTCGCTCGTCCCGATGGAGACGTCCTTGCCGTTGACCAACAAGTCGCCCGAAAGCCCCAACGCCGTGTTGCTCGCAGAAAACTGGTCGGACGCGATCTTTTCGGCGGCCGCGAGCCTGGACACCTCTATCGAATAGGTGCCGGCCGCAATCGTGCCCGTGCCCGTCGAGGCGCTGAGCACGTTCGACGGCGTGATGCTGGAGTCGCTGCACGTGAGGGAGCCCGTGAAGGCCTGGTAGCCGCTGTCCGCGTTGAGGTTGTTGGTGCTGATGTAGTTAGTAAGCGCGGAGAGGGTCGTGTTGAAGGACTGCCAGGCGGAAAGGAGGTTCTGCTCGCTCGTCAGGTCGGATTTCAACGACGTCTCTGCAGCGGTCTTCTGCTCGGATATTATCTGGGAGACGAGGCTTTGCCAGTCCGTGTTGCTTACTATGCCGGTGAGGTTTACCATTGACGACGTGGGTGAAGTAGTTGACATCCCATGCTCTCCTTCACAGCTTTATGTGCAAGTTCCGGGCCGCTGCCTGGCCGGACCGCATGTCCTTTGGCCCCCCGGTCCCTTAAATGCTGCCCCCTCCCCTTTTCAGAGAGGGGGCAGCGGAAAAGCAAGAGCTATTAACCGTTCTTCAGGAGGGTAAGGATCTGCTGCGGAAGCTGGTCCGCCTGGGACAGCATTGCCACACCCGCCTGGGTCGCGATCTGGTACCGCGTGAAATCGGACATCGTCTTCGCGTAGTTCGTGTCTTTGATGGCCGACTCGGCAGCCTGTGTGTTCGTGTCCATGGTCTGCAGGTTGGCCGTCTGGTAGTT
>JBEKOT010000170.1:0-4694 GCA_049521495.1 Syntrophorhabdales bacterium | reverse complement strand
AGCCGTCAACCCCTTTTGTCTCAAATACCGCCAACCGGGAAAGGCAGTTCCTTTTCCGTTGAAGAGATAAATCGTCAAAGAGATAAAAAGAAAGTGCCCCCGGCGTGACTCGAACACTCGTGGCCACCCACGGGGCGGGGTGGTCTTTTTTCAAGTCCGCTGGCCGGCCGTGGGTACCCGGCAAATGCAGACCTTGCTTTATAGTTCGGGAATCCTGTTTGCTCTTTTCAGGATTAGGAATCCTGTGCTCTATCCACCTGAGCTACGGGGGCACTTAGAAAGTGTACTCATCAAGAGGACAATCTACAAGTAGAAAACCTCGGCACCGGTTTTCTATCATGGAAGCAGGGGCAGGGTCAACAATCTTTGCCTTCAACGTGCTCGCGAACCGATGCAGGCGGAAATTATGCCGGCAGGAGGGCGCACGCTATCTCGCGTATCCTTTCGATCCCCTTTATCTCGTAAGGCGCGAGATAGAGCTTTAACGTGTTTACAGCGCTGAAGGTTTCTTCGAGACGGCGGATGTACCGGTCCTGCATTGCGCGGCGTATCCGGTGGAACTCGCAGTCTTCCTCGCGCACGATGTGGTTAATGATCAGGTCCCCCACCTCCAATCCGCTGCCGTCGAGCTCCTTCATCATCCTCTCGGTGAGCCGGACACCGAGAGCCTCCGGTATGGTGACGAGGACATATCTGGTTGTGCTCTTCTGCCTTATGAAATCTATGATTCCCCTGGACAGCTCCTCCCAGCCGCCTATGAGCTGGAGAAGGGTCTTTTTCGACGACTTGAGGCGCACCGTGTCTTTAAAGCGCTCGACGAGGCTGTACATGTTCATGTAGAACTTGGTCGCCCCCTCCAGGTGGGTCAGAAAGAGGTGGGGCAGGCGGAGCAGGCGGAGCGTGTGGCCGGCAGGGGCCGTGTCCCAAACCACTACGTCGTAGGCGCCGCTTCTTGTCAGCTCCAGTATGTAGTAAAGCATGTACTCCTCTTCGATCCCGGGCGCCGTGCCTACGTAGTCGACGAAGTCGTAGTCGACGTCGGCAAAGCTCGATATCACCTCATAAATCTCCCTTCCGAACCTCTCTTTCCATTTTGCGAGGACCATTTCCGAAGAGATCTCGAGGCCGTAAAGGTCGATCTCGTCGAGGATCTTTTTTTCCCTGCCCCCTATCTCCGTTTCGTAAATGTCCGACAGGGACGGAGTGGGGTCGCTGGAAATGCACAGGACCTTCCGGCCCCGCGAGGCAAGACCGAAGGCTATGGCGGAGGCGCAGGTAGTCTTGCCCACGCCGCCCTTGCCCCCGACCATGATGAGTCTCGCGTCCTCCCCCACTGCTGCATTGAGCGACATGTGTCTAACCTTCTTTTTTCCCGAACCTTTCCCGAATGAAATCACCTATGTCCGGTTCCTTGCCTTCGAAGAAGTGGGATGACGGGACAATCTTGAGGGATTTCTCGGTCTGGAGGTCTCTGTACACGGAAAGGAGCGAGTCCAGCGGCGATATGTCGTCTAGAGAGCCGCCTACGAGCCAGGTCCTGCCGCGAAAGGGAAGAAGCTCACTTGTGTCGTAAATGGAAAAAGGGTAGGCCACGAGGAAAAGACCGGCCACGTTCCCCACGCTCGAAGCGGCCCTCGTGCAGACCCAGGCGCCGAAGGAATAGCCGGCGAGGATAAGCGTACCGTCGCCCCCGATGCTCTCGCGGACAAAGGCGGAAGCCGCCGCCACGTCCCTTATCTCGCCTTCGCCTCCGTCATAGGCTCCCGTGCTGGCGCCCACGCCCCTGAAGTTGAACTTCAGCGTGGTATACCCGGCAAGAAAAAAGGCGTCCTCCACGGCCTCGACAACGTTGTTCCACATGGAGCCACCGTAGAGGGGGTGGGGATGGCATATGACGACGCCGCCCGCGCCTGCCCCTTCCCGGAGCACTCCCTCAAGGCTTTCCTCCCCTGCTATGGCGACCCTTTTTGTTGACATGACCTATTTATTCTGGTAGGTTTTGACCAAAAATTCAATAGAGAAATCGATGGCGTTTTTTAAGAAGAAGCAGAGAGAGATAAAACCGCACAAAGAGATCGACATCCAGAAGGAGCTGAAAAAGGCTGAAAAGGAGGAGGAGAGCCTCTGGATAAAGTGCAGCTCTTGCCAGGAGCTGCTCTACCGGAAGGAGGTCGAGCGGAACCTCGACGTCTGCCTCAAGTGCTTTTACCATTTTCCAATATCCGTCGAGAAGCGCATAGCCCTCGTCTTCGACGAAGGCAGCTTCACCGAGCTCTACGCTTCCGTCGAACCGATCGATTTCTTGAGGTTCAGGGACACGAAGAGCTATAAAGTGCGGCTCATCGAGATGAAAGAAGCGACGAAGAGACAGGACGCGGTGGTGTGCGGCAAGGGAAGGATAAACGACCTGGAGCTGCTGGCCGCGATTTTCGATTTCAACTTTATGGGCGGCAGCCTGGGCTCTGTGGTGGGAGAGAAAATCACAAGGCTCCTTGAAGAAGGGGCGGACAAAAAGCTCCCCGTCGTCGTCTTCTGCGCCTCCGGCGGTGCGAGGATGCAGGAGGGCATCCTTTCGCTCATGCAGATGTCCAAGGTCTCCGGCGCGATTTACAGGCTCAAGTCCCAAAAGGTGCCGTACATCACAGTTCTCACCGATCCAACCCTCGGGGGCGTGAGCGCAAGCATTGCAATGCTGGGTGACATCATTATCGGCGAGCCGAAGGCAATGATAGGCTTTGCCGGCTCCCGCGTCATAAAGGAAACGATCAAGGCCGAGCTGCCCCAGGGGTTCCAAAGGTCCGAGTACCTGCTGGAGCACGGCATGGTCGATCTCATCTCCCCGAGGAAAGAGCTCCGGAAGAATCTTTACGATATCCTTTCTCTTGTCAGGGCATGAAAGGCTATTCCGAAACGCTCGACTACCTTTACGGACTCGAAAAGTTCGGCATCCTCTTCGGTCTGGAAAACATAAAATGGATACTTTCGCTCATAGACAACCCGCAGGATGCCATCAGGACGGTACACGTCGCGGGAACGAACGGCAAAGGCTCTGTCGCTTCCATGCTGTCGGAGATATTGAAAACTGCAGGCTACGCGACCGGCGCCTACACCTCGCCCCACCTCATCTCATTCACCGAGCGAATCACCGTCAACGGCGAGGCCATCAGCGAGGAGGAGGTTATCGACCTGACGCGCTTCATCAAAGAGCGCATCGATAAGGAAGACGGCGGCAGGCATTTCACCTTCTTCGATTTCACGACCGCCCTTGCTTTTCTCTATTTCAAGAGGAAGGGCATCGACATAGCGGTTATCGAGGTGGGGCTGGGAGGAAGGCTCGACTCGACTAACGTAATATACCCCCTCGCCACCGTCATCACCAATGTGGCCCTCGACCACCAGGAGTATCTGGGGGGCACGATCGAGGACATCGCTCGGGAGAAAGCAGGCGTCGTGAAGGAGCACGTCCCGGTCGTCACGGGAGCGGAAGGACAGGCGCTGGACATCATAAGGGCTTCGGCGGCGAAGACCGACCTCTACGTCCTGGGCAAGGAGTTCACTTACAAGAAAAAGGGCGAACAGCTAATGTGGTACCGGGGGATCCACCGGACCTTCGACAATCTTTCCGTAGCGCTGCGGGGCGACCATCAGCTTTTCAATGCGGCGCTGGCTCTTTGCACGGTCGAGCTTCTCGGCGGAAAAGGGTTGGCCGTGAACGAGTACGCCGTCAGAAAGGGGCTTTCATTGGTCCGATGGCCCGGGAGGCTCGAAGTGGTCAGGAAGACCCTTAAGCCACTCGTCATCATCGACGGGGCCCACAATCCCCAGGGCGTCCGCTCGCTCGCATCATACTTGAAAAGCCACTTTCTGAAAAGAAAAAGGATACTTATCTTCGGGGTGATGAAGGACAAGGACTTCAAGGAGATGCTGAAAGAACTTCTCCCCGTGGTGCACCGAACGATCTTGACAAGGCCCGAGACCTCAAGGGCCGCCCTTCCATCGGACCTGGCCGAATACGCGCCGGACGCCGTTATCACCGAAAGCGTAAGCGATGCTATTGACACGGCCTTCAAGATGGCGGAGGAGCACGACCTGGTGATCGTTACGGGCTCCTTCTATACCGTGGGAGAGGCAAAAAAACTTCTGGATGAACAGCCTTAGACTTGCCGTCTCTTTGTTCCTTGTCGTCTGCCTGCTGCCTTTCACGCTCCATGGGCAGATGAAAAGGCCGTCGGGGAAGCTGACCGGCCCTGTCGACATTACAGCCCGCGAGCTGCTGTACAACAAGGAACAGAACATATATACCGCACGGGGAGACGTCGAATTGAAGGAGGGAACGAGGCGGCTCAATGCCGATTTCGTCCTTTACAACGACGTGACCAAAGATGCATTTGCCGAAGGGCACGTGGTTTTTCAAGACCAGTTCGACACGGTCAACGCGGAAAGGATGTCCCTTAACATGACGACGCAGAAGGGCACTATCGAAAACGGGCGGGTCTTCACCAAGGCCGGCAATTTTTATATGAACGGGAAAGAGATCGAGAAAATCGGGGAATCGTCCTATCTGATACATTCGGGGATCTTCACGACTTGCGGCTGGGAGGGGCCTTTCTGGACCTTTTCCGCCAAAGAGGTCGAGCTGACGATGGGCGAATACGCGACCGCCAGGTCCACCACCTTCAGCATCCTCGGCCACA
>JBEKOT010000169.1:0-4467 GCA_049521495.1 Syntrophorhabdales bacterium | reverse complement strand
AAGGCCGTCTGATAGCTGCCCGTCCTGTCGAACATCAATCCCACCAGGTACGTGAAGAACCCTCCCCCGACGAAATGGACGGTGTTGACCACGCCGGTGAGGAGGCCTATGTGCCTGAAGCCGTAAAGCCGGCCGACGAGCATGGGCGTCAGAGGGGCGGTAATGAGATGGGTAAAACCGAAGAGGAGCGCGAAGGTGTAAAGGCCGAGGACGGTCTTGTACTTCAGGATAAAAAGATACAACGCAAGGCGCAGGCAGAAAGTGAGGACGATGGGCGTCTTGCTCCCGATGCGGTCGGCAGCCGGCCCGGCAACGAGGATCCCCGCAAAGCTCAGAAGACCGTACCAGCCCATCATCTTCCCGGCCGTAAACGACGATACGCCGTAATCAGTAGCGAGGTTGATGAAGTGGGTAGTGGCAAAGTAGTCGCCGCTTCCGCATATGAACATGGTGATCAGGAAGAGCCAGTACGACCTCGTGCCCAGCGCCTGCCTCAGACCGACACCGACGGCTTCCCCCGGTAGAGGCTGCCGGACATCCGTACCTGCGCCTTCTCCGCAACCTTCCTGCGCACCCAGGGGTCTTGTCCCGAAGTGACGGGGGTCCCCCTTTATCGTGGAAACGGCCAGCAACATATTTACGACGAGCATCACGATCCCGAGGCAAAGAAAAGAGGCCCTCCAGCCATAGGAGACCGCCAGCAGACTGAGCAGAGGCACCAGAACGAAGGCCCCGATGGAACTCCCGGAAAGGGAAAGGCTGATCGCCAAACCCCGCCGCTTTTCGAACCACTTGCTCACAAGGGTGGACACAAAGGGGATCCCCGTCCCGGCAAGGCCCAGGGCCGCGAGTATCCCGTATGAAAAGAAAAACTGGCTTATGGAGTGGATGACGGATGTGAGCACAAACCCCGTGGATATGAAAATCGTGGAGATGATGATGATCCACTTCGGCCCGAAGCGGTCGTAAAGCCTGCCCACTAAGGTCAGGGCAACCGCGTATACCGTCATATTGAGAAGGAATACGAGGGAAACAGCGCTTCTGCTCCACCCGAACTCCCTGATGATGGGCTTGAACATCACGCCGAAGGCATACTGCGCTCCTGAGGCAAAGAAGAGCATGATCAGCGAGGCGCCAACGATATGCCAGCCGTGGAAGACCTTTCTCATGCCTCTGTTTCTCCTTCCTCCTTGATTCTAAAAGCAGGCCGAAAACCCACCGTTCGCGAAGTAGTAGTACCATTCGCGCCAAAACATTTCAAGGCAAAGCGTACATACGCAAAATCCGCCAAAAAAGAAAAATTCACCTGAATTTCTCTTGACATGCATATATACCTGGTTTACTATTAGCATAAGCATATATGAAACTGTACACTTAGGAGCCGACCACATGTCCCTGCCTCACGCCCTTTTGGGTCTGATCAATTACAGCCCTGCCACGGGTTACGACCTCAACGCCGCGTTCAAGAAGTCCATCTACTTTTTTTGGAGCGCCACGCTTCCGCAAATCTATCGGACCTTGAGCAAGATGGAAGAGAACGGATGGCTCTCATCGAACGTGGAGCACCAGGACGGGAGACCGAGCCGCAAGGTATACAGCATCAGCGAGGCCGGCAAAAAGGAATTTCAGAGGTGGCTGGCCGAGCCTCCCGAGAAGCCTTCCCCGCGCAGCCCGATGCTCGCCAAGGTCTTTTTCGGGCGCCACCTGTCCCGCGACCGGCTGATCGGGCAAATTACAGGATGGAGGGAGTACCACGCCCGTCTCCTGAGGAAATACGAAGACGAGATCCTCCCCATGATCGAGAAGCATTCCCATAGGATCGGAAACCCGGATGACGTCCGTTTCTGGACCCTTACGCTCGATTACGGGCGCAGGCAGGCCCGGATGACCGTAGACTGGTGCGACGAGACCCTGAGAGCCATAGAGGGAGTGCCAAAGGCGGAAGGGGATGGAAGCTTTTCTTCTCGGTCTTAGCAGCGGCGTCGTCTGCCTGGCCTATTGCGCTCCGGTCCTGGTGCCCTGTCTGATGGCGGGAAGCGGCAGCACAGCCCGGACTGTAGGCGTTGTCTTGCGCTTCCTGGCCGGAAGGCTGCTCGGGTATCTCTTATTCGGTCTCGCGGCCTGGGGCATAAGCGAATCTCTTCTGAGAAGCGGCTACAGGGAGTCGATTATCGGGCTCGCCTACATGGTCCTCGCCGTCGCACTTGTCCTTTACGGCTTCCTCAAGGAACGCCGTCCGTGCACCGGCTCCTGCGCAGAGGTCTTCGGCGCTCCGACGATTTCCGACAGGCCCCGCCTTTCCTTCCTGGTCCCCGCTCTCGCCGGGCTGGCTACGGGCCTCAATCTCTGTCCGCCCTTTCTGCTCGCCATGGCAGCCGCGGCGCAAAAAGGCAGTCTGCCTTACAGCCTCCTCTTCTTTTTCCTGTTTTTTCTCGGCACTTCCCTCTTTCTCGTCCCTGCTCCCCTGTTCGGCCTTCTCAAGCCCTTTCCGGCGATCAGGACGGTGGGGCGGCTGGCAGCGGGTCTGATGGGTGTTTATTACTTTATCTCAGGTCTCATCATGGTTGCAGGAGGTATAAAAAGCTTATGAAAAGGGATTTCCAGTCTCCATCTAACCATCAAAGCTTTCTCTCGGCCTTCCTCTTAGCTCTCCCGATGATGGTCCTGACGTTCGCGATGCTTGCCGGCCCCCGGCGCTTCTCCGGCCCGTCTCAAACGGCGGCCCTCATTATCACTCTCCTTTTCTTCAACCTTCTCTTCTTCCTCATGGTTTACAAAGGCAGGACGGACCGCTACAGGGCAGTGCTCTTCGTCACCTATGCCGTCGCCTTCGTCATATCCTTCATTTCCCATCTCATAGAGGCGAGAGGGAGCATGGCCCTCACGGAGGCGAACTTGCTTCGCGCTGAAGCGCCTTTCTGCCATATCGTGATACCCATGACTCTTATCCCCGCTGCCTTGACGAAGACAATCATTTTCCCCGGGTCGATTCTCGGCGCATTTGCATCCATCTCCGGGATGTTCGTCTTATGGATCGGCGCCTCCCTTTCCCTCGGCCGGGGCTTCTGCGGTTGGGCCTGCTTTTTCGGGGGGCTCGAAGACGGTTTTTCGCGCCTCCTGAGGCGGCCGGTGATCAAGCGCATCGGCGCCGTGTGGACCTATCTTCCTTTCGCCGTCCTCCTTGTCGTCGTCCTGACCGCTGCCGTCGCCCTCTCCCCGACCTATTGCCTCTGGTTGTGCCCCTTTAAGGCAGTCACCGAATATGTGCAGGTGACCTCCGTCAAGACCTTCATACAGATGGTCATTTTTCTTTCTCTCTTCGCAGGCCTCGTTGTGGTCCTGCCTATTTTGACCAAGCGGCGGACCCAGTGCGGTCTCTTTTGCCCTTTCGGCGCTTTCCAATCCTTCACGAACAAGGTAAACGGGTTCGATATCCGGATAGACAAAGAAAAATGCGTGAAATGCGGCATCTGCGTCCAAAAGTGCCCCACTTTTTCCATGGATGATGAAAGCATGGCCTCAGGCAGGAGCCGGATCACCTGCATGAAGTGCGGGAAATGCGTGGACGCCTGCCCCAAAGGCGCTATCTCTTATCATATAAAAGGCGCAGGCCTTGCTGCAAAAGGAGACGGGCAGAGGCTCCTTTTTCTTTACCCCGCTTTCCTCTTCCTTGCGACGATGGGCGGAGGCTCCGTCAGCGACGCCATTTTGAGGATCATCAAGCTCGTCACTACAGGACACATAGTCTAAAGCCAAAGGAGGAGTCTTGAGCAAATTGAAGCCTATCTTCGGTTACGCGTGGGCGGTTCTAGCCCTCATCATAGTGATCGCTACCTTCGCGGGGAACCGCTACTTCAGCCACAGGCTCGCCTCAGCCACCGGCATTACCGTTTCCCCCCGGCTTACGGGCGGCGATATCATGCGGACCGACGACCACGGGTCATACAGGGCGATCGTTCATCGTCCTGTCTTCGATGGATTGATCGGGGAACGCTCAACCGGATTCATTCAGATAGACTGGGAGTCCTCGGGTGCCCTGCCGCCCGTTGTTGCAGAAAGGATAGACTTGGATAGAGAAAAACCGGTCCGTCTCCTCGTCCGCCTCGATACTCGCACGGCCGCTGCCACTGCAACCGACGACAAGGGTTCCGGGCTGGCGATCGAGCACGTCTACAGACTGCCGACAGGCTGGGCAGTCCGGGTTATCCTCAAAAAAACGGGCTAGAAGTCAGCCCAGACCGATTGCCTCCTTTACCTCCCGAAGGACTTCGCGGGCAACGGGCCGGACCTTGTCGGCGCCTGCCTCCAGCACTGAATCCACATAAGCCGGGTCCTCCATTATTCTGTTAAAGTTGTCCTGAATCGGCCGCACGGCCGATAGAACGACATCCGTTACAGCGCTCTTGAGGAAGCTGTACCCTTTCCCTTCAAACTTTTCCTCTATCTCTTCACGGCCCTCCCCCGTCA
>JBEKOT010000168.1:0-4500 GCA_049521495.1 Syntrophorhabdales bacterium | reverse complement strand
AACCCCTTGACCCTGGTGACGGTCATGCCGAGGATATAGTCCTCTTCTTTCAGGGCATCCACGACGATGTTGAGCTGCTCGGGCCGGATCATGCCGGAGACCATCTTGAAGCGGTTGGTCTTACGCACGGTGGTCATGGCCACGTAAGCGAGAGCGACTATGGCCCAGCCCCCGGCGATGATGAAGCATATCTTCGCCTCTGCCTTCGCGTCGGCATTGCCGATGATATAGAGATAAAGGATCGCCACGGTCATGAGCAGGTTGGCCACCACACCTAAGGAGGGGATAAGGGCGTGCTTGAGGGAGTTGAAGTCCTTCCTGTCCTTGAAGGCGACGATCGTCCACGCGCAGGTGAGGCCGTAGAGGATGAAGGTACCGAGGTTCGAGGCGAGGGTGATACCGGTGAGACCGACGACGCTCTGCACACCGACAATGCCGATCACCGACACGGCTACTATGAGGGCGACGAGCGCTATGTGGGGGGTCCTGAAGTCGGGATGGATGAAGCTCAGGCCCGAGGGCAATTCCCGGGAGTCCGCTATGCCGGCGGTGATGCGCATGGCCGTGTTCATGGCGCTCAAGGTGGTGCCGACGACGGCGATGGCAACGGTGACTGCCATGGTGATCATGAGACCGAAGCCTATCCCGGGGATGACGCTGTTCCCGAGGAGTTGCACGAGGTCACCGATGGGGGCGCTCGACGCCGCAGCCGCCGCAAGACCCGTTGTGGTCACCTTGTTCGTCACGTTGACGAGCTTGTCGCTCACCATGTAACTCGCGGCAAAATACTCGAAAAGATAGGCGATCGCCCCCTGCACGACGAGAGAAATGATGATCGCCTTGGGGATGTTCTTCCCCGCGTTCTTTGTCTCGGCGGATAGCGCCGTGCAGCTCTCGAAGCCGACGAGGATCAGTATGGCGATGGTCGACTGGACCAGTATGCCGGAGAGCATATGGGGCCTGATGACGTCAAGGCCGCCCGAGAACGCCCAGTGGACGACATGCTGGGGGTTGGCGATGCGGTACCAGATGGCGAGGCCGCTGAAGAGTACCAGGGTGCCCCACTGAATGATGTTGATGCCGATGGCCGTAAACGTTGACCCCGTTATCCCGCGGTACGCGATGTAGCCGGTACCAATCGTGAAAACGACGCAGATGATGGCCAGGTCGACGACCGGGAGATCGTGGCCCGTAAACTGGTTGTAGATATAGCCGATCATCGTGGCCATCATGGCGGCCATGACCCCCGAATAGGCCCAGTAGAAAAGATGGGCAGACCAGCCGGTGGCGAGCTTGGATACACGGGCTGCTGACCTGGGGCCGCTCCTTTTCTGTCCCTTGGCATCGAGCCATGCCTTCTCCGCGAAGTAAGCGCAACTGGCAAAACCCGCCTCCGGGTATATCTTCGCGAGCTGCGCGTACGACAGGGCGGTGAGAAAGCAAACGACCAACGCAAGGACTATCCCTATCCATGGGTCGCCCGCCACCGAGGCTCCGCTCGGCGCCGTGGCCGCCGCCTGGAGCTGATAGGTGATCCAGAGGAAGGCACCCGGCGCGATCAGGGCCATGGCGTTCATGCTTGCCCCGACCAGACCCAATTTCGGTTGTACGACAACCCCCCCTATCTCTTTAGCCATGAGACACCTCCTTGTTTTGCAAAAGAAGTCTTTTCGTAATAGAGTCCTCCTGCCATTTATTTCAGACCCCCGTCTTGCCGGGAATCGACTCGTTCTGTTGCTTTAAGGAACTGCCTGGCCCTTCAGGCCGGCTGTGCGCCGATGCACTTAGAAGGGGCCGGGCGTCGATGTCCGGCCCCTTGGAGGAGGGGGCGCCTACGGGTGAAGGAGACACCCCCGGCACTTCATCACATCTATCCTCTCGCACCTTCCGGTCGCGCTCACACTTCGATAACGAGAGCTTTGCAACGGATGGCAGCGAGGCCGTGCCACTATAGTCTAGAACAGGTACATCACGCCCACCGAGACCGTGTCCTGCGTCTTCTCGCGTCCGCTCGGCAGCGCGGAAGGTGCGGCGCTGGGCGAGCCGAAGGCATTCTTATCCGACCAGTCGTGCCTGTACTCGGGCCGGAGGATAAGGTTCTTCGCCACCTTGAATTCGGTCGTGAGGGTCCCCTCTTTGAGCGTCTGCCCGATCCCTGTTGGCAGCACGGTACCGGCCACGGGCAGCGTAGTGAACGTGGTGCGCACACCGTCCGGGTCCTTGAACCACTCGCCGCGCAGCGCCACGGCGAACCAGTCGGTAAACTGGTATTTGGCGTACCCGGCTATCCCGTACCACTTCGTATCGCGCAGACCGAGGGCGGTCAGGACCCTTTGCTCGGTCGCATAATCCGTGTTGACGACGAAGGTCAGGTTCTTGGTCGCGTTGAACGTGCCCACCCAGTCGAAGAGAAAGCGCTCGTTGCTATTGTTGTTGTCCTGCTCCGGCCCGTACATGAAGTTGAAGGCCAGGACGACCGGCTTGACAGGGGTAACGTTGAAGGAGAGCCCGACCGTCTTGCCCGTGTTGTTGTCGTTCGTATTGTCCCATCCGTTTACTACATAGAATGCGGCGTTGAAGGCGTCGGAAAAGGGGTAGTAGACCTTCAGGCCCGTGTGCGTGAACGGTATCGCGTAGTTGAACAGGAAGGAGCGGGAGTAGTTGTAATCGTCGATGGCCTCTACCACCTCAGCCCCATGCATGGTGACGAACTTGCCGAAGGAGAACGTCAGGCCTTTGCCGACGGGTGCGTTATAAGAGACAAATGCCTGCGTAAGGTCGAAGGGCGTCGTGTCCTTAATATCGGACGTCCCCGGGTTTAGATTATTGAACTGCGGGCCGAGGCCCCTCGAATGGATGAACTTCGCGGTCTCGCCGAAGGAGAACCTGAAGTTGTACCCGAGGCCCCCCACATCGGCGTCCTTCTGGAACCTGATCTGCGCGAGGTCGAGCATGAAGCTGTTCGCCTTGTGATCGAAGACGCGGAGGTCGTTCTCCTGCGAGCTCGGGTTCCTCGTGTTGTAGACATAGCCGCCCTGAAAATAGAGGCTGAGTCCGAGGGCCTTTCTCACCTCGTCGATGGTCATGTTGCCCACCTTGGGCGAGGTGTCCTTCGGGGCCTCGGCTGCGGGCGGAGCCGCCGGCTGGGCGGGCGGCGGGCTCACGTTCTGTCCCGGCGCCGGCTGCCCCTGGTCCTCGGCATAACCGGCAAGACAGCAAAAAGAAAGAATAATAAGACCAACGAGAATACCTACGATAACTTTCATACCAATACCTCCACGTTTAGTACCCGCAGGACAAATAGTGCCTATCCTGTCCCTTGCAAAAAGGCCTTCCATCTTCACGCAAAAATGGCGCCCTTTTCAGAACACCAACGTTTCGTGACACATCACCGTGTCCTCAACCGCTTCGGTACCGCTCTTGGTACCTGCTGCTTCCAATAACCGTGCCAAACATGGAGGAAGGGGTAGGAGCGTTCCTCTTACGAACGGAAAGGATTGTAATTGCAGCGATATGCCTGTTCCTGCCACGCGGTCGGGTCCGGTTTCCGGGGTGCGGGTCTTGCGAGGCGTGGACCGCGGAAGCCACTAAAAAAGTAGGTTTGCCTCCCCTATCCTACATAAATGTAGCTCGTTGCGCCGGCTCCATCCTCACTTCGGCCCGAACGGCCACTTCCAGCTGAGCGCCCCGGGTTTGTCGATGCCGTGGCAGGGGGCATAATTCGTGTGCTCTATGAGGCGGTCTTTCAACCACTCCTTGAGGTGTGCCGCCGCCACCGTCCCACAGGCTCAAGAGGAAATATCTGGTGTAAAGAGTCGGACAATAAAAATAGTAATGAGGGCAGAGTCAGAGATGGCTCTGCCTTTTTCGTTTCTCGACGGGGGTTCGAGTCCTGATTCAGGATCGAACGACAGGCGACAGAAGTTTCGTTAAAAGTTCTAGATTCAGCCTCGAACATCGACTAAAAATGATACACATTTTGGTACACAGTTTTCCTTCAATAGGAACCCCTGATGCCCATGGCTACGCCGATATCGGCCTGCTTGAGGCGAGTACGGGATAGCATTCGGCATAGGCCCCGTGGACAACATCGTGCGTCCCCTCTTCATCAGAGTGCAGGCCAGGATGGGTTTTCTGCTCGCCGTTCTTGCGGTGACGAAGCTATTGCACTGACTGTTTTGTTAGGCGCTCAGGTTATTGCAGAACTTGAGGGCGAGACTATCTATCAAAGCAGGCGGTTTTTATGCAGATCACCCTTGTAATCTTGACAGCGTTAGGGTAAGGGCGTCCCTTAGCGTTTTCCGGCCGGTGCATAAACACAAAACGCAGCTTGTTATTGTGCAAAGACGTGAAAAAAGGCATATAATAAAAATGCTGCGATGAATGGAGACAATAATCCGGATTTGTCTCTTCTCCACCCTGAATCCCCTTTATTATCAATATCTGGAGCGCATCTCCGTTTAATGGGATCCCGGCAATAAAGGCCCAACGGCATTAGGG
>JBEKOT010000167.1:0-4589 GCA_049521495.1 Syntrophorhabdales bacterium | reverse complement strand
GTCCCCGTAATAGCCGCAGGGGCATGGGTTCATCGCCGCGATAAGCATGAAGCTCGCCGGGAAAGTGACGGCCTGGGAGACACGGGAGATTACGACGTTCCTGCTCTCCAGCGGCTGGCGGAGGGAGTCGATGATGTTTCTCTTGAACTCCGGGAATTCGTCGAGGAAGAGGACGCCGTTATGGGCGAGGCTTATCTCGCCGGGGCGGGGGATCGAGCCTCCCCCTATCAGCCCTGCGTCGGAGATTGTGTGGTGAGGGGCCCTGAAGGGCTTCTCGGTTATCAGATACCTGTCTTCGCTCAGGAGCCCGGCTATGCTGTGTATCTTGGTCGTTTCTATCGCTTCCCGGTAGCTTAGGGGAGGCAATATGGTGGGTATCCTCTGGGCGAGCATGGTCTTTCCGGAGCCGGGCGGCCCGACCATGAGCACGTTGTGGGCGCCTGCGGCCGCGATCTCGAGGGCCCGCTTGGCCTGGGCCTGCCCCTTTATATCGGAGAAGTCGATGCCTTCGCCTTCGGACGGCGCGCCTTCCGCCTCGTCCGTCCCTTCGAAGCGCCGGAGCGTGCCGTCTCCCAGAAAGTAATGGACGATATCGAGCAGGTGGGAGGCGCCGTAGATCTCCACGCCTTTTACGACAGCGGCCTCACGGCCGTTCTCCGCCGGCACGATCATGCGGGGAAAAGCCTCCTTGGCCGCGAGGACGGCCATAGGCAGGACTCCCCTCGTCCCCTTCACCTTTCCGTCGAGGGAGAGCTCTCCGGTGATGAGATGGTTCTCCACGGCCTCCTGCCTTATGATGCCCATGGCGACAAGCAGTCCCAGGGCAACCGGCAGGTCGAAGGAGGAGCCTTCCTTCCTCACGTCGGCCGGCGCCAGGTTTATGGTAATCCTGTCATTGGGGAACTCGAAGCCCGCGTTTTTGATCGCGGCCCTCACGCGCTCCCGGCTTTCCTTGACGGAAAGCTCCGGGAGGCCGACGATGCTGAACGACGGCAGGCCGTGCGATATGTCCACTTCCACCTCTACCTTGATGCCGTCTATCCCGTAAAGACCTGACGTGAACACCTTCGAAACCATGGCGACCCCTTCGGCCCCCTTGCGGCTTTTCGGCCTTAATCGTTCTTCTTTTGTTGCTCGATCATCCTCGCTATCTGCCTCGTCTCCTGGTCCCTCTCCATATCGCAGACAAGCACCCCATCGGGCGTGGCCACGATGATCAGGTTCGCCACGCCTACGGCCCCGATAGGAACACCGTGCCCGTAGACCACGCAGTCTTTCGCGTCCACGCACACGGCGGCGCCGCTGATGTAGTTCCCCTTTTCATCGAGCTTCATCACCCTCCTCAAGGCCCCCCACGTGCCTACATCGTCCCAGGCGAAGTCGGCCCTGACCATCAGCACGTTGTCGGCCTTTTCCATGAGGCCGTAATCGATTGAAATCTTCTGGAAACCCCCGAAAAGCTCTTCGACCTCCCCTGCGTTGCCTGCGTCGAGAGCGCGCCCTACGGCCCTGAGCCCTTCGAAGAGCTGCGGCATGTGCTTTCTTATCCCCTCCAATACCACCCTTGCCCGCCATATGAAGATGCCGCTGTTCCAATAGAAGCTGCCGTCAGCCAGGTATTCGGCAGCCTTCGCCTCGTCGGGCTTTTCGACGAAACGGCCGACCCGCAAGGCCCCCGGGGGAATATGCTTGTCGGTCTTATCCGCCGGCGCGTGAATATAGCCATAGCCCACCTCGGGTCTTGTCGGCTTGATGCCTATGGTGACGAGGTAATCGCCCTCGCGGGCGCACGCGGCCGCCAGGGAGGCCGTTTCGGTGAAAGCGCGGGCGTCGGGAATGTACTGATCGGCCGGAAGGACTATCATAAGCGCCTCCGGGTCCCTTCGGCGCAGGATCGCAGCGGTGAAACCTATGCAGGGCGCCGTATCCCTCCCCTCGGGCTCGACGATGAACTGGTCTTCGGAAAGGCAGGGGAGTTGGCTGCGCGCAACTGCCATATGCTCCTTGCCGAGGACCACGAATATCCGTTCGGTCGGCACGAGACCTGCCAGGCGTTCTGCCGTCATCTGGATCATCGTCTTATCGCCTATGAGCCTGACGAAAGGCTTCGGCGCAAGGTCCGTGCTGAGGGGCCAGAATCGTTCACCCCTGCCGCCGGCCATGATGACGCAGTAGATATGTTCATCCATTAAAGAACCCTCCGGATGCAGTCTTATCGAGGAAGCAGGACGGACCGGCTTGCGCGCGGCGACGATCAGGCACGCTCGAACCCGAGCTCGTCCAGGATGGCCGGCAGTATGACGGACGCGCTCCCCTGGAGAAAATAGTCCGTGATTGCCGAAGTAAAAGGTGTGGGCTCGAGATTGACTTCCACGACCGTCGCCCCTTTCGACCTCGCGGCGAAGGGTATCTCGGCGGCCGGATAGACGACGCCCGATGTCCCTATTATGATCATTACCTTGCAGGAGGCCGCCTCCTGGCCCGCCCGAAGCATTGCCGCGCTCGGTATCTGCTCGCCGAAAAAGACGACGTCCGGCTTCATGGCGTCTTGACAGCGTTCGCATACAGGGTAAGGCATTGCCCTCATCGATTCTTCCGTAAAGGCGCTGCTCCTTCCGCAACTGAGACAGACAAGGCGCCTGTGGTTTCCGTGGTATTCGATCACGTTCGCATTCCCCGCCATCTGGTGCAACCCATCGACGTTCTGAGTGATTACCGCCTTGAGCAGACCTGCCTTTTCGAGGACGCCCAGGGCCTTGTGCGCAGGCGAGGGCGCCGCCCGGAGGATCACTTCACCCATCTCCCTGAGCATGGTCCAGACCTTGCCCGGAGAGCCGAGGAACGCCTCTATGTGGGCATATTCCATGGGATCGTATTTTTCCCAGAGACCCTGGCCCCCCCGGAAGGCCGGTATGCCGCTCTCTACTGAGATGCCCGCACCCGTGAAGGCGACCGCATTTCCCTTCTCTCTTATGATCCCCGCAACTTCACGGAACATTTTTTCCAATTGACCCTCTCCTTCCCGTCCTAAAAGTGCTTCGTCCGCCTTTTCAAGTTTAAGGCCGCCCGGAGGGAGACCAGGTGGGAAAGGCCTTTGACCCTCTCGGCAGGTCCTTGAAAGCAGGCAATCTCCCGAAACCGTCAGCCTTTCTCACCGCCCTCTTGATCGCCTCGGCGACGACAAATTCTCCGAGCACGCCTACGCGGTTCACGTCCCCCTTTATCCGGCCCATGGAAACGGCAAATACGAGGTCTCCATCGAAGGTGGTGTGGACGGGGGTGATAGTTCTTATGAGGCCGCCCTGGGACATCTGGGCGACTTTTGTGATCTCTCTCTTATCGAACCGCGCGTTGGTGGCAACTGCAGCAAGGGTAGTGTTGTACAGGCCGAATTCCTTCCTCACGTGGCCCTTTTTCAGCCACGATGCGGTGTTTGCTAGGGCAAGGTCTTCCTCCCCCGTCCGAAGGCCGGCGATGATCTTTCCGGTGACGTTGTCGACCACGTCCCCGAAAGCATTGACGACCGCGATGGCTCCCACCACGGTGCCGTCGGGAAGGATTACGCTCGCAGTCCCGAGGCCGCCTTTCATGGCCCTTGAAGGGCCGAAAAGTTTTCCTACGGTTGCGCCCACGCCCGCCCCGACGCTCCCCTCTTCGAAGGAGCTGTCCGCCTTCAGGCAAGCCTCGTATCCCATCTCCGGCGTCGGTCTGGCCCGATGGTCGCCGAAGGCGAGGTCGTATATCACTGCCGTCGGGACGACGGGAATCTTTGCAACCCCGGTGCCGAAGCCTATATTCCTTTCTTCCAGGTACCTCATGGCTCCGGCTGTTGCGTCGAGGCCAAAGGCGCTGCCCCCCGCCAGCACTATCGCGTGGGTCTCCTCGACTACGTGGGCGACGCTGAGGGCATCGATCTGCCTCGTGCCCGCTGCGCTGCCCCTTATGTCAATGCCGCACACGGCGGCGCCGTCGAGCAGGATGACGGTGCAACCGGTCATTCCTTCGTAGTCGGAGCTATTCCCTACCCGAATCCCGTCTATATCGGTTATGGCGTTGAACATACTTCAGTAAAAGGTAGCAAAAGCGGAAAGTATTGTCAATCGCGCAGCTTACGCGATTTCCCTTCTATCTCGCGCCGCATCCGCGCCTTCATTTTTTCGAGTTTTTGCCGCAGCTCGTCGTACTTTATGGCGAGTATCTCGCAGGCCAGGATGCAGGCGTTCTTGGAGGCGTCGATGCCGACGGTTGCCACAGGCACGCCCTTAGGCATCTGGACAATCGACAGAAGAGAGTCCAGGCCGAGAAGGCCGCCGCCCTTGAAGGGTACGCCGATGACGGGAAGGGTCGTATGGGCGGCAATTACGCCGGGCAGGTGGGCAGCCAGGCCGGCGCCGGCCACGATCACCTCGATGCCCTTCTTGCGGGCCTCTTTCGCGTGTGCGGCCGTCTTCTCCGGGTGGCGATGGGCGGAGGCAATGTCAAGCACGAATTCGACACCGATCTCTTTGAGGAAGTCGATGCCCTCCTGCATAATCGCGGTGTCGCTATCGCTTCCCAGAAGAATGAGGACCCGGGCCTTTTCCAAGCAT
>JBEKOT010000166.1:0-5077 GCA_049521495.1 Syntrophorhabdales bacterium | reverse complement strand
CCGTGCTGCGCCAGCAACCTCTCGTGTATCCTGCCACCGATCCCTCTTACAATTTGTATGCGGTTTTTCCCCATGGTGGTGTAACCGCAGAAGTTGTTTACCATGCCCGTCGTTGCATTCCCGCCCAGGCACCCGAAGTATTCCACCAGGAGTGTTTTCGCCCCCATGCTCCCGGCTGCCGCTGCCGCGCAGACCCCTGCCATCCCGCCGCCCACCACGAGGACGTCGACATCCCTGACCACGGGGATGTTCCGCGCAGGTTCTTTGTAGTATCTCTCGCGGCCTCTTTCCTCGACGGGGTCTAACTCATTGTGCGGCCGCGGCAGCTCGCCCGCCCCTGGCTGCGGTTCGGCTGCTATGCCATCGGTCGTGTCCAGGACCCCTCCCGCGCCCAGGCCCAGAACCAATCCTCCCGCACCTAGCTACGGCAGGCTGACGAGCTCCTCCAAGGCCTCGTACGGCCGAAAGCCGACGATTCTCCTGTTGCCGACAATGAAGGTCGGGACTGCGTCTATCCCGAGGGCCCGGGACCGTTCCCAATCGGCATCCACCGCTTGCCTGAAGCTCCTCGACAGAACAACGTGCCTGGCTTCCCGGGGCGGGAGCCCTATAGACTCCGCCAGGCGCGCAAGCTCGTCCACCATGGCGATGTTCTTTCCGTCCACGAAGTAGGCTCTGAAAACAGCACGGTGGAACTCTTCCCCTTTACCTTCGGATTCCGCCCATTTTCCAAGCTCCTGGGCAAGGCGGCTGTTGTAGGTCCGGTCCTGGTACGGGTGGAAAGGGGCAGGGAGAGGGAGGCTGCCACTTCCTTGAGGCGTTTCTGGATAGCAGGAATGTCCACATCTCTTCCGGCAAAAAGCTCTTCGAGAGTCAGGCCCTCTTCCGGCGTTTCGGGATGTAGGGGAAAGGCAAGCCATCTGACCTCGATGTCGTATTCCTTAGCCAGGCGATCGGTACGGACCGTACTGAAATAGCACCACGGTCAGACGTAGTCGGAGAATACTTCGAGTATCCGGCGTTGCTCCATTCTTCTCCTTTCAAGCGTCTTTTTCACGATGTCTCAAAATTCTCTTCCATTCATACTATTGCCCCGCCGCCCTTTATTCCACCGTGACCGACTTGGCGAGGTTGCGCGGCTGGTCGACGTCCGTCCCCAGTAAGTTCGCTATGTGGTACGCGAAGAGCTGGAGGGGCACGACGAAGACCATGGGCTGCAGCTCGTAGAGCGTCCCCGGCACGGCCATGATGGTCGATGCCTTTGGCGCCATCTCGTGGCGGTCCATGTCCGTGCAGAGGATGATGTTGCCCCGCCTGGAGACGACCTCCTCCACGTTGCTGCACGTTTTCTTGTAGGTGTGGTCGCCGGGCGAGACGAAAACGACCGGCATCTGCTCGTCGATCAGCGCTATGGGGCCGTGCTTCATCTCCCCTGCGGCATAGGCCTCGGCGTGGATGTAGGATATCTCCTTGAGCTTGAGGGCCCCTTCGAGGGAGACGGGGAAGCTGATGCCCCTCCCGAGGTAGAGGAAGTTCCTGTAGTGCATGTACTTGCGGGCGATTTCCTCCATGTTCGCGGCCCCGTCGAGGATGAGCTGGATCTTGTGGGGTATCTTCCTGATCTCGCCTATCTTCCGGCGGAGCGCCTCCTGGTCCATGAGGCCCAGCTTCTTGCCGAGGTGGAGCATGAGGAGGAAGAGGACCGATATCTGCGTGGTGAACGCTTTCGTGGACGCGACGCCTATCTCCGGCCCGGCGTGGGTGAATATGACGCCGTCCGATTCGCGGGCGAGGGTGCTTCCGAGGACGTTGCAGACGGAAAGGGTGAAGACACCCCTCTTTTTCGCCTCTTTCATCACTGCTATCGTGTCGGCGGTCTCCCCGGACTGGGAGACCAGGATGAGCAAGTCGCCCGCCCCCATGATGGGGTTCCTGTAGCGGAACTCTGAGGCGATGTCTGCCTCGACTGGCATGCGCAGGTTCTCCTCGAAGAGGTGCTTGCCGATGAGGCAGGCGTGGTACGAGGTGCCGCAGGCTATCATCCACGTCCGCCTGACCCTGCCCAGGTGGGGCAGCTTCAGCTCTTCGAAGTCCACCTCTCCCCGCTCTTCCTTGACCCTGCCGAGGAGAGTATCCGAGACGGCCCTCGGCTGCTCGAAGATCTCCTTCAGCATGAAGTGCTTGTAGCCGCCCTTCTCCGCCATGGCGCCCGTCCAGTTGATGGTGTGGACCTTCCGCTCCACCGGCCTGCCCGCCGCGTCCACGATCCTTAGCTCGCCGTCCCTCATGACCGCCAGGTCGTTGTCCTCCAGGAAGATGAACCTGTTCGTCCTGCCCACGAGGGCGGGAGCGTCGCTGGCGACGAAAAATTCTCCGTCGCCTATGCCGAGGACGAGGGGGCTCTCCTTCTTCGCCGCGATCAGGGCCTCCTCGTTCTCCTTGATGATGGCGAGGGCGTAGGAGCCGCTCATCTCGTTCAGGGAGAGCCTGACCGCCTCCACGAAGTCGGCGCCCTCTTTGAGGTGCGCGGTTATGAGGTGGGGCACCACCTCCGTGTCCGTATCGGAGAGGAACCTGTGGCCCGATGCGCGCAGGCGCTCTTTCAGCTCCACGTAGTTCTCGACTATGCCGTTGTGGACGACTACCACCTCTCCCGCCTTGTGGGGATGGGCGTTCCTCTCGGAAGGCGTGCCGTGGGTGGCCCACCGGGTGTGGGCTATGCCGAGGCGGCCCGCGAAACCCCCTTCGCAGAGCTTCCGCAGTTCTTCCACCTTGCCCTTCCGGCGGGCTACCTCGACCCTGCCGTCGCAGGAGACCGCTATGCCGGCTGAGTCATAGCCCCGGTACTCGAGCCTCTTCAGGGCCTCGATCAGGATCGGATATGCCTCGTCCTTGCCTATGTAGCCGACTATTCCGCACATTTTTTCCTCCTGGCGTAACCCCCGATGTGCTTCTGCCTTGCCCGCGTCACCGCAAGGGCCCCCTCCGGGACGTCGCGCGTGATCGTCGAGCCCGCGCCGATGTATGCGTCCTTGCCGACTTTGACGGGCGCCACGAGCTCCGTGTTGCTGCCCACGAAGACTCCGTCCCCTATGGCGGTCCTGTGCTTGCGCTTTCCGTCGTAATTGCAGGTGATCGTGCCGGCGC
Source organism: Syntrophorhabdales bacterium (assembly GCA_049521495.1). Classification (GTDB taxonomy): domain Bacteria; phylum Desulfobacterota; class Syntrophorhabdia; order Syntrophorhabdales; family WCHB1-27; genus CAWEPK01. Next base: position 1,930 of record JBEKOT010000166.1, on the reverse strand, counting down.
CTATGTTGACGCCCGCGCCGATGTCCGCGTCGCCTAAATAGGTGAGGTGGTTCGCCTTGGAGCCTTCACCCATGTTCGTGTTCTTCAGCTCCACGAAGTTGCCTATGTGGACACGCTCCGCAAGGACCGTATTGGGCCTGAGGCGGCTGAAGGGGCCTATCCTCACGCCCTTGGCGACCCTCGCGCCGTCCAGCGAGCTGAAGCCTTCTATGGAGACCCCGTCCGCTATGAAGGAGTCCCTTATGACTACGTGGGGACCGATGAAGACGTCCCGGCCGACCTCGGTCCTTCCCATCAGGTAGCAGCTCGGGTAGACGACCGTATCCGGCCCTATCGCAACGTCCGCCTCGATATAGGCGCTCCTGTCCATGATTGTGACGCCCGATTCCATGTGACGGTCGAGGATGGCATTCCTCACCGTAAGGCCCGCTTCGAGAAGGTCCTTGCGAGTGTTGATCCCGAGGACCTCGGCGGCCTCGGGGTGGAGGAAAGCGCGGGCCTTGATGCCCGCTGCGGAAGCGGTCTTGCACACGTCCGTGAGATAGTATTCGCCCTTGCTGTTCTCGGGCTTCACGGACCTGACGAGGGGAAGGAGGTCGCCCCTGATCATGCAGATGCCCGTGTTGATGGCCTTTATTTTCCTTACATCGCCGGTTGCGTCGCTGTCCTCGACTATATCGACTATCCCGCCCCTGTCGTCCGCTATGACCCTCCCGTAGCCGGAGGGGTCCCCGACCTCCGTCGTCATGAAGCAGATGCCCTCCGAGCGCCGGAAGAACTCGATGAATGCGGCGAGGGTGGACGGCCGGATGAGGGGGACGTCGCCGTAAAGCACGAGCACGTCGCCGGGCGAAAGGAAGCTTTCCGTAGCGAGGAGCGCGTGGGCCGTGCCCAGTTGTTCCGCCTGGTGGGCGAAGGTCACGCCCGCCCCTTCCAGGCAGGCCTCGACCGCGTCTCTGCCGTGGCCGGTCACGACGATTACCTTTTCGGCGCCGATGGAGGCCGCTGTTTGCGCTACGTAGCGGACCATCGGCCTTCCCATGATGGGATGGGCGACCTTGGGGATTCTGGACCGCATCCGCTTACCGATTCCCGCAGCGAGTATCACACAGTTAAGCCGCTCCATCGGGGACCTCCTTTCTTCCGAAGACCTTGGCGATGAGGACGCTCAGCTCGAAAAGGCCGTACATGGGCAGCGCCATGAGAAGCTGGCTCGACACTTCCGGGGGAGTGATGATTGCGGAGAGAACGGCAATGCCCAGGATGGCGTATCTCCTTTTCTTCGAGAGGGCCCTGTAGTTTATTATGCCCGCCCTGGCCAGGCAATATGCAACGAGGGGCATCTGGAATATCAAGCCGAAAATGACCAGCATCTTCAGCGTGAGGCTCATGTAGTCCCGCAGCGACGGCATGGGGACGATCATCCGTCCGGCGTAGCTCACGAAGAAGTGGTAGACCACGGGCATGGTCACGTAGTAGCAGAAGAGGGCGCCTCCCAGAAAGAAAACGCTCCCGAAGATGATGAAGGGGGCTATATACCTTTTCTCCTTCTCATACAGCCCGGGGGCGACGAACATCCAGACCTCGTAAAGGATCAAGGGGGACGCAAGGAAGAGGGCCGCTACGATGGAGACTTTGAAGTAGGTGATGAAGGCCTCGGTGATGCTCGTGAATATGAAGGAGCTCTGGGGAGGCATCACCTCGATGAAGGGACGCATGAGGAAGTGGAAGATCCTTTCTTTGACGCTATAAGTTACGATAAAGGCGATGCCGAGGCCGATGAGGCTGACCACCAGCCTGTCTCTCAATTCTTTCAGATGGCTGGTGAAGGGTTTCTTCTCGTCTATCATGCGTCTTTGCGCGCATCGGGACCCATGCTCCCCGCGGGTTCTTTGCGGCCGCCGGGACGGGCGGCTTCCGCGGGTTCTTC
>JBEKOT010000165.1:0-4806 GCA_049521495.1 Syntrophorhabdales bacterium | reverse complement strand
TTCCCGAGCAGAGGGCGTCCGCCTGTGTCGACTGCGGGGAGTGCGAGGAGAAATGCCCCCAGCATATCCCGATCCGCGAGGAACTTAAGAAGGTTCACGCTACGCTGTACAGAGAAAGCTCGGAAGGGTGACGCCGAGAGGCGCCGGAGTCTTGCCAAATCCCGCCTAGAACCGCAGTATACGTAATTGATTGTCACATACTGAACATGGTATTTTACATTAAGACATATTAGCGGCGAGGATAGATTGGACAAGCGTGCCGGGCAGCATGAAAAATACGTGGTGAAGGTATTGGAAAAGGCATTGAAGGTACTCGACAACTATTCTCGTCATGAGAGCGCTTTCACGCTTGATGACCTGAGCAAGAAGACTTCATTGAATAAATCAACGGTCTTCCGAATTCTGAGGACCATGGAGAAGAATGGTTATATCAGATACGACCGCGAGGACAGGCTCTATAGACTTGGATTGCGCTTTCTTGACCTCGGACAAGTTGTCTACAGTTCCACATCGGTCAGAAAGTCCGCCTCACCTTACCTGGATTCGCTGGCCCGGGCGTTGAAGGCGACCATACTCGTGGGCATTATAATAGACGACCACTTTTCGTATATTGACAAGAGGGAAGGAGACAGCGTTCTGAGAATTCCCTCATATCTGGGTGCTAAAATATCTCCGACCGAAAATTTCTTGGGCTTAACCTTAATTGCCTTTATGGATGATGGAGATAAAAAGAGGCTGCTGCGGCAATACCCGCCCAAAAAGCATACGGAGAAGACCAGGACGAAATCCAGAGATGTGGAGACGGCCCTTCGGGCAGCGAGACAGCGGGGTTACTTCATGGAGCGGGGCGAGTTCTTCGACGGAGTAATCCAAATAGGCGTACCCCTTCGGGGGCCAGAAGGAAACACAGTCGCGGCCTTGGGCGCGTCTTTGCAGGGATTCCGTGTGCCGGAAGAAGATGTGAGAGAAGTGGTCGGCAAGATTGAGGCCGCAGCCGGAGTGATCTCAAAGGAGCTTGGGTTTGAAGCATCGGCTGAATGAGAAGCAAGAAACTGCGAGGCCGATCACTCCTTCGGTCTCTAAGTCCGGAGTCGCGCCCTCTCTTCTATGAGCCGAAGCAGTTTGTCCGGTGTGACGGGCATGTCGTAGACCCATACGCCGGTAGCGTCGTGTATGGCTATGGCGATCGCTCCATGCAAGCCCAGCCCGAAGCCCAGTGAGCCCTCCTTTGCGCCGTACGGTCCGTCGGGGTCGGGGATATTGAGAAAATATGTCTCTATTTCGGGTGTCTCGTTTGCGGTGGGCACCTTGTACTTTCTAAAGCTGTTGGTCAACTTTCGTCCCGTCTTCGGGTCCCATACCGCCCGCTCGCTGAGAGAATGGCCGAGCATGAAATTACACTGTCCGTGCATGTTCCCTCGCACGAGGAGGGGGTTGAGGACCGTACCGCAGTCATTTACCGCCACGATGCGCTCTATCTTGATTTTGCCGGTTTCAGGGTCAACTTCCAGCTCGACGGTAGTAGTGCCGAACGAATATGACTGGACTTTCTGGCCGTAGGTCTTCTCTTCGTATGTGCCTTTCACGCCCACTTCGAATTCGGTCTGGTCTACCCTGGCCCTGTAATCGCCGAAGCCGAAGATCGGTTTGCCCCTTTTGAACGCAGTGCGGCAGGCTTCGCCGATCTTGACGCCCCTGCCTTTTCCCGTCCTTCTTTTGACAAAGAACTCCTTGCCCCTCATCTCCACCTCTTCCCAGGAGACGTCAAGAATATCGGCCGCGACCTCCAGGAGGCGACGCTTTGCGTCCTGGGCGGCCTTCCTTACTGCCTGTGACGAGGCGACAGTGGCGGACATGGAATAGTTTCCAGGGTCTTGATAGCAAAGTTCCGTGTCTCCATAACAGAGCTTGATATCCTTCATGTCGATTCCCAGCTCTTCGGCTGCAACCTGGGTAAACAGGGTCTGGTTGCCCTGGCCGAGGTCGCAGCTGCCACTGAAGACGGTGCAGCTCCCGTCGTCGTTGAATTTTATGAATGCGGTGGATCCGCTGCGGAAGCCCATATAGAACATGCATTGGGTATTGCCGGAGCCGGAGCCGATGCCGCGGTTGGGCCCCATCTTGCCCTTCTTCTCGCTCAAGCCTGCTTTATCGGCTGCCATGAGGATACTCTCGCTCAAGCCAGTGCTCGTGACAACGGACTTGGTGGGGGTCATCTCATTCGGCTTGATTGCGTTTTTCAGCCTCAGCTCCATGGGGTCGATACCGAGCACTTCACTCATTTGCTCGAAACAAATGTCCATGGACATGGGCGCAATGCCGGAGCGGGTACGCATCATGGAGCTGATGGTCTTGTTCGTGTAGATCAGATCCCCGTAATACCGGTAGTTGGGGGCCCGCCAGAGCACCTCGTCGATGAGCAGCGGCACCCACAGCTCAACCACGGCACTGCTCGCATAGGCGCCGCATTCAAGGACCGTATGGATCTCCCGCGCGGTTATGGTGCCGTCATTCTTGAAGCCCACCTTCACGTGGTACACCTTGGACGCCTTGTCCCGCATGCACTCCTCAACCTCCTCGCGGGCCATACGCACCTGGACCGGTCGACCGGCCTTCCGTGAGAGGATGCATGCTATGAAGGCTGAAGGGGATGGATCGGACCGGCCCCCGTGCGCCCCGCTCATGGCGAGCGAGTGGACCCGGATGTCGCTCAGGGGGACCTGGAGCACGTTATGGAGTCCCTGGCGCATCTGGAAGGGACACTGGGTCTGGACCCAGACATTAAATTTGCCTGAGGCTTCGTAGCTGGCAATGGCGGTAAAAGGCTCGGGAAGGGCGTGGCTCGCCACATCGACGGTAAAGGTCTGCTCCCAGACGTGGTCGCTGTTCTTCAGTGCCTCATCTACGTTTCCCTCGTCGATGCGGAAGCGGGCCGCGAGGTTTCCCGGCTTATGGTCGTGGATGAGGGGCGCTCCTTCTTTCATCGCCTCTTCCGCCGTGAGAACGTAGGGGAGGGGCTCGTACTCCACCTTGATCAGCTCCAGTGCCTCTTCGGCAGTATCCTCGTCCACGGCGGCGACGGCGGCTACTTCCTCCCCGACATACCGGACTTTTTCGTACGGCAGGATTACTTGGTCTTTCGAATGGGGCAAAATGCCCATGAGGATGCCTCTCGGCGTATCGTTGATCCCTGTTGCCACCGCCTTCACGCCGGGCAGCTTTTCCGCCTCGCTCGTATCGATGCTGAGAATTTTGGCATGGGCATGGGGACTCCGTAACACCCTGGCGTAGAGCATCCCGGGAAGCACGATATCGATGGCATACTTTGCCCGGCCGAGCGCCTTATCGACCGAGTCAATTCTCGGTATATCCTTTCCTATCAGGGTCTGCCTGTTCACTTCTCACCCCCTGCTGCCTCTTTCGCCGCCGCCTGGATAGCTTCAATGATCTGGACGTAGCCGGTGCACCGGCAGATATGATTTGAAATCGCCCCCTTTATCTCGTCCACCGTGGGCTGCTTCGTCCTGTCGAGAAGGACCTTGGCCGACATGATGAATCCCGGGGTGCAGTAGCCGCATTGTATGGCACCGTGGTCCACGAAGGCCTGCTGGATCGGGTGGAGCTTGTGGCCTTCTGTTGCGAGGCCTTCGATGGTAAGGACCTCTTTTCCGTCGGCTTCCACGGCAAGCACCAGGCAGGAAAGGACCGCCTTGCCGCTCATGATGACCGTGCAGGCCCCGCAGTCGCCTTTGTTGCACATCTCTTTCGTGCCTGTCAGGCCGAGCTGCTCTCTGAGCACCTCCAGGAGTGTCCTCCTTGTATCGACCTGTATCTTGTACACATCACCGTTTACTTTGAGATCTATGTCGTGTTTCATTGTAATATCTCCCCGGCGGCTTCTTTGATCGCCCTCTTGACCATGGTCTTTAGCACCTTCTTCTTGTAGTCGCTAGAGAACATGATGTCGGAGCCTACCGACCCGCTGTCTGCCGCAATACCTGCCGCCTTCTCGATCAGCTCCTCGGTTACCGGCTGACCCTTCACGGCCCCTTCGGCGGCTTTCGCCCTCATGGTCCGAAGGGTGACACCGCCGAGGGCGATCTTTATATCGGCACAGGTCCTGCCGTGAAGCGTCATCACTACTGCCGCTGAAGCCGTGGCATAATCCAAGCGATCCCGTACGGCAAACTTCCTGCACCCCGTCTTTGCATGCTCCGGGAGCAGAGGGACGTGAAATTCCGTGATAAAATCACCGTCTTTCAGTTCCTTGTAAAGGTCCTCGACAAGGGCAGCCTTCTCACCGGCGTCCGTCGCCATTTTTGCCGATGCGCCCAGAGCGATCAGGGCCGGAACCGTCTCGGCCGTGGCCAGTCTAGATGCGACATTGCCTCCTATCGTTCCCATGTTCCGGATCTGGGGGGTGCCCAATTGTCCGCAGACCCTCGAAAGGAGCGTGCAGGCCTTTTTCACCTGGGCCGAATCAGCTATTTGCTGCAGCCCCGCCATGCTGCCGATCCTCACTCCTCCCGTTTCCAGGATTATGGCATCGAGACCCGGCACGCCTTTTATTCCGATAACGTGGGAGCGGAGGGCGATCCGTTCCTTCATCCGGTGCAGCACGATGGTGCCGCCCGCGAGGATCCTCGCGTCCCCTTTGTGCTCTTTCAGCAGCGCGCAGACTTCATCGATGCTTTTCGGAGCCAGGTATTCGAATTTAGGCAATCTCCTGTAATAATACATGACCCATTCCTTTCGGGAGGCATGTGAGGTACCTCTCCGCACCCTCCCTCTTATAGGCTATAGACC
>JBEKOT010000164.1:0-4850 GCA_049521495.1 Syntrophorhabdales bacterium | reverse complement strand
AGAACAAATGGGCAAGCATGTCCCCTGACACACGGACGGCCATTGAAAAGATTAATGAAGAGTTCATTGTGAAATATGGGAAGGCATGGGACGAGATTGACAAAGAGGGCAAAGCGTTCATGGTGAAGAAGGGCGCCACGATAATCAAGCTCACCAAGGAGGAAGAGGCCCGCTGGATAACCGCAGTGAAGCCCATCTTGGATGAATATGTGAAGACCATGAAGGCGAAGAACCTGCCGGGGGATGAGGTCTTGAAGTTCTGTCTTGATTATCTAAAGACCCACTAGCAACAAACGGCTGGGGTGGGCGGGGGTGCGGGATACCGCCTCTTATTGGTGGGCTCGTGCGGGCGCTCTGACTTGGGGGTGCAAGTCCTCTACGCCCCCCGATCACCCAGTTGTGAGCGCCAGCCCCCCAAAGGCGGTACAGGTCAGAATTGACTTTACATCACCCCTCTTTTTCGCTTAAATAGAGATCATGAAAAAAACGTTCCTGCTCGCTCTCGCCCTCTCAATTCTCGGCTCTGCCTCCGTCCAGGCAAAGCAGACGGTGAAGATAGGGCTTATAGCCCCTCTCACGGGCGACGTGAAGACCTTCGGTGAATCGTCGCGGAACGCCTTTCTCATGGCCGTCGACGACTATGGCAAGTCAGGCAGGTACGCCATCGGCACGGTAATCGTGGACGACAGGAACGACCCGACGGAAGGCACGAACGGAGCGCTGAAGCTCACCACGCAGGACAAGGTCCTCGCTTTTGTCGGTCCTCTCACGTCGAAGGTCGCTATACCCGTGAGCGAGGTAGCCACGAACCATAAGGTTCCGATGGTTACGGAAGCGGCCACGAGTCCGAAAGTCACGGTCTATAACGGCAAGCGGAAGCCTTATGTTTTCCGCGCCTGCTTCATCGACCCCTTCCAGGGACGGGTGGCCGCCACATTCGCCCTCGCCGACCTGAAGGTAAAGACGGCAGCGGTCCTCTACGACGTGGGGAACGACTATTCGAGAGGCCTCGCCGCGGTCTTCAAGTCGGTTTTCGAGGCGGGAAAGGGGTCTGTCGTCGCCTACGAGTCCTACCAGAAGGACGACGTCGATTTTTCAGCCCTCACGACGAAGATCAGGCTGAAAAAACCGGAACTCATCTTCATTCCCGATTACTACAACAAAGCAGGCCTCATCGTGAGGCAGCTCCGGGAGAAGGCGGTCGCGAGCGCCCTTATCGGCACCGACGGATGGGACTCTCCGGACCTCCTGAAGATTGCGGGGAATACCATCGTTGGAGGGTACTTCACGAACCACTACTCGCCGGAGAGGAAGGATGCGGTGGCCCAGCGGTTCATAAAGAAATATAAGGAAAAACATGGGGCAGTGCCGGACGCGCTCGCTGCCCTTACCTACGACGCCGCCATGATCATTCTTCAGACCCTCGACAAGATCGAGACTCCTACACCCGACGGGCTCATGAAGTCCCTCTCCCGTCTCAAGGACTTCCAGGGAGTGACCGGGACAATAAGCTTCGACAAGAACGGCGACGCAATAAAGTCCGCGGTCATACTCAGGGTGGACAAGGACGGCCCCAGGTACGTGACTACGGTAAAGCCGTAAGCGCGCATGGAGCTCCTGGCATACACAATCCAACAAACGATCAACGGTCTTCAGCTCGGCGCCATCTACGCCCTGATCGCCCTTGGCTACACAATGGTCTACGGGGTGCTCCGCCTCATCAATTTCGCCCACGGCGACATCTTCATGTTCGGCGCCTTCGTTGCTTATTACCTCATCGCCAAATGGCAGGTACCTCTCCCCCTTGTGTTCGTGATAACCATGGCGGCTACGGCCCTTCTGGGCCTTTTGGTGGAGAGGGTCGCCTATAAGCCCCTGCGCTCCGCCCCGAAGATATCGCTCCTGATCACGGCCGTGGGGGTCTCCCTTTTTCTCGAGTACTTCCTCAGTCTCCAGAGCATCTTCACGCCCAATTACATAGCCTTTCCCAGGCCCTTCGACGTCGTAAGCCACGACCTGGGGCCGGCGGTAGTCACGAACATCCAGGTCATCATATTCGCCGTGACCGGCGCTTCCCTTGTGCTCCTCTACCTCCTCGTTTACAGGACGAAACACGGAAGGGCCATGAGGGCCGTGTCCCACAACCGGGAGACCGCCGCCCTCATGGGGATAAACGTGGATGGCACGATCTCCTTCACTTTCGCCGTAGGCACCGCGTGCGCGGGCATAGGCGGGATCCTCTACGGCTTCGCCTATCCCCAGATCAACGTATTCATGGGCGTTATGCCGGGAGTCAAGTCTTTCATCGCAGCCGTTCTCGGGGGGATAGGTCTCGTCCACGGTGCAGTACTCGGGGGCCTCGTCATCGGCCTATCCGAGGTGTTCGTCTCAGCCTTCGTCTCTTCGACGCTGCGGGACGGCCTGATCTTCATAATCCTCCTCGTCGTCCTTCTCGTGAGGCCGAGCGGCCTTTTCGGAAAGAGGAGCGAGAAGGTGTGAACTTCTTCAAAGGCGCGAAACGGTTCATCCTATCTTGCGCAATCGCCTATGTACTGCTGAAGGTCCTTTTCGTCTCCGGGCTCGCCACCCAGTACGTGGAGCAGGTCATCCTGTACGCCCTGGTCATAATCATCGCCAGTCTCGGTCTCAACGTCATTTACGGCTACACGGGCCAGTTCTCCCTTGGCCATGCCGCTTTTTACGGCATCGGCGCCTATGCTTCCGCCTGGCTGACCCACGCCTTTTCCATCGGGTCGGCGCCGGCTTTCCTGCCGGTCCTGCTTTTTTCGGGCCTCTTCTCCGCGCTCATCGGCGGTCTCATAGGTCTGCCCATACTGAAGCTCAAGGATGACTTCCTTGCCATAGCGACCCTCGGCTTCGGCATGCTCGTGCGCACGCTCCTCGACAACTCTGACAGGGTGTCGGACGTTCTCGGAGGGTCGAGGGGGTTTATAGGCATACCGAAGCTCACGAGCCTGGAGATAGTGCTTGCGGCCATGGCTATCCTCGTGCCCGTGACGCGAAACATCATCTTCTCGAGGTACGGCCTCTTCTGGCAGTGCATCAAGGACGACGAGCTCGCTTCGACCGCTTTCGGCATAGACACGGGCCGCATGAAATCGATGGCCTTCACCTACGGCTGCTTTCTGGCCGGGATAGCCGGCGGTCTTTACGCCCACCTTTACACTTTCCTGCATCCGTCGAACTTCGATTTTCTGAAGTCTATAGACTTTCTCATAATTGTAATTGTCGGGGGCATGGGCAGCATCACGGGCACGATCATCGGCGGCCTTCTGTGGGTAGGTTTCATAGAGGGGTTGCGCATCGTGCTGCCCTCCGGCATGCTGGACCTCCGGTGGGTCTTCATCCCCCTGTTCCTCATCGCCCTGATGATGCTTCGCCCCTACGGCCTGATCAGCCGGAGAGAATCGAAAATCCTGGGGATCGACAAGAGATGAAGGCGCTGGAGCTAAGAAACATCTCGAAGAGCTTCGGAGGCGTCCGGGCGGTCAGCGACCTCTCCTTCGCCGTGGAGGAGCATGAGACCGTCGGTCTCATAGGGCCCAACGGGGCGGGCAAGACGACCGTCTTCAACCTGATAACTGGCATCACGAGGGCCGATGCAGGGAGGGTGGAGTTCTTCGGAAAGGACGTAACCCGCATGGCGCCCTTTCACGCAGTCCGCCTCGGCATGGCAAGGACCTTTCAGAATATCCGCCTCTTCGGAAGTCTCACAGTGGCGAGGAACGTCCTCGTCCCGATAATAGGGCGCATCGGGTACGGACCGCTCGCGGCCGCCTTCGAATCGACCCGCTGCATCGAGGCGGAAAAGGCAGCCCTCGACAGGACGATGGAAATCCTCGACTTTTTCCATCTCGCGGCCAGGGCCGACCAGCCGGCATCGAGCCTCCCTTACGGCGAGCAAAGGCGCCTCGAGCTTGCCCGTGCCCTTGCCGCAGATCCTAAATTACTCCTTATCGACGAGCCGGGGGCGGGCATGAACCCGAGGGAGATAGGCGACTTGATGGCGGACATAAGACACGTCAAGGAGGCCTTCGGCCTGACCATTCTTCTGATTGAGCACCAGATGGGGCTCGTCATGAACCTTTCCGACAGGCTCGTGGTCATCGATTTCGGGGAGAAGATCGCGGAAGGGCCGCCTGCCGACGTGAGAAAAGACAGGAAGGTGATCGAGGCCTATTTAGGGGAAGAGTTCCAATGCTGATGCGAATCGCCGGCCTCACGGTCGCCTACGGCGCCTATCCCGCTCTCGACGGCGTGACCATGGAGGTGCACGAGGGCGAGGTGCTTTCCATTATCGGCGCCAACGGCGCAGGCAAGAGCACGCTCCTCCGGACGGTGGCCGGCATACTGAGGCCCCTGTCCGGCGGCGTCGAGTTCACCGGAAAGGATATAACGAGGGAGAGACCCGACCGGATAGTGAGGCTCGGCATATCCCTGGTGCCGGAGGGACGGCAGATCTTCCCCGACCTCTCGGTTAAGGAGAACCTGGAGGTGGGTGGCCACACGCTCCGGTCCGGTCCGCGGCGGGTGCTCTTTGACATGGTGCTCAACACGTTCCCGAGGCTTTCCGAGAGGCTCCACCAGCACGCCGGGACTCTCTCGGGGGGGGAGCAGCAGATGCTCGCCCTAGGCAGGGCTCTCATGGCCGACCCTACCCTCTTGCTCCTCGACGAGCCGTCGATGGGCCTCTCGCCGATCATCACACGGGAGATCTTCGCTCTCATCGAGAAGATAAACAGGGAAAAAGGCATATCCATCATGCTGGTCGAGCAGAACGCCCACATGGCCCTCGACCACTCCGATAGGGCCTACGTTCTGGAGACGGG
>JBEKOT010000163.1:0-4895 GCA_049521495.1 Syntrophorhabdales bacterium | reverse complement strand
TGTGACCTTGGAGGAGATCATCGCCTTCCTGAAGAGTAAAGGCGCCTCAGTGCTCCAGCTCCCCGAGCGGATTGAGTTTGTGGACAGCCTTCCGCTGACCAACGTAGGCAAGCTGGACAAGAAAGCCCTGCGCGAGGATATCAGGAAGAGGATAGGGTGGAAGGAATGAGGTCGCGCCGCGGGAACAGTATGGGAGGCAAGCGTTTTAGTCGACAGACTCACTCCTATTCCTGCTATCCAGCACCCGCCGTACTGTTTCCGCCAGCTTTTTCTTCAGAACAGGCTTCATCAGAAATTCCTTGATACCCGCCGCTTTTGCCTTCTCGGGAGAGACTGTTTCGGTGTATCCGGTAAAGAGTATTACGGGAAGGTCCTTTCTTACCGCCAACATCCTTTCTGCGAGCCTCATACCCGTAAGGTCCGGCATAACGTGATCGGTAATCACAAGGTCAAAGCTGTAAGGGTTGTCCTCGAATTTCTTCCATCCTTCAGGCCCGCTCAGGGCTGTCGTTGTTTCATAGTCGAGAAGTTTGAGGGTTTCCGACGCGGCCTCCGCAACAAAAGGCTCATCGTCCACCACAAGGACCCTCTCTTTACCGGTGGGAAGCGAAGCATCCTCACTTGGCTCTTCTTCGGCGGCTCCCCGGTATGCAGGAAGGAATATTCTGAAGGTCGATCCTTTACCCACCTTGCTCTCAACCTTAATTGCGCCCTCGTGACTCTTGACGATACCAAAGACGACCGCGAGACCCATCCCCGTTCCCTGGCCCTGCTCTTTCGTCGTAAAGAAGGGGTCAAACATTCTGTCACGGATTTTCTTAGGTATGCCGGTCCCGGTGTCCTCCACGGTCAGCACAACATACCGCCCGGGTTGCATGTCGTTATCGGCCGTCAGGTTTCCCTCCCCCAATGTCACATCGGAGAGGCCGATGAAAAGCGTACCTCCCTCTTCGCGCATTGCGTGTTCCGCATTGGATGATAGGTTCATGAGCACTTGCTGAATCTGCGAAGGATCGGCAAGGATCGCGTCTGAAGCCGTGTTCATCTCGAGTTCAATATTGACGGTGCTCGGCAGAGAACCCCGAAGAAGCTTGGCCGTTTCCCTAACAAGGGGGGTCAGCTTGAGGGGCTTTCTCCGCCGTTCGCTTTTCCTGCTGAACATGAGGATCTGCCTCACCAGGTCTCTCGCGCGCGTGGACGCCTTCACTATCTGCTCGATGTTGTGCCTGCCTCCGTTCGTCCCATCATGCATGTCGTCCAAGGCCAACTCCGCGTTTCCGAGAATGACGGCCAGCATATTGTTGAAGTCGTGGGCAATGCCTCCGGCAAGAGTCCCAACCGTTTCCATTTTCCGCTCTTGCGCGAGCTGTTCCTCCGCCTCCTGTCGTTGTTTCGTTTCTGAGACGAGCTTGTCGTACGCTTTCTGGAGTTCCTCGGTTCGTTCATGCACTCGCGACTCCAGCTCGTCACGGTGTTTTCTAAGTTCCTCCTCTGCCCGTTTGCGCTCCGTGATATCGATGTTGATCTCCATGATGGCTATCGGTGCGCTCGGCTCATTCCGCTGGAGTACCTGCCTGCTGAGGACAGTAACCTCGGACCCATCCTTCCTTGTATGGATGAGTTCCCCCTCCCAATGGCCAATGTCTGTCAGCACCGCCATATGCTCTTCGAAAGGTGCGGGAAACCGCGTCTTAAGAAAGAAGTGGGTGATATTGCCCTCGGCCTCCGCCTTTGTCCAGCCGTAGGTTTCCTCGGCTCCGCGATTCCAGTGGAGAATCCTGCTTTCCAGGTCTCTTACGATGATGGCCTCATGGGAAAGTTCGATCAAATCGGCCTGCCGCCGGAGGGCCTCTGTCCTCTCAATCACCCGTTGCTCAAGCTCGTCGCGGGATCGGCGAAGCTCCTTTTCCATCCGTTTGCGGTCGGTGATGTCCAGCCAGGTCGAGAGAATCACCTCTTCGCCCGCAATGACCAAGGTCTCTGCCGATGCCAGCACCACGAAAGGCTCGCCCGACCTCCTCAGAAGCGTCAGCTCCCGACCACGGAAGGGGCCTTTCTCGCGCAGCTCCTTGACGTAGCAAGCCCTGTCCTCCGGCGTCGGCCAGAGGTGCAGGCTCGTCGTAGAGTGCCCGATGACTTCGTCTCGGCGGTACCCCAATTTCGCTTGCCAAGTCTCGTTTACCTCCATAATCAGTCCGTCTTTGAGACCCGTTATGGAAATGGCGGCCGGGTTCATGTCAAAAGCCTTGGCGAGCTTTTCCTCGGAAAAGCGCAATGCCTCCTCGGCGCGCTTGCGCTCTGTGTTATCGAGCACGAACGCAACTCCTTCATCGGGAGGGCCGTCGAACATCGCCGCGGCGATTATGATAGGAACGCGTGTCCCGTCTTTGCGGACATATTCCTTTTCGAAGGGCTTGCTGCTCACCCCTGCCGTTCTGAGTTCTTCGATCGCCCGCTCATCTAGGTACCTGTATTCTGGTGGAGTCATCGCACCCCAATTGATGCTGCCCGTATTGAGGTCTTCACGGCTGTATCCAAATATGTCAAGAAACTTGTCGTTGGCGTCGATGATTCTGCCATCCATCGACCAGTAAATGACCCCGACCATGCCGGAATCGAGGAAACGGCGGAGACGCTGCTCGCTCTTGCGCAGAGCCGCCCCAGCGACCTTTCTGGCCATCTCTCTTTGAAGCAGAGCCTCTGCCATGTCATCGAATGCGTGAGCTAATTCTCCAAGTTCGCCGCCTTTCACGGCATAAGACACGTTAACGGTATCTGCACCCGCAGCCAGTTGAACGGCTGCCCCCTTCAGCACCATGATAGGGTTCACGATGATACGTTTCCCGAGAAACCAGGCCAGGAGCAGCCCGATAAGGAATAACGACACGAATGCCGAGAGGTTCCTGAAGATTGCGGCGTTTGCCTTCGAAGTGGCCGCGCTCAGCGGTACGCTTGCGCGGATGTAAATATAGGGTTTCGATTCGTGGGGCAGACGGATTTTTTTGTAGGCCCACAGGCGGAGCCTGCCGTCATTTTCGATATCTTCATCAGTTCCTTCATCAGGCCCCTCCGTCATTTTTGTGAAGAGTGCTTGACTGTCAGGACCGCCCATAAGTTTTTGTGAGAAGGGATCGCTGAGATTCCTGATGAGAATGGTGCCCTGATGATCGAGCACGCTGAACGATGAAGTGGGCGGGAGGTTGAGTCTTTCAAAGATATGCTGACTGTAATCCAGGTCAAGGACAATCCCTATTATGGCTACTACCTCGTTAGCGGTGTTCTTCACGGGGTATCCAAAGTTCATAACAGCCTTTTTTGCTATCCGGCCAACGGAGTATTCACCGGAAGAAAACACCCCGGTACGGATCGCCTCTCGAACAAATCTCCGGTCGGCCACCGACACATTCCCCTCAAGGGGGATTGCCGATGCCCAGACAAAACCCGATTTGTCGCAGATGGCGATATTGGCATATTGAGGGTTCTTTTTTAAAAGCTCGAAAAAAAGGCGGTTGGCGGTAGCGGGGTTTCGGGACTGTATCGCGGGGAGCAAAGAAAGTGCGGCCCCCAGTTGTTCCGCGCCCGCAACTATGGCCTGCTGCTGACCCGCAATGTCGTTGACGAACCTAAAGCACTCGGCCTTGGCGTTAGCTATTGCTTCGCGACGCTCGGCTATTCCCGAGTAAACAATCAGGCTTATGGACGGGACCGCCAACAGAGCGATCAAAATCATTAAATGTGCGCGTATGGACCAAGAGAGAAATCTTTTTATCATTCCCTTATCTTCAATTATATGTGTGGTATCGCTATAGCCATACGTACTAAGACTAATAGCCTACAGGAGCAGGAAGCGCAAGTAAATACCCCCCTTGGCCAGGCCGTCCGGGCACTGATTAGGGGTAACAAGTGTAGCATGATCGCAAGGTCATGGAGGAAAACCAAGAACCACACTTTCGAGATGAAAGAGAGCATAACAGTGGAGGTGTCCCGAATCACAGTTTCAGGAATACACAGACTAACTTTAATGGCGTGACGCGCTTCCTGGTAATTTTGTGAACATCACCCGATGGCTCAGCGTGCCCCTCATACAGACAAGCCGCAAGGAGATAGGGGGGTACGTCGATTATCAAGAGAGCGACATCTTGTAAAATACTTGCGGTAACGGCTGCAAAGAATAGACTACCCACCAACTCCATAATCCCGTAACAATGGCTGAGGGTGTGGATATGATTCCCATAATCAGCATCCAGAGTGCCATTGGCTCGAACGGCGCCCATTGATGGCGAAATAGATTGAGGACCATGAAGATGGCCCCTCCGAACAAAAAGACCATCGGGAAATGCACAACAAGGGGATGGGGATGTCTGCGTAGGACTGGGTGGCGTTTGAGGAAAGTTTCCAGGAAGGTTGGAAGTGTACCTGATTTCATCAGAACGCCCAAGGCAAGCTACAGGGAGAATGCGTTGAGGGCAGAGAGATTTGGTTATCGATTCAACGTTTTCCCATCCAGCACGCTGCGTATCGTCCTGGCCAGTTCACTCCTGGTGAGCGGCTTCATGACGAAAGCCCTGATTCCTGCTGCCCCAGCGGTATCTGCATCAACCAGGTGGCTGAAGCCGGTACTGAGGATGACGGGTATGTCGTCCCTTACCGACAGAAGTTGTTGCGACAGCTCTAGGCCGGTCATCTCCGGCATAGTCTGGTCGGTAACCACAAGGTCGAACCGGGCCGGATCTTTTTGGAAGAGGGTAAGGGCCTCGCTGCTGCTCGTGGCAACCGTGACCGTGTACCCGAGACCCTCCAGCATACGCTTTCCCATCTCCACGAGCATCTCCTCGTCATCGACAAAGAGGATGCGCTCGCTGCCCCTGGGGACAGTCAGCTCGGCACCCCTCTCT
>JBEKOT010000162.1:0-5156 GCA_049521495.1 Syntrophorhabdales bacterium | reverse complement strand
TTCCGCCGACCTGATAAAAAAGACCACCAGGCTCATGGAGTCCTTGAGCGGACACCCGCTGACCAGCGGGAACAAAATAACCCTGTTGGTTGATGGACCGGCTACTTACAAGGCCATGTTCGAGGCGATGACATCGGCGCGGAACAGTATAAATTTCGAGACCTTCATCTTCAGCGATGACGAGATCGGGAGGAAGTTCGCAGATCTTTTCGTGCAGAAACAGGCCGAAGGGGTGGAGGTGAACCTCATATACGACTCGGTCGGCTCGCTGCATACCGCGCCCGATTTTTTTCAGCGTTTACGGGCAAGCGGCGTGAACGTCCTTGAGTTCAACCCGGTGAACCCCCTTAAGCTCAAGAAAAGACTCAGGGTGACACAGCGAGACCATCGGAAGGTGCTCGTCGTTGACGGAAGGGTGGGCATTGCCGGAGGGGTAAATGTCAGCGGCGTTTATTCCCGTCCCTCCTCGCCGATCAGCTCGGGCAGCAGCTCGGGGGAGGGTTGGCGCGATACGGACGTCCTGGTAGAAGGACCGGCCGTGGCCGAGCTCCAGCATGCCTTCCTCGAGACGTGGCAACACCAGAAAGGGCCTCCCCTGGCTGACCGGGACTACTTCCCCCGCCTTGAAGCCAAAGGGAGATCGCTCGTCGAGGTGATACCCAGCTTTCCCGGCGAGATTCACCGGCTCACCTACGTCATGTATGTGGCGGCCCTCCAGAACGCTCTCTATTCAATCGACCTGACTACCCCCTACTTCGTGCCTGACCGTCAGATAATGAAGGCGATAACCGATGCAGTCCAAAGGGGAGTTGAAGTGAGGATAATAGTTCCGGGTTCCAGCGACGAGACCCTTGCCTTTTACGCGGGCCGCTCCCACTACGAGGACCTTCTCGAATCGGGGGTCAAAATTTATGAGAGGCGCGACAGAATGGTGCACGCGAAGACAGCCGTTATCGACGGTGTCTGGTCTACCGTAGGATCGACAAACCTGGACCTCTGGAGCTTCGCGCGCAACAATGAGATCAACGTCATGGTGATCGGGACGAACTTCGCCAACGAGTTGGAGGGCCTGTTCGAGAGGGATCTGGCCGTCTCCGACGGGATCACCAAGGAGAGTTGGTCGCGAAGGTCCGCCGGGAGCAGGGTCAAGGAAACCTTCTCCCGTCTTCTTTCCCATTGGCTTTGAGAGTGTCCTCTCCCGGGCAAGTAAGATTCCCCAAGGTCAAAAAGCCGGCCCGATGAAAGGACTCGCAGGCAGCGAAAAGATGCGTTTCACGGCGTATCCCGGGATGGCCGGGTCTCGCTTCTCATTGTCTTCAAAAATTGAAGGAGGGCGACGAAAATGGCGAGGACCAGGGGACCCAGGACGAAGCCGACGAAGCCGAAAAGTTTCACCCCGCCGAGGATGCCCAAGAAGACTATGACGAAGGGTATTTTCGCCTGGCCTTTAGCGAGCCATGGCCTGAGAAGCTGCTCGATGGCCTGCGTACCTGCAAAGGCTACGGCGAGAACGACAACGGCGGCGACTATCCTGTTCATGACGAGGAGATAAACGACCGCTCCCACCCAAACTATGGCGGAACCGAAAAGGGGGATCAAAGCTGAAAGCCCCGCAGTCACGCCGAGTAGCACCGGGGACGGTACATCGCTTAACCAGAATACGATGAACCCCAGCAGACCGTGGGCGACCGCGCTGAAGATCGTGCCGTAGATGGTCGATATTACAATGTCCCTCACGAGTTCCTTCAATTTCTCCCTGTTTCCCCGTGGTAAAGGTATTTGCTCCAATCCGGCCCTGACGAGGCGAGGACCCTTCTGGGGGAGGAGGAAGAGCAGGAACAGGGCCAGGATGAGATCGAGGAGCTTGCTCACGACGGCCATTGCATGCCCCGGTATCTGACCGGCCAGCTTTTGACCGGCCTTGATGATATAGTCAACCAGGGCCGGGCCCAGCCGGCTGTGGCCGAGGCCCAAAGCCGAAAGGACAGGATCCAGGAAGCGGCTTATGAAGCCCCGCGGGGATTCCCCCGAAATCACATTCTCTTTTTGCAGGTACGCTGTGACGGTACCGATCTCGTTCACCAAAAGGTACATAAAGTAGGAAACGGGGCCAAGGATGAACAAAAGGATGATAATGAGATTGATGAGGGAGGCAAAGCTCTCGTTTCGTACATATCGACGGATCCCGGAGTAAAGGGGATAAGAAACGACCGCGAGGATCACCGCCCACAGGATCGCCGAGAGATAGGGCCGGATGATCTCATAAGAGAGATAGCCGAAGAAAAGCAGGCATAGACCGAGGACTATGAACTGAGGCAGAGCCGCATAAGCATCCTTTTCCGCCATTGTCGTCTTCCCGGTGCCGCTTAAGCTCACCCACCCGCCGTTGACAAAGATCACGGCAGGGGGGAGGGTCCTGAAAATAGGTCCTAAAGATGATAATAGGCATGCCTATTTCTACAATCAAGGGAGCTGTGGAATAGGCCTTCCTGTTGGATGACGGGGGGTTCTTCCGTGCTCTTCCGGCGCGGGCGAAGGCACCGGCCGCCGGCGGATTGACTTTTACAACCGAAGTCAGCAGATTACAACTGTACCCTAAAGAGCGGAACCGAAATAGGCTTCGGATAGGAACGGAAGACAGGTTCGCGCATGGATTTTACGTGGCTCTCACGCCTCCAGTTTGCCCTGACAACCATGTTCCATATCCTCTGGCCCGTCGGCATCATCGGGATCAGCATCTTTCTTTTTGTCGTGGAGGCCCTCTGGCTCTGGACAAGAGACGATGACTATTATCGTCACGCGCGGTTCTGGGCGCGCCTCTTCCTTCTCAATGCCGCACTGGGCGTCGTCACCGGCATTCCGCTTGAATTCCAGTTCGGGATGAACTGGGCGCCCTTTGCACGCTCTGCGGGAGACTTCTTCGGGAACATGCTCGGTTTCGAGGCGGCCATGGCCTTCATGCTCGAGGCCAGTTTTTTGGGTATCATGCTTTTCGGCTGGCACCGCGTGAGACCGGGCACGCACCTTTTTTCAACGGGGATGGTCGCCTTCGGCGCCACCCTTTCGGCCTTCTGGATCATGGTTGGGAATTCGTGGCTCCAAACGCCCGCAGGAGGCGTCTTCGAGAAACAGGGATTCGTCGTCCACAGCTATTGGGATGCCATCTTCAACCCGAACATGCCCTGGGGTGTTTCCCATATGTGGGTGGCCGCCGTCCAGATAACGCTTTTTTTCGTGGGCGGCGTCAGCGCCTGGTATCTCTTAAAAGGGAGGGACGTCGGGCTTTTCCTCAAGTCTTTCAAGATCGCCCTGTTGGCCGCTATCGTTGTTACGCCTCTCCAGATATACCTCGGCGACGGCTCGGGCCGTTCCGCCTACCGTTACCAGCCCACGAAACTTGCGGGAATGGAATCGAAATGGGAAACTAACAAGCCGGGGGAAGGCTCTTCCTGGCACGTGGTCGCCTGGCCCGACCCGGCTAACGGGCGGAACCTATGGTCCGTCGACATCCCCTACGGCCTGAGCCTGATCACAACCCGGACCCTTACCGGACAAGTGAAGGGCCTGAAAGATTTCCCGCGCGAGGACTGGCCGCCCATCCTTTTGCCGTTCTATGGCTTTCGTTTGATGATCCTGATCGGTACCCTCTCCGCCCTTCTTATGGCCTGGAGCGTCTGGACATGGTACAGGAATCGGCTGACGCCGGAGGTCGTCGGCAGTCAAAGAAAATTGCTTGTCGCCTGGATGTTTGCGGCACCGCTCAACTACCTGGCCATGGAGGCCGGCTGGGTGACGCGTGAGGTGGGAAGGCAGCCTTACGTTGTCTATGGCGTTTTGAGGACGTCGGATTCGGCGAGCCCGCTGCCCGTCTGGGTCGGTTCGTCGCTTTTCATCTTCGCGATTCTCTACCTTATGCTTTTCGTGGCGTTTCTCGTCTTCGCACGGCTCATCATCGCCCGCGGTCCGGCCCGGAAGGGAACTGGTCGATAGGGGTAGCGCAGTATGGTCCATTCCTCCCCCGTGATAGTAGATACGGCAAGGACATACCTTCCGGAGCTGTGGGTCGTCCTCATCGTTCTCTTCCTGCTGTATTACGCCATCACCGACGGCTTTGACCTCGGCGTCGGCATCATATCCCTGTTCACCCGCAGTCCCGAGGACCGGAGCGAAATGATCCTCAGCCTGAAGGGGATCTGGTCCGGGAACCAGACATGGATTGTGGTGCTGGGCGGCATGCTCTTCGGCGCCTTCCCCATCTTTTACAGCATCCTTCTCTCGGCGCTCTACATCCCTATGGCGATCATGCTCTTCGCCTTTATTTTCAGGGGCATCGGCATCGACCTGGGAGAGCGGTACCAGTACAGGCCTTTCTGGCGCTATTCCTTCGGGATCGGGAGCCTCGCCGCGACGCTTTCCCAGGGCTTCGCCCTGGGAGGCCTCCTCTCCGGGATAAACCTGAAAAACGGCAGCTTCGTCGGCGGCGTCTGGGACTGGCTTAACCCCTTCGCGCTCCTAATAACGGCAGGCGTGCTTTTCGGCTACACGATGCTCGGCGGTAATTTCCTCGTCTGGAAACTTGAGGGACGGCTTGCGGAAAAAGGCAGGTATTTCGCCCTTGTCGCTTCGGTTGCCGCGGGTATCGTATCCGCCGGCACGTGGGTGAAACAATACAATCTTTCCCCGCTCCTATGGAACACGGCCATCATCCTCTTCTCCTTCCTTGGGCTTTCCTTAGGCTTCTGGCCCTATATGATACCGAGCCTTAATGAGCCCATCACATTCCGCGCGGCAGCAGCGTCATCCCCTACGCTGGTATTTATGTTCATCGTCATGGTGGTACTGACGCCCGTTATCCTGGTCTACCACAACTACCAGTACTGGGTCTTCCGCGGGAAGACCCGTGGACGGGGGTAGCAGGCGCAAGGGAGAAGTGCTATGCAGGAGAAATCGGAGCATCTAAAGGAAACGAAGGTCGGGGGCGGGTTTATTCCGGAAGGGGACCGGGACGGCCGGCTATGCCTGGCGGAACCCCCCGTCCGGTTTTCGCGTTCCGGGCTTCCCGTCCGCCCGTTGCAGCAGGACGAGAGAGCGTCCTTCGACGTCCAACCGGCCTCCGGCCGCGTACGTTTCACGCTTGTCCGCGAATTTCCCCTCGT
>JBEKOT010000161.1:0-4949 GCA_049521495.1 Syntrophorhabdales bacterium | reverse complement strand
CCTTTTCCGGAGCGGGGACGAATTGACCATCCTTCATTATCCGGCAGCATTCTGGGCGGCCGCGATCATTGCGGTTCTGCTCATCGGTATCGCTAAGGCGGGGTTTGCCGGAGGGGTCGGTACGCTTGCGACGCCGCTCGTAGCGCTGACCATAAGCGTCGCCGAAGCGGCGGCCCTTCTGCTGCCGCTCCTCATCATAACCGACATACTGGCTCTCTTCTACTATAGAAGGGACTTCGACCGTAAAAGCATCAAAGTCCTCCTGCCCGGCGCCCTTGTCGGCATCTTCGTCGGAAGTCTTTTCTTCCGTTCTTTCACTGGAAAGGACGATGTGCTCAGACTCGGCGTGGGTATCCTCGCCCTGCTTTTCGTGGCCTTCCAGGCGGGGAGGGACTTCATATTCGGGAAAATTACAAGGCACGCGCCGGGCGCCGCCGAGGGAGTGGTTATGGGCGCGGTCACGGGGTTTACGTCCACGATCTCCCACTCCGGCGGTCCTCCGCTGGCGATCTACCTTCTGCCGCAGCGGTTCCCGAAGCACATCTATGTAGGGACGACAGCGGTGTTCTTCGCCTTAACCAATTCCCTCAAGCTGATCCCTTACGCAGCCCTCGGACTTCTGAAGCCTAGCAGTGCTGGGACCGTTCTTGCCCTTGCGCCGTTCTGTCTCATCGGCGTCAAGATGGGCGTCTACCTGAATAGAAGCTTCAATGAAGTCTGGTTCATGCGCCTAGTCTATTCGGTCCTGTTTCTTTCGGGTATCCAGCTCATATGGACGGGCATCGCCGGCATGTAGGGGCATCAGAACCGTAGGCTCGCACCGAGGAAAATTCCCCGCCCGTCCATCTTTACGCAGTCGGGGCCGTTCCCGGTGTTTCATGTTGAGCCGTCAACGTAAAAGATCGGTCGGAAGAGTGGACTCTGCTGCAAATTGCTGCTATCATCGATTGAGAGAACGTAATATTACCTTGAAGCGGGGTGTATCGATGGTTTCTTTCAGCAGCATTAGAGTTGAGGTCCCGGAAGGGATGAACGTGATCATAGGACAGTCTCACTTTATCAAGACGGTGTCCGACCTGTACGAGGCGCTCGTCGCGTCGTCGCCGAACTTGAAATTCGGTCTTGCCTTCTCGGAAGCAAGCAGCGATTGCCTTGTGCGCCATGAGGGCAATGACCCGGACCTTGAGAAGAGGGCGGTCTATACAGCCGTCGCCCTCGCCTGCGGTCACGTCTTCGTCATATTCCTGAAAGATGGTTTTCCCATAAGCGTCTTGAACGCGATAAAGCTCTGCCAGGAAGTCTGCCATATTTTCTGTGCCACGGCCAACCCCCTGGAAATAGTGGTGGCGTCGAGCGAGCAGGGAAACGGGATCATGGGCGTTATAGACGGTTTTCGGCCGAAAGGCGTGGAGGATGAGGCAGGCAAGGCCTGGCGGCTGGATCTCTTGCGCAAATTCGGTTACAAGCTGTGAGCTTTGCTCCTGAGAAAGGGCGCCCGGCCGGCCTTCTCTAGAGCGTCATGAGGACGAGGCTGCTCTCATTGAGCTCCTTGTAGAGGGCGTACAACTGTTCCCGGCTTTCGGCAGGGAAGTTAGCCGTTATGGAGATATATTTCTCTCCGCTGCTCGTCCGGCTGGAGTAGGCGATCTCACTGCCCCGGCCGACATGCTTCTCCACAATAGCGCTGACCACGGAATAAAACTCTTTTGTGTTTTTTCCCATTACCTTGAGCGGGTAAGGGCAGGGAAAGTGAAAAAACCCGTCCTTCTCTTCCATAGCCATGGCTTCTCCTTTGGGCAAACCGGATCTGTTTCGCGGATGTGCGACCCCACAAATAGTATACGGATGCGGCGCGGTCCGCGCAACGGGCGGAGGACTGAAGCCGGTCCTGGAAAAGAACGCCTTTGGGAGACGATTATGAGGTCTGGTCCGAATCCACGCAGAAAAAAAGTTTCTTGACAAGTTAAATATAATTTAAGAAACTTAACGTATACTGAACGGCGGAGAGTGACTTTATGGATATAGGGGGCAAAATAAAGGAACTGAGGGAAAAGAAATCCCTCACCATGAAGCAGCTTTCGGATCTCGTTCCGTGTACTCCTTCTCTCATATCGCAAATCGAGAGAGGGAAGGCCGACCCCTCCATCGCGACTCTCAAGAAGATAGCCAGTGCCTTGAACTCGAATATCGTCGATTTCTTCTCCTTTTCACCAAGCCAGGACGACGTGATTACCAGGAGCGAGCACCGCACGGTCTTGCAACTGCCAAGATGGGATGCCCGGATCCAGTGCCTCACGCGCAACCCGAGCAGGAAGAAGATGCAGGCCTTCTACACGCTGATAAAACCGGGCGGGGGTTCCCACGGTCTCTACTCACACGAGGGTGAGGAATTCGGCATCGTCCTGAAGGGTGAGATGGAGCTGCTCCTGGGGGAAGAGACGCACGTAGTGAGAGAGGACGACAGCTTCTATTTCTCCTCGACCGTGCCCCACGATTGGAACAACAGAGGAAAGGAAGACGTTGTCGTCATTTGGGTCATCACCCCGCCGACCTTCTAAAGCGAGGCGGCGGGACGGCGAGAAGGAACCAAGGACTTGGACTTCCCAAAACAAGGAGGGTGTCATGAAGTACTTGAAGGCATTGTGTCTGGTGGCCATCATTACCGGTCTTCTGCTGCCGAACCTTTCATACGGCCAGGCGGCGAAAGTCAGGATCGGCTGTGCACTTCCCCTGACGGGCGTGTTCGGGCGGGACGGCAACCTGGTAAAGGACGCCTACACGTTCTGGGCAGAAACAGCCAATGCAAAAGGGGGCATCACGGTCAAGGGGAAGAAATATCAGGTAGAGCTTCTCTTCTTTGACGACAAGAGCGACAAGGCCGAGAGCGCCAAGCTCGTCGAGAGGCTGGCCTCGGTCGATAAGGTCGACCTGATCCTCGGGGGTTTCGGCAGCGATTCGGTCTTCGCTGCGAGCGCCATAGCCGAAAAATACAAGTACCCGATGATCTCCGGGGGCGCGAGCTCCAACAAGCTCTTCGAGCGGAATTTCAAATATTACTTCTCGACCCTTGGAAAGGCGACCGAAGAGGTCAGGGGATGCGTCGAGATCGCAAGTATACTGAAGCCCAAGCCGAAGACCGCGGCCGTCATCGGCTCGGACATCCTCTTCACATCCCTCGCGGCGGAAGGCTTTAAGGATTACCTCAAGAAGGCGGGAATAGAGCTCGTCCACTTCGAACTTTTCCCGCTCTCCCTAACGGACTACAACTCACTCCTTTACAAGGTGAAGCAGAAAAACCCCGATATGCTCCTCGTCGGTTCCCATCTCATGGTTGCCCTCAACACGATGAAGGCGCTCAAGGAAGTCGATTTTACTCCGAAGCTGGTAGCCTTCAGCTATGGGCCGACGGTACCCGATTTCGTGAAGTCCCTGGGTAAAGACGCCGAATATGTCGTGGCCGCTGCCGAGTGGGCGCCCAGCCTATCTTATAAGGATGACTTTTTCGGTACGGCGAAAGAGCTGAACGCCAACTACTTCAAAAGGTTCGGGCGGTATCCGGACTATGTCGAGGTTGCCTCCATGGGCGGGGCGCTCGTGCAGCAATGGGCCATCGAGAAGCTCGGCATGACGCCGCCTCTCAAGGAAGCGGACAGGGTAAAGCTCATGGAGGGGCTGCACAAGATGGACTCCCTTACCGCCTACGGCAGGATAAAATTCGGACCTGACGGCGCCAACGTAGACCATCCCCCTGTTGCCGTGCAGGTGCAGAACGGGAAGCTGGTGATCGTCTTCCCGAAGGACGTCGCGGAGAAGCCCGTGCTCTATCCCGCAAAGCCCTGGAAGGAGAGAAAGTAACAAGATGACGCTTTTCATCCAGGCCCTTATCACGGGCCTTTTAAATGGGGGTGTATATGCCGCTTATTCGAGCGGCTTCTCCCTTATCTTCGGCGTCATGAATATCGTGAACATCTTTCATGGCGAATTGATAATGGTCGGCGCCTTCACCACTTACTGGCTGTATACCCTGTACAATATCGACCCTTTCCTTACCCTTCCACTTTCCGTGCTTTCGGCGGGTGCTACAGGCTATATAGTCCAGAGATACATCATAAACCGGGTGGTCGAGGCGCCGCCCATGATCTCATACCTTTGCACCTTCGGAATCCACCTGATCCTTGCAAACCTGGCCCTTCTTTTCTGGAGCGCCGATTTCAGGACCGTGACGACAAGTTACTCGGGCGTGGGTTTTTCCCTTGGTCAGTTGACCATACCGATTGCGCGCCTCATCACCTTTTTTATCGCCGTCTGCACAACCTTCGGCCTCTATCTCTTCCTGGAGAAGGCGCGGTATGGAAAAGCCATCAGGGCGGCGAGCCAGGACAAGCAAATGGCCCGTCTGGTGGGAATCGACATCAGGAAGGTTTACGCCCTGACCTTCGCTCTGGGGGCTGCCGTTACCGGTCTTGCGGGGGGCCTCATCTCCACGCACTTCGTCATTTACCCTCAGATGGGGCTACCCTATACGATCATAGCCTTCTGCGTCGTGGTGCTCGGCGGGATGGGCTACATTCCCGGCGCTCTCGTGGGCGGGCTCTGCATAGGTGTTATCCAGTCGCTCACAGCGACATACCTCACATCGGGCCTCTCCATTGCCATAACCTTTATCCTTCTTTTCATCATCCTCGTGCTGAAACCTAGAGGCATCATGGGCAAGGGGATAGTCGAATGAGAAAGGCACTCTTCCCGGCAGTACTCCTTGTCCTTCTCCTCCTTCCCGCGTTGAAACTCGAGGGTTACTATTACCGCATGCTGTCAACGATCTTTCTCTGGATCGGCCTGGCCTCGGCATGGAACCTCACGTCCGGTTTCACGGGGTACATCGATTTCGGTTCTGTAGGCTATTTCGGCATAGGGAACTACGCGACGGCCATCCTGATGACGAAGGCAGG
>JBEKOT010000160.1:0-5445 GCA_049521495.1 Syntrophorhabdales bacterium | reverse complement strand
GTGATCGGCAGACAGATCGCCTCGCGGTGACCGTCCGGTCCCCGGTCAGCGGAGGGCAGTCAAGCAAAGGGCCGCGACCAGCGGGATAGTAAGGTTGTCATCGACAAGCTTCGTCGAGAGCAGCTCTGCTGCGCAAGCGGCGGCGGAGGCTGCAATGATGCTCCCTGCATTGAAAGAGAAACAGGCGAGGATAAGGAGAGACGAGAAGAAGAAGGCTGCTGTCCCTTCTCCAGATTTCCCCAAAAAGGATATCCGCCCCCATCTTGACCCCACAGCCGCGGAAAGAGGGTCTGCTATGGCAAGTACGAGGATCGAGGCCGACGAAACTGCTTTGTCGAAAAGAATTATCGTCGTCAGGCAGGAGACGAGGTAAAAAAGGGTCCCCGCCGGCCCCCTCGCCTCTTTCTCTTTCAGAAGGGGCTCAACGAAAGCCGGACGGATGCGTCCCTTGAGCCTGAGCGTCTCGATCAGGGCTGCCATTGCGAGAGCCGTGCCCGTGACAAGAAGGGCCGCGGTTTTACCGTGCACCATGTAGATAAGGGGTATGAGGCACCCGGAGAGATGGAAGAGCTTTCTCGCCCATGAAATCCGCCGCATGGCGGCTTACCGTCGCTCCAGGGCCAGGACTTCCTTGAGCATCCTTTCCAGCTTTGCCTCCTCCGTCTCGTCCGCGTACTTTGGCCTCGCCACATCGGGTAGCAGGCGAAATATGCCGTTCATGATGACCTCGGCGTGGGGAGGGCAGCCCGGCAGGTGGACGCCGGCGGCCGCGTGATGCTGCTGGCACATGCCCATGAAGATGTTCGTCTCCTCCCTATTGATGGGAACCGGCGTTGCAGGGCCTATAAAGATGTTTACTTTCGGCTCGAAAGGCCGGTCGATTAGGAGCCTCCCGGGCTGTGCCGGGTCTGGCCTCCGGAGCTTGTTCAGGACGAAGTGCAGGTATCCCCGGCATCCGGGGCATGCCCGGCCGTCGTGGATAGAAAGGTCCGCGCCCCCTCCGAGGTCGATCAGGGGCTGTTTAAAGGGGCTCGCTACCTCATCCACTGACGCGCCAACCGTATCTATCAGATCTTCCTCGATCGGTCCCAGTCCCTGGAGGTAGGCAAGGAGCACCGGTGGAGATGATGGAGGGTCAAGCCCCATGACGCGCATTGCCACCGCGTCCACGGCCACGGGGTTCGTCCCGCCGATAAGGACGTTCATCGCCTTCGGCCTGCCGGAGACAGGGCCGAAATCCTCCTGCCCCGTGATGCCGTCGATTATCGTAAGCCCGGGCTTGACAAGATGGTGTATATTGACGAGGTTCTGCCAGAGCCCGAAAAAGTGGCTCATATACTTCTCAAGGGGGGGCATCACCCCCTGGAGGTTCTTCACGGCAAGGGAGACGCCGGCTGCGAAGTGGATTTTCAAGACGGGAACGCTGATGACGAGATCGGCCTCATCTATAGTGACAGGCACCTTCCGTGACGACATTCTTTTGCCCGAGGGGACATTCTTCTCAACAAGGGCGTCCGTGTTCAGATCGACGAGTCTGACCCGCCGCCGGTCCGCTTCGGCCAGCCTGTCGTACCCGTAGTGGGCGAACATCCTGCCTGTCTCGCTCCGGTTTATCGATGACCCTTCGGCAACGACGACTTCCCCCGCAACGGGCAGGAGGAGGTCGATGAGGGCACTGACGAGCCGTATATCTGTGACGACCCCCCCAGTGTAGACCCCGTCCTTCATCCCGTGGTCTGCCACGATATTGGGCTTTATCACGACCCGCGAGCCTCTCTTGACAAACCGGCCGATGCCGCCGAGGTTATCGGTGAGGCGTCTGAGCGAAGCCTCGATCTCAACCTGAGTCTGCCCAGCCGGGATGCGCTCTATGGCGACCCGCTCCTTCCTGCGATAGGGCCGGACAGGGGCGCCGTGACCCGCCCGCTCCATGTAAACTGCGGTGGAGAGGTCCATCCTCAAGAAGGAAAGGCCATGGGCCGAATAGGAGCGGGTGGGCCTAAAACCGTACTCCACCATCCAGTAAAGCTTTTTTGCGTCCGCCTCGAGGATTTCCGCTGCCAGGAGACTCTCCTTCCCTATCAGCGCATCGACGACCTGGGGCAGGAGCGTTTCAGTCTGCCCGGGATCGTCGGCCAGGATCTCTTCGATAAGGCTCGAACGGGGATCATAGACGATGCGGGCGACTACCTTGCCTTCTTTCCCGGCCGCGTATTTTTTGATGCCGGGCTCTTCTGCCCATCTTCTCCACTGCCCGTCGAGGTACGCGCGGCTTACGCCTTCTACGGCATCATAGTACTTGTAGAAGGAGGCGAGAAAGCGCATGGAAAGGGGGATGGGGGTAAGGGCTACAGACATGGGTTAGTATACCATGTCTCAGCGTGGCCCGGCTATTTTCGCGACCGGCGGCCGCCGTCTTCTGCCAAGCAGCGCTATTGCCATCTGCCCCGGTCCTCGCTTACAATAGGGAAGGAACCAATATGGACCTCTCCGGGCATAGGGCGTTGATCACTGGGGCGGGCCAGGGAATCGGCCGGGCCTGCGCAGAGTTCTTCGCGGAAAAGGGCGCTGCCCTTATACTCCTCGACAAGAATAGACGTACGCTGCCTACGGTCGTTGAGGCCATAACCTTACGGGGCGGGAGGGCCGAAGGCCACCTCATCGACTTGATGCACACGGGGAAACTTACGCGCCTCGTGGAGGCGCTCAAAGGTGAAGGGTTGATCGATATACTGGTCAACAACGCGGGCTTTGACCGGCCGGGCACTACGTCCAGGGTGGACCGAAAGGCCTTCAACGATGTACTGGGGATACACGTGGTAGTCCCTTTCCTCCTTGTGAGACTCCTCCTGCCTGACATGCGAAATGCCGGGTGGGGCAGAATTATCAACATCAGCTCGATTTACGGTCTTTCAGGCGCCAAAGGGGAGGCAGCCTACTGTACGGCAAAGGCTGCGGTCATAGGGTTGACGAAGACCGTCGCGCGAGAAGCAGGGCGGGAGGGGGTGACGGTCAACGCTATAGTACCCGGCATCATACGCACTCCGCCGATGGAGCGGATGCCTGAGAAGTACAGAGCGCCTATTGTAGCGCAAACGCTTCTTGGAAGGATGGGGGAGCCGGACGAAGTCGCAAGGGTCGCCGCTTTCCTTGCATCCGGCGATAGCTCTTACGTGACCGGCACGACTATCGTCGTATCGGGAGGGTGGGGGATTTAAGTTCAATAGGACGGAGCCGCCATCTCACTCCCTGCCGGAGGCATGTTTTCTCCTCTCCGCCCGGAGCCGCCGCTTCCTGGCCTCCCTTTCCTTCCGCCTCTCCCTTTCGGATGGTTTCTCGTAAAAGCTCCTTCTCTTGATCTCCTTGAGGACGCCCTCTCTCTGGAGCATGCGCTTGAGCGCCTTGATTGCCTTCTCGATGTTGCCGTCGTTTACTTCTACGTCTGCCACGCTTACCTCTTTTCTTTCCTTCTCGTGCTTTGCCGTCCTTCGTCCGGGTCGCTCAAATACCTGTTACGTTCTGCCCTTTTCGTCTTTACATCTTTGGGTATCTCTCTGTTCGTGAGTTCTTTGAAACGGAAAAGAACGGGAGCTTCAGAAACAGAAGAAATATCAGGAGGTAGGATAACATATTCATCGTGTAAAGGCAACGCCGCCCTTTCCATGACCAATGATAAATTAAGACGCCTATTCGATAATTTCCATCTTTTCGACCGTTAAGGATGGATTTTTGTTCCATTATGCTTGAAAAACACGTACAATGTTCCCTGAAGAGATTATAATTACAAATGAAAACGCCAATCGTAAAAGAAAGGAGGTGAAGGGGAATGACGAAAAAGGATCTTGTAGACAAGGTGGCAGCGGGTGCGGCGATCAAGAAGACCCAGGCAGAGAAGGCGATCGATTCTTTCGTGGCTGCGGTAAAGGAGTCTTTGAAAAAGGGTGACCGCGTAACGGTTACGGGGTTCGGCACCTTTTCAGTCGTCCAGAGGAAGGCCCGGACCGGCAGAAATCCGCGAACAGGCAAGGAGATCAAGATTCAGGCGAAGAAAGCGCCGAAATTTTCGCCGGCAAGCGCAATGAAAGACGCCCTGGCTTAGGTAATAGTGAACGCACAGGGTCCTCGAAGGACCCTGTGCCCCACCTATCCCTTTGAAACAATGTCCTCGGACCGCCTCGCTACCGAAGGGGGCTTTCCGTGAGTATCTCAAATATTTCCCGGTATCGCCCGGCTGTCTTCTCGATGATCTCCGGCGGCAGGCCAGGGCCGGGATAGGTCTTGTCCCAATCGAGGGTGTTCAGATAGTCCCTCACTATCTGCTTATCAAAGCTGTCCTGCCCCTTGCCCGGCTTGTAATCCTTCGCCGACCAGAACCTCGACGAATCCGGCGTCAGCGCCTCGTCGATCAGGATCGTTTCGCCATCGGCGATGCCGAATTCGAATTTTGTGTCGGCTATGAGGATACCCTTTGTCTCCGCAAAGGCGGCTGCCCTGTTGTAGATCATGATGCTGAGGGACTTCAGCTCCTCCGCCTGTCTGTCCCCCAGGAGTTCGCGGAGCTGCTCCATGGAGACTGCCTCGTCGTGTCCTGTCTCTGCCTTGGTGGTGGGCGTAAAAATCGATTCGGGAAGGCGCTCCGACTCCCGCAGGTCGGCGGGCAGCCTGACGCCGCAGACCGTCCCCTTCTCCCTGTACTCGGTCCAGCCGGAGCCGGCCAGATACCCCCTTACGACACATTCGGCGGGAAAGGGCTTTGCCTTCCTTACTATCATGCCCATCGCACGGAACCAGAAAAGGGAAAGCTGGTTGAG
Organism: Syntrophorhabdales bacterium; assembly: GCA_049521495.1. Taxonomy (GTDB): domain Bacteria; phylum Desulfobacterota; class Syntrophorhabdia; order Syntrophorhabdales; family WCHB1-27; genus CAWEPK01. The sequence goes on along the minus strand of JBEKOT010000160.1, from coordinate 634 downwards.
AACCTTGCCCTTGTCCGGTATACCCGTAGGCAGTACCACGTCGAAGGCGGACACGCGGTCGGTCGCAACGATGAGAAGTGTATCGTCCAGATCGTAAATGTCCCGCACCTTCCCCTTTTTCGGCACCCCGAGACCCGCCAGCTTTGTCTCCAGAAGCATTCTTTCCCCCCTATCCCTCTTTTTCGAATTCCGTCTTCGGTGCGCCGCACACGGGACATACCCAAGAATCGGGCAGATCATCGAAAGCCGTGCCCGGCGCTATCCCTGAGGCCGGATCTCCTTCGGCAGGATTATAGATGTAGCCGCACACCACGCACCTGTAGCTTGCCATAGTGCCTACCTCCTGTTACGCTTTTTTGGCCGATTGCCGAATGCCCAGGACTCCCGAAACCCGCACGCAGCTCACATTATAGGGGAAGAACGGGCTGAAAGCAAGGCGGCCGCCGGCGCCATGGCAGTACGTTATATGCAGGTTAGGAAAAGGCAGGAAAGCATGCGCCGGGAGGCAGCTCCTTTTAACTATGGGGTCCGTCGAGGTCCTGGATAATGCGTTTTGCCAGGAGGGGGACCACCGCGGCCACGGTGGGCGACAACTCTTCCGTGAAGAGAGTGTTCTCTTCTATCTTGACCGCAT
>JBEKOT010000159.1:0-9501 GCA_049521495.1 Syntrophorhabdales bacterium | reverse complement strand
TCGTACAGTATCTTCAATCCCCGGAGCGTCAGGAGCTCGTCCACCTCCTCAATGGATTGGGATTCCCCGTAAATCAGCTTTGCCAGGCCCCCGGTAGCTATCACGCGGGGGTTCGTCGAGACCGCCTTCTTCATCCGCTCGACGATGCCGTCCACAAGGCTGATATACCCGTACACGATCCCCGCCTGTATGGCGCTGACCGTGTTTTTTCCGATGATCTCCTTCGGTTTTACGAGCTCGACCCTCGGCAGCTTCGAGGCGCGCTCGAACAAGGCTTCCAGGGAGATCATGATGCCGGGAGCGATCACGCCGCCCGCATACTCCCCCTTGGGCGTCACGTAATCGAAAGTCGTGGCTGTACCGAAATCGACGATAATCAATGCCTTCTTGTGCTTCTCATAGCCCGCCACCGCGTTGACGATGCGGTCGGCCCCGACCTCCTGCGGGTTATCGTAAAGGATAGGCATACCGGTTTTTATGCCCGGCTCCACGATTATCGGCTCTATGCCTATGTATTTGCAGCACATCATCCCGAAGGGGATGAGAAGGGGTGGAACCACCGACGATATAATCGCGCTTTCGATATCGGCCAGCTTCAGCTTTTCGAATGAAAGAAGGCTCTCGAAGAGTATGGCGTGCTCATCGACGGTCTTGCTCATCTGCGTATTGATCCGCCAGTTGTTGAGCAGCGTATCGCCCCTGTAGACGCCGAAGACCACGTTCGTGTTGCCTATATCGATCACGAGAAGAGTACCGTAGTCGGCTCTCGCGGAAGCCTCCGGCGGCCCGGGCACGACCCGCCTGGTCCGGCGCACTTGGGTCCGACCCGGCTCTCCGCCGCCCGATTTTCCTTTCAGAAGATCGCTATAAGCTGACATCGCCCGCTATCACCCTTGTAATCGTCCCGTTTTCAGAGAGTAAGAGAAGAGCGCCGTCGGCCGCCACGCCCTGCGATACGCCCCGGTATACCCTGTCCGCCTGTGTAATTTCCATGTATTTGCCCCTGACACCGGCCCGCTCTTCCCAGAGGCGGCAAATCTCACCTACGCCCCTGTTTAGCGCGATGTCGTAGTATTTTTCGAGGTTGTTCAATAGCATGCCACAAATATGGGCCCTTTCAAAGCGCTTTTTTGTCTCCAGAAAAAGAGACGTCGCCCTGTTCCTGATCTCCTCTTCCATGTCGTCCAGGCCCATGTTGACGTTCAATCCCACGCCGACGACAACGAAGCGCACCACGTCGGGATACGCCGAAATCTCGAGGAGGGTCCCGCAAACCTTCCTGCCGTCGGAGGTCAGCACGTCGTTCGGCCACTTGAGCCGAGGCTCGATACCCACAGAGCTCACCGTATCGAAGGCAGCGAGGCAGGAGATGAAGGTGAGCGGGTAGACCTCCGAGGGGCGGAGGGCCGGTCTCAGGACGCAGGACAGGTATATGTTCTTGCCGTAGGGGGAATGCCACTTCCTCTTCAGCCTGCCCCTTCCAAGGCTTTGCGTCTCGGCTACCACGCAGGTGCCTTCCGGGCAGCCGCCGACCGCCAGATCGAAAGCCTCTTCGTTGGTCGAGCCTACGGAGTCCCTGTAGAAGATCTGTCTTCCCACGAGCCTTGTGGTAAGGTAGCGCTCTATCTCACCGGCGCGAAGCCGGTCACTATTCATTTTCCACCCTGTCGTAATGGGAGAAATACATGGTGAAGGACGCCCTCCCCTGGGAGAGGGACCTGATGTCGGTGGAGTAGCCGAACATCTTCGTGAGGGGCGCATTTGCCTGGACCACGGTGGTCCTGTCCTTCGCGGAGATGTTCAGAATCTGGCATTTCCTGGCGCGAAGGTCGGCGATGATCTCACCAAGAAACTCGTTCGGCGTCGTGACCGTCAGGGACATGATGGGCACGAGAAGGAGCGGGTGCGCCTCCTGACAGGCCTTACGGAACCCTTCGTAGGCGGCCATCTTGAGTGTCAGCCGTGCAAAGTCGGGGTTGCTGAAGCCGGCCTTCAGGATATCGACGCGCAGGTCGGTCAAGGGAAAGCCCTTGATCGGGCCTATCTGGACCGCCTCACGGACGCCCTCCTCCAGGGCTGAAAGATAAGCGAACTCGGGCTCCGTCTCAGGGATGCGGGGGACGATGGATACGCCCTTGCCTCTTTTTACCGGTGAAAGCGTCAGGCTTACCGAGCCTTTGTACAGGGTCCCGCTGATGACCTTCTCGAAGGTATGATCCACGCTTGCCCGGTGCTTGATCGTTTCCTTGTACACCACCTGCGGCTTGCCCACCATAAGGTCGATGCCGAACTCCTCTTTCATCCTCCGCACTATCACGTCGAGGTGGAGCTCCCCCATGCCGGAGACAATGGTCTGGTACGAGTCCTCGTCCGTTTGCACGAGAAACGTCGGGTCCTCCTCGGCGATCCTGGAGAGCACCTGGAGCAGCTTCTCCTGGTCCGCGTTCCTTCTGGGTTCGACAGCCACGGAGATAACCGGCTGGTACATTCCGATCGGCTCGAGCGTGATAGGCCGGTCCTGGACAAGGGTGTGCCCCGTCGAAGTCTCTTTGAGACCCACGATTCCCACGATTGCGCCGACCGTCGCCTCCTCGGCCCGTTCCTTGTGATTGGCATGGATCTTATAAATCCTCGACACCTTCTCCTTCTTCCCTAAGTTGACGTTGTAGATTTCTTCGCCCACCTTCAGTCTGCCGGAATAGACCCGTATGTAGACGAGCTTGCGCCCCTCTTCCATAAGGACCTTGAAGGCAAGGGCGCACAGGTCTTCGTCGGTGCGCGCCTGCCGTTGCTCCACCATGTTCGTTATGGGGTTCACGCCTTGAACCGGGGGAACATCGAGGGGTGAGGGGAGATAGTCGACGATAGCGTCGAGAAGGGGTTGTATCCCCTTGTTCCTCAAGGCGGAGCCGCAAACCACGGGCACGCAGTGGAGGGCGATGGTCCCCCTCCTTATCGTCGCGCGCAGCTCGGCCTCGTCAATTTCGTCCCCTTCAAGATAGCGCTCCATGAAGCGGTCATCGAGGAGCGAGAGCTTTTCAAGGAGCTTCTCCCGGTACTCTGCCGCGGGCTCTGCCGCCTCCTTAGGGATCGATACCGACCTGTAGCTTGCCCCCAGGCTTTCTTCGTCCCAGACTACCGCCTTCATCGAAAGCAGGTCAACTATGCCGTAAAAGCCGTCCTCCCTGCCGAGCGGTACCTGGAGCACGAGGGGGTTAGTACCGAGCTTCTCGACCATCATATCTACGACCTGGAAAAAATCGGCCCCAAGCCTATCGAGCTTGTTGATGAAGGCGATCCTCGGCACACGGTACTTGTCCGCCTGGCGCCAGACGGTCTCCGATTGGGGCTCGACGCCCTCGACTGCGGAGAATACCCCGACCATACCGTCAAGGACCCGCAACGAGCGTTCCACCTCTATGGTAAAATCGACGTGACCCGGTGTATCGATGATCTGCACCTCGTGGTCGTTCCAGTAGCACGTTGTGACTGCCGATGTGATGGTGATGCCGCGCTCCTGCTCCTGCGGGAGGTAGTCCATGGTGGCGGTGCCCTCGTGGACCTCGCCCATCTTGTAGGTCTTGCCCGTATAGTAAAGGATCCGCTCCGTAACCGTCGTTTTGCCCGCATCAATTTGCCCGCATCAATATGGGCCGCGATGCCGATGTTCCTGATCCTTGACAGCCTGAGGTCTTCCCGCTTCATCGGTAAAATATGGACGATATCGGCCGAAAAGTCAACTTCGGCAAGGCGGGCGGCCGGTAAAGACCCAAATTCCCCCCGGCCGCTCGCACCTTATTCTTCCCCTTACCTGGCGCTCCCGGACTCACCCGTAATTGGGTCTCCCTCCGCTCAGATTCGCAACTCGCAACCCTATATGGGTATCTCGTTTGTATATTGGTGCATGGAGCATCTGTACTGGAATAACCTATACCTCGTCACAGGTCCCGCCCCTGCTCAGACACGTCGAATCTGTGCACTACTCATTATTGTTTTGTTCTTCTATGGAAGTGCACCGCTCCCTCCGACCCAATCGGGTACCCGAGTCCTCCCGCGATGGTCGGGTAAGAAAAGGTCCTACCGTCCGGGGGTAAAAAAAGTACAATAAAGAAGTATTAACTTTGTCTTTAAAGGACCATCTATACCCTAGAATAGCCTTCCAGGCGGTGTCGGGTGTGGGTTGTCGAGTCCGTCCATGTGAAAGGACGACTTAGAAAAGCACGCGACGACTTCCGGCGAGGTAAAAAACCACCCGGAGCGAAGGAATTGTCATATTTTGAGTGAGCAAACCGATGCGAACGAAGGACAATTCCTGAGCGGTGGGGGGATGGGGCGGGCCTTCGCCTGCCCAATAAATAGACTTCGGGTATGAGAGCCGGCTTACAGGTAAAGGCGTGCGTTGGCGAGCCCGGGGGGCGCGCTCGATGGAATAAAGGAGCGTAGCTTTTCTCGGTGCTGAGGTGGGACAGGGAGACAACTTACACCCGGCGGCGACGAGGGTGCGCTTGCCGTCGGGTGGGGGACGGAAAGGCCTACGACCTCTTTCTGAGGACCAGGGAACCTGCGCCGCCCGCGAGGGAGACCGCCGCGGAGAGGAGAAAGGCGTACGTGAAGGTGCCGGTCGCGTCCTTGATGTAGCCGCCTATCATCGGCCCCAGGGCCTGCCCGATGCCGAAAAAGAGGGTAATGAAGCCTAAACCGGCGGGCGCCAGCTTACCGCCCACCGCGTCTCCGGCGGCCGCGGCCATTATGACGGGTATGGAAAAAGCGGCGATTCCGAAGACCACTGCCGACAGGTAAAAGCCTGTGTAATCCTTCCAGAACGCGAACAGGATATAGGAAAGAGCAAGAGTAAGATAAGCAAGCATCGAACCGTATCTCCTTCCCACTATATCGGACACCCAGCCGTAAATCACGCCGCAGAAGATGCTGAAGATGCCGAGGATCCCGAATATCCGCCCGGCAGCGACTGCCGGGACCTGCATTTCCTTGGTCAGATAGGCAACGAAGAAGGTCAGGTAAACGATGTAGGAAAAGCCGTACATGAAATAAACGCCCCCGAGCTTCCATATCTCGGGCTCCACCACAATGTCCCTGAAGGCGGAGAAGAGTGTGACCTTCGGGCCCCCTGTCTCCCGTACCTCCCCTCCGTACACGCCGAGACCCATTTCCTTTGGGCTGTCCCGCAGGAAGGCAAAGCATACGAAGGCTAGCAAGAATACTATGATCCCAAGCATAAACCAGGCATATCGCCAGCCCTCCCGGCCGAAGGCGGAGATTACGGGAGGGAGCATGACGCCCGACAAAAAGAGGCCGGTGCCGATGCCCGCCGATACTATTCCGGTCGCGAGGCCCCTCCTCTTAATGATGAACCAGGCTGCAGGCAGGGCCATGATCGGCACGTAGGCGCCCCCGTTGCCGGCGCCGGAGACCAGCCTCGTGAAGAAGGCAAAAAGGAAGGAGTCTGCAAGCCCCGTGAGAAAGAGACTGACGCCGATGACGATGAGGGACACGAAGACGACCCTCCTCACGCCGAAGCGGGCGGCCAGAAAGCCCCCCACAATGGCGAGGCAGAGGTAGCCGATAAAGTTGCCCGTCGCTATGGAACCGAGTTGCGTGTAGCTCAGCATTAGCCCGTCCTTCATGGACGGGAGGATCACCGAGTAGGACATCCTGCCGAACCCATGAGCAAGGATGGTCACGAGACAGCCGGTCGCCGCTATAATCCAGGCATAATGCATGGCTCCACCTCCGTTGTTTTCATTGTAAAAGGGCGGAAGCGGCCGTGTCAACAATTAAAAATGTAAATCCCCTTTACTTTTTTTCTGTGACTGGTAGAATTGGCAGGAGGCGGTGGATAAGGACAACTTCTCTATCTGCTTCGCTTTTTATTGTTTTTCTTAGTGAAAGCAGTGCCGGTGGCACATCCATTAACGGTTTTGTCGGGGGACCGGTATGGGCAACAGAGACGGTTTCTTTCGCGAGTTCACCTTACGGATCTGCGGAAGCCTAAACATAGCCGAGGCCCTTTGGAAATCTCTTCTTTATGTCCGAAAGGTAATACCTGCGGACGAGCTTGTTCTGACAGCATATGACCAGGAACTGGGAGCGCTGGAAATCATCGCTCGGGCCGACGAAAAAGGCTTCACTGCAATTCCGCATAGGGTCCAGATGCAGCCGCACATCTGGAACGAGTTTGAAAATGCTGAAAGCTACCCTCCCGTGAGGATATGCAATGATGTTGCCAAGGACCACATAATCGGAGAGGTCGCCAGGCACTTCAACTGGCCCGACTGTTCCGTGATCGTAGCCCGCCTCATCATCGAACACAAATATATCGGCTCAATCATCGCCCGGGCCGATGGGAAGGGCAGGTACGGCAAGGAGGACGGTGATCTCTGGACGCTCGTCAATGAGCCCCTGGCGATCGCCCTCGACAATAGCCGGCAGTACCTTGAGCTCCTCAAACTGAAAGATATCCTCGCCGATGACAACAGGTACTTATATGACCAGCTGCGAAAAGACATAGGGGCAAGGATAGTGGGGGCAAGCTTCGGTCTCAGGGGCGTGATGGATCAGGTTTACAAAGTCGCCCCCCTAACCAGCCCGGTCCTTCTCTTGGGAGAGACAGGCAGCGGCAAGGGAATCATCGCCAATGCCATCCATGACCTTTCACCGCGAAACAACAACCCCCTGATCACTGTGAGCTGCGGGGCCGTCCCCGAATCTCTCATCGACAGCGAACTCTTCGGACACGAGAAAGGGGCATTTACAGGCGCCCTCACCGAAAGGATAGGACGATTCGAGCGGGCCGACAAGGGGACAATCTTTCTCGATGAAGTAGGCGAGCTTCCCCTCAACATCCAGGCGAGGCTCCTCAGGGTGCTTCAGGAAAAGGAGATCGAGCGGGTAGGCGGCTCTCGACCGATTAAGGTGGATATCAGGATCATCTCGGCGACCCACAGAAACCTGGAGAAACTGGTCTCCGAGGGCGCCTTCAGGGAGGACCTGTACTATCGTCTCGGCGTCTACCCCATCCGCATCCCTCCCCTAAGGGAGCGCAGAGGGGATATCCCGGCCTTGGTCGAACATTTCATCGAGAGGAAGTCCCATGAGCTTAATCTCCGCTCGATCCCTACCCTAGCGCCCGGAGTCATGGACCGGCTCGTCCAATATGACTGGCCGGGCAACGTGCGAGAGGCGGCGAACGTGATCGAAAGGGCGATCATCCAGTCCGACGGGAAACACGTTACCTTCGATGACATAGTCGAGAGGGAGGTCCTGCACGGGGTTTTTCCCAGAAAGGCGGAAGCCCTTCCACCCGAGGCCGATCCTGCTTTCTCCGGCAAAAGGGAAGGTCTCCGTCTTGATGAAGTGGCGGCCCGCCATATCAGGCATGTGATGGAGATGACCGGCGGAAAGATAGAGGGAAAGAACGGGACTGCCAGCATCCTCGGCGTGAACCCCGCCACCTTGAGGTACCGCATGCGGAAGCTCCGAATCCCCTTCGGCCGTTCGAAAAGAGATTGACGAACCTTCCGTGACAACCGAATAACGGAGGACCGGATTCAAGGGTTTAGGTCTGTACGGTCGGGTCCGTGACCTGTTCTGCCGGGCTCCCCTTCCGGATGAGCTTTTGTGAGATCGTGGCAATGAGCAGCAGGGCGAAGCCTATGCCGTCTCCCATGGGAGACGGATAGACGAGGGCAAGTCCCGCAGCGATCAGAATTATCCTCTCCACTATATTCGCCCGTTTGAATAACCATCCGTCAGCGCCGGCAGCCAGGCAGAATATCCCTGCAAAAGCGGTGAAAATGACCCAGAGCATACTCGGGACGGGGCCTTTCAACAGCAATCCGATCCCGCTGGGGTCGAGGACGAAAGTAAAAGGGAAGAGGAAGGCGGGCAGGGTGTACTTCCAGGCCATCATCGTCGTCTTGTAAGGGTTTCCGCCGGTGAGCGCAGCGGCGGCAAAACAGGACAGAGCCGTCGGAGGAGATACTTCGGAGAGGAGCGCATAGTAGAAGATGAACATGTGCGCGGCAAAGTCGGGGACCCCGAGCTGGATCATCGCCGGCGCGGTAATGACGGCGGCAATGATGTAGGAGGCTGTGACGGGTACGGCCAGGCCGATGACCCAGACGATCAGAGCGGAATAGATCGCGGTGAGAAAGATGCTGTGGCCGGCATACGCCAGTATGATCGAGCTGAACTTGAGTCCCAGCCCCGTAAGGCTGACGGCGCCGACGATAATGCCGGCTGCGGCGCAAGTCGATGCGACGCTCAAGACCCCCAGCGTTCCCGCTCTCAGAGCGCGGATCAGCTTGGCCGGGCGGAGGGCCGTGTCTTTCCTGAGGAAGCTGACGGCAAAGCCGATGACCGTTGCCCAGAAAACCGCATATATAGGAGTATAGCCGATCACCATGATGGCGACGATGGCGATGAGGGAAACGAAATGGAACCCGTAGAGCCTCGTGAGCCGGCCAAGGGAGTAGGTCCTGTCGAAGGGGATGTCTTTCACGCCGTGCTTCTTCGCATCGAACTCCACCATAAGGATTATGGACCAGTAGTAGAGGAGGGTCGGCACGACGGCCATAACTATGACGTCCAGGTAGGATATCTTCAGGAATTCGGCAATGAGAAAGGCTGCAGCGCCGAGGGTCGGGGGTGAAAGTATGGCGCCGATGCCGCCCGCAGAGAGAAGACCGCCGGCCGCGTTCTTGCTGTATCCTGCCTTCGCGAGCATAGGGTACGCCACCGAACCGAGGGTTACCGTCGTTGCAACGCCGCTTCCCGATGGGCCGCCCAGTAGGAAGGAGGCAAGGGTCACAGTGCGCCCCGCGCTCGTCGGCTTCCCCCCCATCGCCGCAAAAGAGAAATCGATAAAGAACTTTCCTGCGCCCGAATATTCAAGGATCGCCCCATAGATGGTGAACAGGATTATAAAGGTGGCGGAGACGTCTATAGGGACGCCGAAGATGCCCTCAAGGGTCATGTACATGTGACCGACGACGCGGTCGAGGTCGTAGCCCCGGTGCGTCCACGGGGGCGGCAGCCACGGACCGACGAAGGTGTAAACGAGAAAGACCAGGACGACGCCCGGCATGATCAGGCCCGTGGTCCTCCGGGATGCCTCGAGGATGAGCACTATGAGAATAATGCCGAAGACCTTGTCGAAAAAGGTAGGCACAACCGCCCGGTAGATGAAGTCATCGAACTCTACCAGCATGTAAACGATCACTGCCAGTCCCAGTAGCGCGAGGACCGCGTCGTACCATTGGAGACGGCCCTTCCGGCCCTTGCGGGAAGGAAAGACGAGAAAGGTGAGGAAGAGGATAATGCCTACGTGGATCCCCCGCAGCATCTGCGTAATCACCACGCCTACCGCTGCATAAAGGTGGAAAAGGGTAGACGCCACCGCCACCACCGTGACGAACTTATCCAGCCAACCCGAGAGCCTTCGTGAAGGCCCTTCCTCCTCTTCGATATATTTCTCGGCCT
>JBEKOT010000158.1:0-5046 GCA_049521495.1 Syntrophorhabdales bacterium | reverse complement strand
GTGACAAAAAGCAGTTTTGAGTTTTGAGTGTTGAGTTGTAAAAGTCAACCTCTCGCCGGACAGTCAGCACCTGGTTTGTGAATTCTTGTGTCCGTGAATTCTCGGCGAAAATTCGCTTGTCTTAATGAAATGATTGTGATAAAAGAGACCGACAGCCTGCGGGGAAGGTCTTCCGCTTTCACGCAGCCGCACAGCCTGCCAACCCTGTTTCTTACCCAGGAGGTTGAATGCGTATCCGTTTTTTTTGCCTGCTCCCGGCTCTCATGTTCGTCGTCCTCGCCGGCTGCTCAGGCGGAAGCAGCGAGCCGTCCCCAGCCGAAAAATTGCAGGCCTCCGTCAATGCCAACTGGACGCAGTACACGCAGGCCCACGGCCTGCCGGGCGGCGGCATGGCCGTCTATCTCGAAACCCCTACAGGCAACTATTTCGCCTCCTCCGGCATGGCTGCAGGGGTCGACCAGAACACCCGTTTCAGGATACAGAGCAACACGAAGACCTTCACGGCAGCGGCGATCATGCTCCTGAACCAGCAGGGAAAGCTGAATATCGACGACTTCATCGTCTCCAACATCCCCGGCCAGGGCGCCCCCTACGTACCGGCGACCGCCCAGTATAACATCCCCTACAAGGCAAGCATCAAAATCAGGGAGCTCCTCTCCCATACGGCTGGGGCCTTCGACGTCGGGAACGATGCCATCCCCGACACCTGCGCTGCCCCCTACGCCGGGAAGGACTACACGCAATACGTCCTTGACACCGACCCCTACCACCAGTTCTCGCCCGACGAGTTCGTCGGCGTCGTCGCGACGTGCCAGATCTCGTACTTTGCCCCTGGGGACAATTATCACTACTCCAACACCGGCTATTCGATCCTCGCCATAATCATCGAGCGGGTCTCGGGCGTGCCTTACGACCAGTTCGTCGTGCAGAACCTGGTAACGCCCAACGGACTTGCCTCCACCTCGGTGCCGATGCTCGGGTGGGACCAGACAATCCCGGCCCCTTTCAACCCGGGATACCTCTGGAATAACGGCACCTTTACGGACGTAACGCAGAGCAACATGTCCACAGGGATTGCAGAGGGCAATATCATCTCCACACCGGCCGACCTTGCGCGATGGGTACGGCGCCTCATCAGGGGAGAGGCGGGGCTGAATTCCGTCTCCGTGGATGCTATGAAGACCGTCACCCCTCCGAGTCGCAGCTACGGCCTCGGGATCATTAACATGGGGAGCCTTGGGTACGGCCATAACGGGGCTGGAAACGGCTACCTCTCAAACATGGCATACGATCCCGTTACGGACGTCACGACGATTCTGTACTGCAACGTAGAGGATTACGCAAACGTGCCGACCTATCAGCTCCCTTTGCTGGTCAAAGCCTCCAAGGATGCGAGGGCGGCCGTGGGGTATTGATCATGTCATGCCGTAATCATTACCGGTCTCCGTTCCCGCGAAATTTGCTTGTCGCGCCCGGACCCTTTGTGATAGAAGAAGCGGGCAGTTTGCGCAGAAGGTCTTCCCCTTTCGCAGACCCGCAAGGCCTGTCAATCCTTCTCCTCGGGAGGTCCTCATGCCTATGCGCTCTCTGCGCTTGAATCTTCTTCTGCTTGCCTGTGCCGCGTTTATGACAGCCTGCTCAGGGAGCAGCACGGATACCGATGTCGTCCGGGCCCGTATCAACGCGGTCGAAAACAACCTGTTACCGGCTGTCGTCCAGGAAGGGAGCGATCCGGCGGGGATGGCGCTATCTGACAGGATGCAGCACTTCCTCGTGCCGGGTGTGAGCATCGCGGTTATCAACGATGGCCGGATCGAATGGGCGAAAGGATACGGAGTAACGGAAGCAGGCGGGAGCCAGGCGGTAACGGCAGATACGGTATTCCAGGCGTGCTCGATGAGCAAGCCGGTTTCGGTGACCGGCATCATGCTTCTCGCCCAGTCGGGCACCATAGATATCACCCGTAACGTGAACGACTATCTCCGCTCCTGGCAGGTCCCCGACAACCAGTTTACGACAACGGAAAAGGTGACGGTCCGGCGGCTCATGTCGCATACGGGAGGGACGAACGTCAGCGGCTTTAACGGGTACGCGCCGGGCGCGCCCCTGCCGACGCTTGTCCAGATTCTGGACGGCCTCGCACCCGCGAACAACGACCCCGTCCGGGTCGTCTACGTGCCGGGCTCACAATACAGTTACTCAGGAGGCGGCATGGAAGTGCTCCATCTCATGGCCGAGGACGTGACCGGTGTGCCGTTCCGCTCGTACATGACGGAGAACCTTTTTCGCGCGCTGCAGATGAACTCATCCGACTTCGTCCAGCCCATGGGCGGCCCCCTGGCGGCGAACGCCTCGAAGGGGCACGATGCCGACGGTAACACATTGCCCGGCGGCTGGAATGTGTACCCGGAGCTCGTAGCCGCCGGTCTCTGGCCCATGCCGTCGGACCTCGCCCGCCTCATCATCGAAGTACAAAACGCGGCCACACAGAACCGGGGCGCCGTGCTGACGCAACAGACAGCCGTCAGCATCATCACGCAGCAGCCCAATTCAAGCATGGGTCTTGGCTTTCTTTTGATGAGCGCCAACGGGGGCCTCTTCTTCGAACACAGCGGCTCAAACCTCGGCTACAAGGGATTTCTCGGAGGGTATAAAGACAGGGGCCAGGGCGTAGTAGTCATGACGAACGGCGATAACGGCCTTGCCCTTTGCATGGAGATCGTCAGAGGCGTTGCGAAGGTGTACGACTGGCCCGATTTCAGCCCGGAGCAGGCAAACCTGATCGATGTCCCTCCAGCCGTCCTTCAGGCCTATGTCGGGAATTATAAGCAAACGGGCGCTGGTATGACATTCCAGATATACGTGTCCGGCGGCGGTTTGATGATGAAGTACGAGTTGGGTGAAGTATCGGAGCGCCTCGATATGTACCCCGAGCCCGCGGATACGTTTCTCGTTAGAAGCACGATGCAGGGAACGGTTGTATTTTCAAGGGATGGCTCGGGCAACGTAACGGGATTCACCCTCACTTCAACCGACGGGACGTTCGTAGCCGGAAGGATTTAAGTGGCGTACGTGGACAAAGGATCTCTTTTTTCCGGTAATCCTCGCAGCCGGTGCTCAAGGCATACTTAAGGAATGTGGGGAATGATTGCGGCTCTTGACGTTCACTATTTTGGAGATGAATACGCGCCCAGACGGAGATAATCTCGCAGGGTCCAGACATTTTGGTCCATATACCCTCGACTCGTCAAGGGGAAATTCTAGCCCCAGCAGACTCTGTGCTCTTCGCCTGTGCCGTTTCCGGACAGATATTCTCTTTCCCAGATAGGCTCGATGAAGTCCGCGTACCTGCGGGCGTACTCGTCGAGCTCGTGGCTCCGGCTGGTATAGACCTCTTCCGCTCCCGGATGTGTGAAGCGGGGTTTGATAATCTTGATAATCTCCCTAGCTATCTCGGGGTTGTCGATGATCATGCAGGGCCGCAGGTGGTTCTCGTTGTGCGGCTGCCTCTCCCTTATGGCCCTGAAAAGGGGGCTCATTAGCGCCTCCCTGAGTGACGTATCTCGCACGTTGTGGGTGGCGATGTGCGTGTAGACGCACGGCTCGATATCGCCCATGGCATTGACATGGAAGTACTTCCTGCCCGCCGCTATGCAGCCCTCCACGTGAGGCCCGTCATTCCAGAAGTCGACGAAGAAGAACGGCTTCGTCCGTCTGAACTCCATGACCTTCCTTCTCAAGAGGTCGCGCTGCTCGGGGGTGACGAGGAGCGAGAAATCGCTCTGCCCGTTCACCGGCATGTAGAGGAAGTACATCTGTATGAAGGAGCCGAGGCCGATCATCCTGTCCACAAACTCCTCGGAAGCGACGACTTCCACGTTCTTGCTCGTCACCGTCGCGGAAGAACCGACCAGTACCCGCTCGTCGGTCAGGAGCTCGAAGGCCTTCAGGATCTTCTTGTAGACCCCCTTGCCCCTCCACTGGTCCGTCTCGGTCTCATACCCTTCGTTGCTTATGACGACGATAGTGTTCAGATCCCTGAAGCGCTTCGCTATGTCTCTGGTGACCAAGGTGCCGTTCGTGTAAACCTGGAAGGTGATGTTCGGGTGCCCCTCCAGCATCCTGAAAAGGTGCGGATAGACGAGGGGTTCACCTCCTAGGACGGTAACGATTGATATGCCCAGCTCTTCGCACTCCTTGAGCACTTTTTCCGCGGTCTCGTAGGAGAGCTCGTGACGCATCCCGTAGCCCAGGGTGTAGCAGCCCTTGCACCGCAGGTTGCAGTTCAGCGTGGGGCTTAGTATCATGGCGAAGGGGGGCGAAAAGCCGTAGGTCTCCTTGGTCTTTGTCTTTTTCTGCCAGCCGGCGAACCAGGCGTTGGTGAAAAGGGTATTGAAAAGCTTTACCTTGCTCTCGTAAGGGAGGTAATCGGAGACTCTCCTGTACAGCCTGTGTATGGCGTGATCCCGGTCTCTAAGCATCATCCTGATGCCCCTTATGGCCGACAGGACGTCTTCTTCGTTCGTGAGCTTTTCGGCAAGGCGGGTCAATTGGCTAAGGGTTTCGTCTGAACAATTGTCCAGCAATTTAACTATAAGCCGGGAGATTTTTTTGGAGGCAGCTGACCCAACCACTTCGCGGACGCTCATTATTCGGCCCTCCTTCAGAAAGTCAGAAGATGTGATCGAAGGTGCCCAGGCATGTTGTTTTAATTTGTTATAACATAGCTCGTAGCTGTCAACAAAATTTTTCATTTAATCGTCGCGCGTACCCGCTTCAGGTGTTGCGAGGTATAATAGAATAAAAGCTGTTTCAAGTGGTAAGACTAGTGGGGTAGAGGGGCCAGATGGGAGACCGCGTGTTCTGGACCGGGAAGACGAACGTTATTCGATAAGTGACACGGAAAAGAGGAAAATGTCAATATTTGATTCCTGAGAACCAACCCCCCTTTCTGAGCTATCTGATCTCCAATACACGGAGAGAACAGGCTCTCCTATGAAGAGATGGCGTGCCAGCCGGATAAGCCAGGTAGAGCTTTAGACGCAG
>JBEKOT010000157.1:0-5651 GCA_049521495.1 Syntrophorhabdales bacterium | reverse complement strand
GTTTATCAACATTATCTCGAGCCAGATGCTCCCCTTGTAAGCCTTGCGGAAAGCTTTCAATCCCCTCACGAGAAGGTCGAAGGAAAGGGTATGGTGGGGGCGATTGATCAATTCGAAAACGCCCTCCCCTGTCGCATCGAGGGAGGGGAGCACCAGATCCGCCAGGCCGACCTCCTTTCGCACGTCCTCCATGAAGAGGAGCGACCCGTTTGTGATAACAGCTACGGGGATTTTCGTCCTTCCCTTCACCTCGCCTATTATCCGGCCCAAATCCGCGCTCAGGGTCGGCTCTCCCGATCCTGAAAAGCTTATGAAATCGATGCGACCCCCCTCTTTCAGCCTTGCCATCACCTCTTTGACTACCAGATAAGGATCGGAGAAACTCCTCCGCTCCACTTCCTTGTGGGTTGTCCTGCCCACCTGGCAGTAGATACAGTCAAAGCTGCAGTGCTTGCGAGGGATGAGGTCCACGCCCAGGGAGAAACCCAGCCTTCTCGACGGGACAGGTCCGAATACGGACTTTTCCATGGCATTAATTTAACCTATTTGTCTCTTAATGGATAGGGGGCGAATAAAGGCGTAACAATCACCAATAATTATATTGACATCCTGCCGGATGGGATGGTATCTGACTCGTTGAGAACGAAGCGACCGGTGGATCGTAGGAAATGGCGCCGCCCCCCGATTCAAGGGAGAGAAAACAGGAAATCATGCCTTTTGCGGCCAAACTTTAGGCAGCCCTTCTTGAAATGAAGATTTACGAGCACCAGGTAAAAGACCTTTTCCGCAAGTACGCAATTCCCGTCCCAAAAGGAATTGTGGCGAGAACGGTCTCGGAAGCGGTATCCGCAGCGCGGTCCCTCGGCAGCCTGCCTGTTGTGGTAAAGGCGCAGACCCATGCAGGCGGAAGAGGCAAGGCGGGCGGCATACTTGTGGCCGCCACCCTCGAAGAGGCAAAGGCCGCAGCATCGGCCCTTCTCGGCCGCAATTTGGTCACCGATCAGACAGGGCCCGAAGGGCAGCCTGTGAACGCTCTTCTCATCGAAGAGAGAGTGGAGGCTGCAAGGGAGCTTTACCTAGGCCTGACCATCGACAGGGCGAAGAAATGCCCGGCCCTCATCGTTTGCGGCAAAGGGGGGGTTGAGATCGAGGAACTGGCCAGGCAGGAGCCCGATAAGGTCGTTGTCGAGCATATCGACCCGGCTTTCGGGCTTCGCCCGTTCCAGGCGTCGCGCCCCTTTTTCTCTCTCGAGATCCCGCCAGGCACCGTCGGTGCCCTTGCTTCCGTCGCAATGGCCCTCTACAGGCTTTTTTTGGCCAGCGACGGCTCCATATTGGAGATCAATCCCCTCGTCCTGACGGATGCAGGCGCGATTGTGGCCCTTGACGCCAAGATGACGATCGACGATAATGCCCTCTTCCGTCAGCCCGACCTTGTTTCCCTGAGCGATCCCGGGAGCGAGAGCGGTCTTGAGGCGGAGGCCCGAAGGGCCGGTCTCAATTACATCAAATTGAAAGGTAACGTGGGCTGCATGGTGAACGGCGCGGGCCTGGCCATGGCAACCATGGACCTCATCAAGCTGGCCGGAGCTGAGCCGGCCAATTTCCTGGACGTAGGAGGCGGGGCCACCTCGGAAATGGTGAAAGAGGGCCTCAGGATACTCCTTTCCGACCCGGACGTGCAGCTCCTCTTTATCAATGTTTTCGGCGGCATTCTCCGTTGCGACGTCCTTGCCAGGGGCCTCGCAGCCGGGGCGGAGGAGCTTTCAGTGAAGCTGCCCGTAATTGTGAGGCTCGAGGGGACGAACAAGAAAAAGGGGCAGGAGATACTTGCCGCTTCGGGAATAAGCTTTGTTTCCGTGGGCAGTCTCAAGGAGGCCGCGGAGAGGATAAAGTGCGAGATGGCAAGGGGGCGGCCGGCTTGATACTCGTCGATCAAGAAACCCGCGTCCTAGTCCAGGGCATCACGGGCGCCGAAGGCGCCTTCCACACGGCTCAGATGCGGCAGTACGGCACAAAGGTCGTCGCCGGCGTGACGCCCGGAAAAGGGGGATCGCCGCACGAGGGCATCCCCGTGTTCAATACGGTCCGCGATGCGGTTAGGGAGACGGGGGCCAGCGCGTCGGCCGTCTTCGTCCGTCCGGCCTCCGCTGCCGACGCCGTTATGGAGGCGGCCGACGGGGGCGTCGATCTCGTCGTCTGCCTCACCGAAGGTATACCCGTGCTCGACATGGTCGCTGCAACGGCATACACGGCAAAAAAGCGCGTCCGCCTCATAGGGCCGAACACCCCCGGAATCATCTCGCCGGAGAGGTGCAAGATCGGGGTCATGGCCGGCTACATCCACCGGAAAGGTCCGGTGGGCGTGGTCTCCAGGAGCGGCACTCTTACCTACGAGGCGGTCCACCAGCTCACTTTGGCCGGCATAGGCCAGTCCACCTGCGTCGGCATCGGGGGCGACCCGGTAGGGGGGCTTTCATTTGTGGAGATCCTCGACCTTTTCGAAGAGGACGGCGAGACTGAGGCGGTGGTCCTTATCGGAGAGATCGGCGGCACCCAGGAGGAAGAGGCGGCCGAGTTCTTCCGGTCCAAAGGGACGAAGCCGCTCGTCGCCTTCATTGCAGGCCTCACGGCGCCTCCGGACAGGCGAATGGGACACGCAGGGGCGATCATCTCGAGGGGGCAGGGAGGCGCCGAGGCAAAGATAAGGGCCCTTGAAGACGCGGGTGTCACTGTAGCCAGAAGTCTGGCAGAGCTGGGGGAGTCGGTGATGGACGTAATGTCCGCCCGGAAGAATAGAAAAGAGAGGTAGCAACACCGGAGACAGGGGTACAACGCGAAATAGGCCCGGACGAGGATCCCCCTTCCGCTACTTAAGGAGGATGATCTCTATCCTCCTATTGAGTGCCCTGTGCTTCGGCGTATCGTTGTCGGCCACAGGCTTGAACTCGGCGTAACCCGAGGCGGAAATCCGTTGCGCAGGAAAGTCGTACTTCTCGATCAGGTGGCGCACCACTTCGGTGGCCCTTCTTGTCGACAATTCCCAGTTCGACTTAAATTCCGCGGTATTTATGGGCACATTATCCGTGTGCCCCTCAATCATCAAATTCCTCTTGCTCTTCTCTATGGTCGGAACGATCTTTCTCATGGCGACAATCGCCGTCTCTTTCAGCGCCGCCTTCCCCTCATCGAAAAGAGCCGTGTCCATTATGCGTATCACGATGCCTCTCTCGTCCCTGAAGACGGATACTTTGTGCTCCTGGCCGAGGGCGCCTGAAATGGCCGCCACTTCGTTCTCCAATTCTTTCTCGATGTCCACGGCGCCCACCGACCCATCCTGCCCCTCCATCTTTTTTGAATCGGCGGCGCTACCGGATTTGAGTACACCACTCCCTCCGGTGAATATGTTCTTCAACCGGTCGGACACTTCCTGATACTTCCGGGCGTCCTGGGTCGAAAAGGTGTACATCATGATGAAGAAGGCCAGAAGGAGCGTGATCAGGTCGGCGTAAGTGATCAGCCACCTGTCAAGGTTGTCCCGCTGCTCGTCCTCGGTGTTAGGATTTTTTCTCATGGTCTTTCCTCTGCTCGCATATCGGGCAGGAGAAAGGAGAGCAGCTTCATCCTGATGACCCTCGGGTTGTCCCCCATAGCCAGGGAGACGATCCCTTCGCTTATGATCTCAAGGTAAATGGCTTCGTCCCGGTGCTTCGCCTTGAGCTTATCGGCCACGGGAAGATAGACAAGGTTTGCCATGGCAACGCCCCAGAGGGTCGCTATGAAGGCGCTGGCTATGGCGGATGCCATGTGGGAAGTGTCCTCCATGCTCCCGAGGGCGTGGATGAGCCCAAGGACCGTGCCCATTATCCCCAGGGTCGGTGAAAACCCGCCCAGTTTCTGGAAGAATGCGGAGCCTATCTTGTGCCGCTCGTGCATATAAGACATTTCTATCTCCAGAATCTCTCTGATCTTTGTCGTCTCGAAGCCGTCGATGGCAAGCTGAACCGCTTTCCTAAGAAAGGAATCCTTGATCGCCGGAAGCTCGTGCTCCAGACTCAGCAGGCCGTTCTTCCGAGATTTTTGCGAAAGTCCATAGATAAGGTTTATCAGTTGCTGCGGATTGAGGTTTTTTTCGAAGAGCACGATCTTGAAGAGCTTGGGGAGGTTGCGCAACTGGCTGAACGAGGTGGTCACCACGGAGGCGCCTATGGTGCCCACGATAACAAGAAGGATAGCCGGCCCCTGGATCAGGGCAGCAAGGTGACCGCCCTCCATGGTGAAGGAAACAAGAACAGCCCCGATTCCCAGGATCAGCCCGACAATGGTCGTAACATCCATCAGCTTGATTGGGAGCGCCTAAGACGTTTGCTTCAGTCTCAGGTGCTCTCTCTCCTTTGAGAAGACATATCCGACCAGGGCATCACGGTCTTTCTCGCTTATGGCCACGAAGCCCACCGCCGTTTCCCAGCCTTCTTCACCCTCCTTTTTCGATGGGCTGCTTCTCACCACCTTGCCAAGGGCCCTGATGCGCCGGTCCGGATTGAGGGGCAGTCCGATGGCAATCTCCAGCAGGGCACCTTCGTGCAATTCCGTGGACGAGCAGAATTTGAGACCGGACCCGCTGATGTTGACCTCCTTATAAACGCCTTGAAACCGGCCTTCCCTTTTCGACAGCAGGTCGATTACCCTATCCAGCTTCCTTTCGATAGCCTCCAGGTAATCGTACAACTCAACCTCCCGGAAGGCCGGGCCCGCCGACAGGGCAACCGGCCGCTCGGGGCGGCCTGAAAAAACTTCCGGTTGTTTAAGGCTTTCTTCCAGGACAATTGACTCCTGATAGTCTACCTCCCTGAATTCCAGGAACAAACGGTCGGTTATCCTGAAATATTCCCGTCTTTCAATTTCATGTCCGGATCGAACTGTTTTCCGCTGTACCTCTTGATCTCCGCCAGTGTTTCCTCCCTATCCCGGCCTTTCCTGTACGGCCTGTCCGTCACCATGGCATCGTAAGTATCGCAGAGGGCTATGAGCCTCGAAGAGAAGGGAATATCTTCTCCTGCCAGCCCGTCGGGGTAACCCGTCCCATCGTATCTTTCGTGATGGTGTCTGGTTATCCGGGCCTCGTTTGTCAGGATGTCGAAGCGGTTTATTATTTCTTCTCCGTATACCGAATGGCTTTTCATGAGGTCGTATTCCTCGCAGGTCAGTATCCCCTCTTTCAGGAGTATGGCATCGGGAATTCCGACCTTCCCCACGTCGTGTATGGGCGCAACAACGCGCACCACATCCTTTTCATAGTCCTTGGCGCCAAGGGCGTCGGCAAGGGTAAGGCACATTTCCGCGACGCGCCTGCAGTGGCCCTCCGTGTACATGTCCCGTCTGTTGACCGCGACGATAAGGGAGGTAAGCGTGTGAAGGACGCTCTCAAAAAGGCTTTCGTAAAGTAGCCTGTTTTCGATTTGCGTCGAGGCCTTGTCCGCGATCATCTTCATGAAATTGATATCGTCCGGGCTGAAGCCGCTCTTTTTCGAGCGGCCGGTCGACCTGCTGCCCATCATGATCGTGCCTACCCACTCCCCTTTGATCATGAGCGACAGGAATGCTTTGTTATTCTGGAGAAAATGCCTTTTGCCGGACCTGACTTCCTCCAT
>JBEKOT010000156.1:0-5643 GCA_049521495.1 Syntrophorhabdales bacterium | reverse complement strand
AAAAGGATGTCCGCCCTTCTCAAGAACCTGGCAGCTGCGGCGAGCCGCCTCCCGGAGAACGTGCTCCTAAGGGAGGTGTGAGAGGCACCTTTCGCGCAACAGCGCGTACAATCCCGGCAGTTTCTCCGGGGGAGCTTCAAAGAGTTGCGACAGGCACCGTAAAGCCTTTGCTGCACCCATAACCCTCTGCCTGCCGTAAGGCGTGTGTGCCTGGGCGAGATATCTGACGAGCTTGTAGCACGAATAACCGAGGAGCCGTTTTCGTGCGGACGAGCCGGGACGGGAGTGCTTGCAGATAACATAGGCTCTGTTGAGGATTTGCATGGCGCCCCACTCTGCTCCCGCCACACGGTCTCCGGGAACCCTATAGTGGAAGACCTTCGCCTTCCCGGCATCGACAAGGAGGTGGGTTTCCAGGATGGCCAGGCTCGCGTCGTAATCTTCGAAGAGGGCGTACGTACCCAGCGCCTGGTCGAACCCTTTTTTGAGGATCAGCTCGGTTCTAAAGGACATCCTGAAGCCGGGCAGCGTCGCCTCAAGCCCCGATTCTTCCTCTGCAAGCCAGGGGGGTACCCTTTTCCCCCTCCTGGCGGCGGCCCCCTCCACAAAAAATGGGTCCGGGAACAATCTGTATTCGATTGAGTCGAGGAAGCGGCCGACGGAAAGCTGGAGCCTGTCCCGCCCGGCCATACGGTACGAGGGTTCTTCACCTCCCAAGACGCCGGGCGGCGGCACGGGCGACTCTCTGCCGCCCACGCCCCCTATCAAGGTCTCCTCGTCCCTCTCGTATACGCGCATGAGAGCATCGGAGAACCCCGGAAACCAGAGGGAGTCGTCGTCGGGAAAGAGCACTACAGGCGATTTCGCCAGCTTCAGCCCTGCATTGCGCTGACGGGAAGAGCCTGGCTCCGACCGGATTATCTCGAGGCGGAGGGCGGGACCTGTATCCGCCACGATATTTTCGACTGTCTTTCTCGTCTCGCCGTGGTCGTCGCTCGCGTCGACCACGATGAGCCGGCTGGGTAGGCGCCTTTGAGTAAGCATGGGCGGAAGAGAAAGCTGAAGGGCTTTCCGCCTGTTGCGGGTGGCAATAACGATGTCGAAATCCAAGGTACACCCTTTTGAAATAAAAGCACCGGCCAGGGAAACGGCAAGAAGCAAAAGACTTTCGTCAACAGCCGCTATTTGACAATCGAAAGAAGCGATCCCAGATTATCCCTAGTGGGACGCCGTCGTCGCCTAAGACCGGACGAGACGGAAGACCGGTAACATGGGAAAACGCATCTGCATTATCAGCGAGCACGCTTCTCCCCTTGCCGAAATAGGCGGTGTTGACAGCGGCGGGCAAAACGTGTACGTGGGTCACGTCGCACGCCGTCTCGCCCGGACCGGCCACACGGTCGATGTATTCACGCGCCGGGATGGAACGGAGCCGGCAGACCTCGTAGAGTGGGAGGACGGCGTGAGGGTCGTCCACGTGAAAGCGGGTCCGCCGGAATGGGTGAGAAAAGAAGACCTGCTCCCCTATATGGATGAGTTCACAGGCCACTGTCTCGATTTTATGAAGGCAAGCGGCGGCTATGACGTGATTCATGCAAATTTCTTCATGTCTGGCCTGGTGGCGGCGGAGATCAAAAAAAGAACGGGCGTCCCTTTTATCGTGACATTTCACGCGCTTGGCCGTGTTCGTCGGCTGTATCAGAAGGAAGGGGACGCTTTTCCGGACGAGCGTTTCGCCGTGGAGGACCGCGTTGTGGCAGGGGCAGATCGCATCATTGCCGAATGCCCCCAGGACCGGGAAGATCTCGTCTCCCTTTACCGGGCGCCGCCGGGCAGGATAACGGTAATACCCTGCGGATTCGACCCGGCCGAGTTTTGGCCGGTAGAGAGGTTACTCGCCAGAAGAGAGCTGGGACTTCCGGGCGGCCATTTCGTCGTGCTCCAGCTCGGCCGGATCGTCCCCCGCAAGGGCATAGATACCGTAATACGCGGTTTCGCCCGGTTTTTGCGCGACTGTCCGTCGCCAGCCCTCCTTCTGATCGTCGGTGGTGAATCCCAGGGGGCGGAGGCGCCCGGCCGAACCGAATTGGAGCGATTGAGACGGATCGCGGCAGACCTGGGCGTCGGGGGAGAAGTGCTGTTCCTCGGCCGGCGAGGGAGGAACGTTCTACGGTACTATTACAGCGCTTCGGACGTATTCGTTACTACGCCCTGGTATGAGCCCTTCGGCATTACGCCGGTCGAGGCCATGGCGTGCGGCATACCCGTGATCGGCTCTGCCGTAGGGGGCATAAAGTATGGCATCGTCCACGACAGGACCGGCTACCTGGTGCCGGCGAAAGATCACGAAGAAGTCGCCTGCCGCCTGGTCGAGCTTTACGCGCACCCGGAGCTCCGAGAAAGGCTCGGACGGGAAGGCATAAGACGGGCCAATCGGCGTTTCACCTGGGAAAAGGTGGCTTCCATGATCGGCACGGTCATTGAAGAAGTCGCCCGCGAAGCGAGACCGGGACACCTGCGCAGAAGGCTTGGGCCGCCTGGCAGCCGACGGCAGCTTGGCCTTGTGAGGGACAGCTCGGCGGCGATAATCAAGTTACTCCGTCTATCAGGACAGGTTCTCTGTCCTTCTATAATTGCCGCAGCCGAAGCGATCGGCGAGTGCTTCGAGAAGGGGGGCAAGCTGCTCGCGTGCGGAAACGGCGGGGCCGCAACTGAGGCCCAGCATTTTGTCGGAGAGCTTGTCGGACAATTCAAAAGACGTGGTCGCCCGGGACTGCCGGCCGTGGCACTTACGGCCGACTCGACGATCCTTACGGCTGTCTCGAACGACATGGGCTATGAGAACGTTTTCGCGAGGCAGGTACAGGCCCTCGGAAAGCCCGGAGACCTGCTCGTCTGCATAACTACGAACGGCAAGTCCCAAAGCCTCTTGAAGGCGTGTGGCCAGGCCCGCGAGCTGGGGCTCGCCTGCATCGTTCTTTCGGGCGCGCGTGGGGGAGACCTCACCGGCATGGCAGATATTGCCATACCCGTTCCCGCATACGATGAGCAAAGGGTGCAGGAGGTCCACCTCCTTGCTCTCCATCTCATCTGTACGCTGGTTGAGGAGCGCATAGCCGCAAGCCTACCCGGGCGGCTGAAGGCCGGTCTTTCCGCCTGGGACGGCAGGCGTAGATTCAGGAGCGCCCCCGACCAGGGCAGGACGCGCAGGCGCCAGGCCGCCCTGCTGAAAGAAGATTGGGGACCTCTGAAAAAAGGCCGGCCCGATTTACAGGGGGATGCATGACCTCTCCCATAATCGATCTGATCGACATATTCAGGTCTTTGAAAGTCCTCGTTATAGGGGATGCTATGCTCGATGTCTACCTTGATGGCGTCGTCCAGAGGGTTTGCAGGGAGGCCCCCTGTCCTATCGTCGATATTTTCGGGCAGAAGAGGGCCGCCGGAGGGGCAGCAAATACGGCAGTCAATATCCGGTCCATGGGGGCAGATGTCGCCTTTCTCTCGGTCGTCGGCGATGACGCCGAAGGGGAGCACCTGTCCAAGGCCCTCGATGCGGCCGGCGTCAGGCTGGACCATCTTCTCGTCAGCGGGGGGAGATCGACCCTCGTCAAGAACAGGGTCACGGCAAACTCCCGTATAGTACTGCGCTTCGACCAGGGCACAACGGAGCAGGTCGGCGAGGTCATAGAGGACAGTCTGATCGGAACGGCCTCCGCCCTCTTCGCCTCGGTCGATGCTGTCGTTGTGTCCGACTACGATTACGGACTCCTTACCCGGAGGTTGATCGAAAAGATCGGGGAGCTTCAATCGTCGGATCCGCGCACCCTCGTCGTCGATTCCAGACGCCTTTTGGACTACCGGTCCCTGAAGGTGACGTCCGTCAAACCCAACGTTGAAGAGACTCTGCGCCTTCTCGGCCTGCGAGAGAATGCCACACCCGAAGAGATCACCTTGTACGGCGACCAGATCCTCGAATTGACCGGGGCCGGCATCGCGGCAGTCACGCTCGACTCCAAAGGAGCGCTCTTCTTCGAGCGGGGCATGAGACCGTATCGGACGTACGCGCAACCCGCCGCAGAGACCAGGGTCATCGGTGCAGGCGACACCTTTCTGGGCGCCTTGGCCCTTTCCCTCGCTTCGAAGGCGCCCGTGGCGGCCGCTGCCGAGATCGCCGCTGCTGCTGCTGCCGTAGTTGTGGAGAAGGAAGGGACGACCGCCTGTTCAGCCGACGATCTTCGGGAATACTTCTGCCCGGCCGGCAAGCGCATCGGCGGCCCGGGCCTTGCAGAGCGAATCCGCGCTTACAGGAGAGAGGGCCGGCGCATCGTCTTCACGAACGGCTGCTTCGACATCCTCCATAGGGGGCATATCAGCTGCCTCAGCCAGGCAAAGGCAATGGGCGACGTCCTTGTCGTGGGCATCAACTCCGACGGGAGCGTCCGAAGGCTCAAAGGGCCGGGGAGGCCCGTCAATAATCTGGAGGACCGCATCCGGGTTCTTTCCGCCCTCACTTCTGTCGATCATATCGTGCCCTTCGACGAAGAGACACCCGCTGAGTTGATAAAGATCGTCCGTCCGGATATCTTTGCCAAAGGCGGGGACTATACACTAGCGACGCTTCCGGAAGCGCCCCTGGTGCTCGCCCTCGGCGGTCGGGTCGAGATACTGCCTTATATAGAGAACCTCTCCACAACCGACATCATAGACCGCATAAGGCGGAAAGAGGAGCAGGGACACGACGACCAAGATAAAACGGGCCGTCCCTTGGGCGAGACAAACAAGCCGACAAGGGCCGGCCGGCAGTGACTACGGACGGGCCCGGTGACAAAAGCGCCGCGCAGAGCCGGCGGCGGTGCTACCTTGCTTCGATCTTTCCGACCTCCCTGGCGATTCCCGCATTAAGGAATTTCTGTAGCTGTATGGGATTGGCTTTCTTCGGCATAACAACCTCCTTTATGCCTTTGACCTTTTCCAAACATAAGTCACCCGGTAAAGCGGATCAAGGGAAGCGGGCGATGTCCTCAGCCGGCCTTCTTCCTTCGTCGCGTTTTCACTGAAAGGAAGGCATGAAGAGCGGCAAGTACGAGGCGTGCCACCCGCCGATGGCCGTCCAGGTAACCGGAGGGGCGCACTAGCCCGTTGGGCGGAGGCGCACATAGGGGGGTAAGACCTATCAAATAATCTCCCCGGCCGCTCGCACCGTTTTCTTTCCGCTTCGACCCACGCCCCTTTTGGGGCGCGGGTGCCCCGGCTCCCGGACTTACCCGACGACCCACCCTTCGGGCGGGTGCCAAGTCCTCCCGCGATGGTCGCGCAAGAAAAGGTCCTCCCGTCCGGGGAGTTGTTTCAAAGGTTCGTACCCACGGGCCGAGGCGATTTTTGATGGATGACGCGAAGTCGTGGAGGCGGGTACCGGAGCATACATAGGCGGGCACCCGCGCTCCTCGGCGGTGGCGCGGGTCGCAAGTGAGGATACACGCCGAACACGACGACAAAGTCAGGCGCAAAAAGCGCCCGGCCCGCTCTATCCCCTTGGGTGGTACTTTTTATGTAGCTCTTTTAGGCGCTTTTTGTCGACGTGAGTGTAGATTTGCGTCGTCGAGATATCTTCGTGGCCCAGGAGAAGCTGCACCGAGCGAA
>JBEKOT010000155.1:0-5160 GCA_049521495.1 Syntrophorhabdales bacterium | reverse complement strand
GGAATTACTTGACGAGGGGAAGCATGGCCTTGAACTCGGGAGTCCCGGCCCGCTTCAGGAGCTCGTAAATCACCATCTCGGTTGAAGTTATGGTAATGCCCGCCGCCCTCATCCTGTCGAGCGCAACCGCTACGTTATGGGGAGAGCGCGAGGCTATCGCGTCGCTCACGACATGGATGTTGAAACGGGAATTGCCCGAGAGGGCGGTTTGGGCAACGCATATGTGGGCCTCGATACCGGCTAAGATCAGCGCGGATCTGCCGGTCTTTGCCACTGCAGCGGCGAATTCGTCGGAGAGGAAGCAGTCGAAAGTCGTTTTTTGAATGGCCGCCGACGTGAGCTTCTCACCTATCTCTCCCAACGTCCGGCCAAGTTTCTCCTGCTCGGTAACGATCACGGGAAGTTCCATGACGCGGGCGAGGCCGAGGAGACGCTTCGCGTTCTCCACCATCTTCTCCGCCTCCACGACCGCCGGGGTGAGCTTCTCCTGTATATCGATAAGAACTAGAAGAGCGTCCCGGGCCTTAATGGTTCCTTTGTCGTACACCTGGCCTCCCACGGTAGTCATAATCGCGCCCTACCGCCTACCCGGGCGATCCTGCGCAAAGCTTCTCCGGTCGGTACTGCCGAAAAAATAGGGAAAGGTCGGAAGAGAATTAGGCGAACCGATCGAACCACCTATTTCTTAGGCTGCATCTGCTGTTCACAGCAAATGATGTCGCACACTCCAGCACAGCCACACGCTTCGTCGATTGAAACGACGAGGCCGCAAACCTCGCAATAAAGCTGATTACCGCGGCCCGCCTTCGCTTTCTTCGCCTTAGAGGCCTTCGCCTTCGCCGGCTTTGCAGCCGGTTTCGCCGCTGCCCCGGCCTTCCCGGTCGCCGATTTTGCGGCTGCCGCCTTCGGCGCCCCCTTTACTCCCTCTGTCTTTACCGGTTTTTTCGGTTTTGCGGCTGCTGTTTTCGCCGCCGCTTTTTTCGTCTTCGGTGCTGCCTTTGCCATTTCCTTATCACCTCCTCCCTGGTTCCCCATTTTTCCTGCCCGGTTCGCCTAACCCTTCCTTCGTTTAACGCTCTCATCCGAGCGTTTTTTAGCAGTCGGAAAAAGCCCTCTATCCGGTCAAAAGCTCGATTCTGATGCGCCCCGCGCGCTTCATTCTTTTCAGTGCTGCAGGGTCGCCCTTGATTCGGCCGACGATGTTCACGTCGCTGGTCGGTACAGGATCAGGTCCACGGCTCAAGGGCGTCGGACCAAAGAAAAGGGCGAGGGCGGCACCGGGCGGCCAATAGCCGATATCTCCCACGTTCACGCGGGAGGTCGCCGTCTCGTCCAGGAGTTGCTTCACGGGGATCTCGAAATAGAATTCGTCCCCCCAAACATGGGGTTGCGTTTCTATGGGCAGCGCGTCGACTATAGCTCGCGCGCAGGGCGTGTCGGAGAACTCGGCCTCGATCGCTACATCCTCGATAATGATCCTGGCAGGCATCGGCATCCTTCCCTCTCAACGGTTAGTCTCTAAATATAAGCTTATTGGCGCGCCGTCTCAACAAAAAAGTGCTCCACGGAAGGCTCGGAGAAAAAAATGTGATGGAGGCGGTCCGATTTTTTTGCCAACAGGCGGTCTTTGGCCCATAATATATCTCGTGGCACTTTTCCTGGCGGGCTTTTTCTTTCTCTACAGCATGCTTCACTTCTACTTGCTCGTGCGGGCGAAAGCGGACCTGCCTCTCGGCCCCGGCGGGGCTCTTCTCCTCGCCCTTTTCCTGGTCTTGATGATCACGGTTCCCGTATTGACGCGGTCGTTCGAAAACGCGGGGCTGACATCGCTGGCCCGCTTGGCGGCCTTTACGGGATATACGTGGATGGCCTTGCTTTTTCTTTTCTTTTGCGCCTCCATATTGATCGATTTATGGCGTCTCGCGGTCTACATCACAGATGCGGCGATTAGAGAAACGCCCTTATGGCTGAGGCCTTCGGCAAGGTCCTGTTTCTTGCTGGCTTGCGCGGTCGCAGCGGCAGTCGCTTCCTACGGCTGGTTCGAGGCGCGTATGATACGGACAGAGCGGGTGAGGCTTTCAAGCCCCAAGATCCCTGCCCATATCGGCCCTTTGAGGATCGTCCAGATTTCGGACATACATTTGGGGTTGACAGTGGGGCCGGAGAGGCTGAGAAGGATCGTGGACCTGGTTAGGAAGGCGAAGCCGGACATACTGGTCTCGACAGGAGATCTGGTGGACGGCCAGATGACCTACAGGGATGGCGCTATGGAGTTGCTGGAGACCATAGCGCCGCCGCTCGGCAAATTCGCCGTTACGGGCAACCACGAATTTTACGCCGGGCTAGACCGCTCCCTTGCCTTCACGACTAAAGCCGGCTTTCGCGTGCTTCGCGGCGAGGCGGTCACCGTCCACGACATCATCAATATAGTCGGCGTCGACGACCCTGCAGGCCCGGGTTACGGGTCGTCAAGCACCGGGGAGTCGGCGCTCCTCAGCTCCGTAAAGAACGGGAAACTCACCCTTCTCCTGAAGCACCGGCCGGTGGTGGACAGGGAAAGCATGGACCTTTTCGACCTCCAGCTTTCGGGGCACGTTCATGACGGCCAGATCTTTCCCTTCAGGCTTATCACCCGTTTTTTTTATCCCCTCGTCGCGGGCCTCTATTCTTTTTCGCCCCACGGGTCCTTCCTTTATGTGAGCAGAGGCTCAGGCACGTGGGGACCGCCCGTCCGCTTTCTCGCGCCCCCTGAAATAACGGTCATCGACCTGATCGGCCGGTCGCCCTGATGGCCTTATCCCTGCTTTCCTTGTACGTGCGCCCGGCCTGACAACCGAGGGACGCCGTCAGACGTCGAGGATGACGAATGCCTTCCAGCCGTCGCCGGTTCTCTTGAGGCTGAACCGGTGGAGGGTCACAGCCTTCACGTCGACGCGCTGCTCGTGGCGATGGAGGTCCAGCTTTTCGCCCGCGGCCCGTGCGCGGAGAAGATATGCGCCTTCCCTCTCCGCGACCGATATGTCCGTGATTCTCAATAGGAGCTGCTCGGCGTCCTTGTAATAAATAAGCTCCTGAAGAAGATCGAAGAGGAGCATATCGAGCTCGGTGTTTTCCAGATCGATCGTCCTGCCCTGGCTGGGCGATAGGGCGCTCAGGTCTTCGATCATCACGTTCATCGTCGCTTCGGCGGCGGCGACAAAAACCTCCTCCAGGCTGTCGCCTTCTGCCTCGAATGCGATGTCCGCCGTCGCAACGTCATCGAGGTAACGATACGCGGATGAGCTCAAGCTATCCTTTTACGTTGCCCAAGGGGGCGAAGCGTACAACCCTCCTGGCGATCCCTGCCAGCTCGGCCGCCTCG
The DNA here is from genome assembly GCA_049521495.1 of Syntrophorhabdales bacterium. Taxonomy (GTDB): domain Bacteria; phylum Desulfobacterota; class Syntrophorhabdia; order Syntrophorhabdales; family WCHB1-27; genus CAWEPK01. Next base: position 1,799 of record JBEKOT010000155.1, on the reverse strand, counting down.
GCCACCTCATCGATATTCTTGTAAGCCGCCCCGGCCTCCTCTGCAAGGCCGGACCAGGACGCGGTGCGCACGTAAATGCCCCGCCCCTCCATCTCCCGCTGCAGCTCCCTTCCCCGCCATTGCTTGCGTGCCGCCGTGCGGCTCATGGTGCGTCCGCTTCCGTGGGGCGTGCTGAAGAAGGTCTCTCTACCTTTTTCGGTCCCTACGAGGAGGTACGAACCCGTTTCCATGCTCCCCCCGATGATGACAGGCTGGCCCAGCTTCTTATATCGCTCTGGTATCTCCTCCATGCCCGGCCCGAAAGCCCTGGTCGCCCCCTTCCTGTGGACGAGGAGCGACCTTTCCTTCCCGTCCACCAGATGCTTTTCAAGCTTGGCAGTGTTGTGGGCAATGTCGTATATCATGCGGACGCCCAGCTTTTCCGCGGACCCTTTGAAGACGCGGGAAAAGACCTCCCTAACGCGATGGAGGATCACCTGGCGGTTAGCGAAGGACATGTTGAGGGCGCATTTCATCGCCGAGAAGTAGTCGCGCCCTTCCGGCGAATCGAAGGGGGCGCAGGCAAGTTCGCGGTCCGGGACGCGAATGGCATACTTTGTTTCCATTACCTTGAGGAAGGTCTGGAGGTAATCGGTCGCCACCTGGTGGCCGAAGCCCCTGCTCCCGCAATGGAACATGACGACTACCTGCCCCGGCGCAAGGCCGAAGGCCCGGCAAAGGGACTCGTCGAAGATGTTTCGCTCGTGGACTACCTGGACCTCGAGGTAGTGGTTGCCCGACCCCAGGGTCCCGATCTGGTTGAACCCGCGGGCGATGGCTTTTTCACTGACCGTCGAGGCGTCGGCCCCTTTGGTGCAGCCCCAATCTTCCGTGAGCTCCAGGTCCTCGTTCCAGCCGTAACCGTTTCGGACGCACCACCCGGCGCCCTGTTCTATGACGGCGCGGAATTCTTGCTTCGACAGCTTCAGAAAACCGGTGCTTCCTACACCCGAGGGCACGGCTGCATAAAGCTGGTCGACCAGGTCCTTCAGCCGGGGTTGCACCTCCTTCAGGGTTAGGTCCGTTTTGACGAGCCTCATTCCGCAATTGATATCGAAACCTATGCCGCCCGGCGATATGACCCCTCCCTTCTCGATGTCCATTGCCGCAACTCCCCCGATGGGGAAGCCGTATCCGAAATGGCCGTCGGGCATGCAGAGGGCATACTTTGTCACTCCGGGCAGCGTAGCTACATTCGTCACCTGGTCGTAGACGGCATCATCCATTTCCTTGATCAGCTTCTCCGTTCCGTAGACGCGAGCGGGTACCCGCATGCCCGCCTTATATGAGACGGGCAGCTCCCACACGGTCTCCGATATCCGCTTCAGGCCCTCCGGCATCGACACTGCCGCACCTCCTCCCTGTACTATTCTCGCACAGAACTGCGCGCCGCAGAAAAGAATAATGCACCGGAAGCATCGGCGGGAAAGGGCGCGTCCCCGTTACAGAATACCAGGCTGTTCTTTCAATATAGTAATCGAGGGTTTGCAAATAAAGTGAGGGGCGCCCAGGGGATTGCGCGAATGCGGCAGAAGAATAGATGTTGACACCCTCGATACCGTATAGTATATTTTGAGGGTTTGTGAATAAGTGCACAAGGGGGGGGGACCGAATCATGAAGGATCAAGCTATAGGGGTAGCCTTGCCCATGGCAGAGGCGGACATCAGGCGTGGATGGATTGTGACATTCGCCGGCATGGGCGTAAACCTCGCCCTTGGCATCCTTTACGCGTGGAGCGTCATCAAAGGCGGTATACCGG
>JBEKOT010000154.1:0-5216 GCA_049521495.1 Syntrophorhabdales bacterium | reverse complement strand
GTCGAACTCTTCACGTCCACCCTCGGGGGCGTTACAAGGAACCTCTCTCTGTCGCAAATGCCTAAAGCGCCCCGCCGACCCATGGAAACCACCAGAAAATCCACAAGCTCCAGGTAAGGGGCCGCAGCTGCAATCACGTCGTAATGGTCCTTGAGGTTCGCCTCAACGAGCCTGCCGAACTCGTGGATATTCGGTTTGGCGAGATAAGGGCCGGCACGTATACCTTTCCGGAGGGCTTCCCCGTCCGTATCCAGAAATACCTTCGCATCCCTGTCGTTCAAGGCCGTTATCATCTGCGCGTAAAAACCGTCGTCGAGGCCCGGAGGCATGTTCCCGCTGACCACCACATAACTCCGGCGAGGTATCTGCCTGATCTTATTATAAAACACGTTGACATCGAAAGGCGTGACTTCAGCAGCGGCGGCGCTCAAAAGGGTCTCCACCTTCTTTTTCCCCTGATGGATGATGATGTTCGTCCTCGTCTCTCCGTTCGTCCTCGTAAAATCGCAGATGACAGCCTCGCCGGTCAGTCTGCCCTCCATCTCGATGCCGTTATACCCGCCCATGAAACCGAGGGCGATGCTTTGCCCTCCGAGCTCCCTTATCACCCTGGAAACGTTTATCCCTCTGCCCTCTGCCCTTCGTCTCTCCTCGACGATGGTATTGACCTCGTCGTAAAGGAACTCGTCGATTCCGAATGTCCTGTCAAGGGACGGGTTGAGGGTGACGGTATATATCATGGGCTATGCAGCCTCTGGGAAGTTTCCTGACATTCAATATATCACAATACCGCGGCCCAACGCCACGTTTCGCAAGATCGGCCCGACCGTCCCCGGTAAAATCGAAAGGGTGAAGGAAGGGACCGCCGACCCCGGCCCTTCGCTCTTGTAACAAAGTGATCCCTATGGCATACTTGCACAGTTGTATGCAGTTGCCGGGCGGGGCGTCCTTCAAAGGGGTCGGGAAGCGGCTCGGCCGGTAATGGCATACTTTATGTTGTCTCCGGAGGGATTACTTTGGAAAAAAGAACGCTCGAAAGGCTCCTCCGCTGTTCGAAAGGCGAGGAGCCCGCGGACCTGATCGTCAAGAACGGAAGGATAGTCAATGTCTTCACGAATAGCGTCGAGGAGGGACTTGCCATATCGATCAAGGACGGCTATATCGCGGGCATAGACGAAGAGGGACGGCTCGGCGGGACAGGGAAAACGGAAACGATCGATGCCGGGGGCCTCTGCCTTTGTCCCGGTTTTATAGATGCCCACACCCATCTCGACGCCATGTACCCCTTTTATGAACTGGTGCCCTATTCTTTGAAAGGCGGCACCACCTGCGTCGTCTCGGAGGCCGGGATGGTCGGCACTTCCCTAGGCCTGCCAGCGGTCGAATCCTTCTTCGAAAGCACGAAAGGGTACCCGCTCCGCTGCTATTTCCTCGCCCCGCCCATGACGCCGCCTTTCCCCCAGATGGAAACGGCGGTCGGTCTCACCCTGGCCGAGTTCGAGAAGGTATTAAGGCGGCAGGACGTTCTCGGCGCGGGAGAGAGCTACTGGACGAGGGTCGTCGAGGGCGACGACCGCGTGCTGGAGCAAGCGGCGCTGGCCCTTTCCCTCGGCAAAACGCTCGAAGGCCATGGGGCGGGCGCCAGAGGGTCGAAGCTCGTCCAGTATCTTATGACGGGGATCACCTCGGACCATGAATCGATCACTGCCGAAGAGGCGGTCGAGAGGCTCAGGTTCGGCATCTACGTCATGATAAGGGAGGGCTTCGTCCGAAAAGAGCTGCAGGAGCTGTCGAGGCTCAAGGATCTCGCCGTAGACAAGAGGAGGATCATGCTCGTATCGGACACTTTTGACGCACGCATGCTGACCGAGGAGGGCTATCTGGACACTATAGTTCGAAGGGCCGTAGAGTATGGGTTCAGCCCCATAGAAGCTATCAAAATGGTCACGATAAACCCCGCCGACTATTACCGCCTGCGCCATCTCGGCGCCATCGCCCCGCTGCGGCACGCGGACATCCTGTTCCTCGACGATCTCGCGCGGGTCCGCGTCCGCCACGTGATGGTCAATGGGGAAATGGTCGTGGTTGACGGCGACTTCAAAGGAAAGGCCGCCCCCTTCCCTTACCCCGAAGCCATGAAGCAGACCGTGAACACGGAAAAGGTGGCTGCCGATGACTTCCGCATAGCCGCAGACCCCGGCAAGAACCGTGTTCGGGTCATCAACCTGGTAAATGCTACCATCACCAGGGAGACGGAGGCCGTCCTTTCCGTCAGGGACGGCTTCCTGGAAAAGGACATAGGGAGGGACATCGCACCTGTAGCCGTCATCAGAAGGGGCGGCGGGAAACAGATGGGCAGGGGCTTTATCACGGGCACCGGCGTCAAGGGCGGCGCCTTTGCGACCACGTTCATATGGGACACGTGCAACATCCTCACCGCGGGGAGCAGCGAGGAGGACATGGCGAAGGCCGTGAACCGCCTTATAGACCTGCAGGGCGGCATCGTCATTTCCAAGGGAGGGAAGATCATCTACGAGTTTGCAATGCCCGTCTACGGTCTAATCCCGGAATGCGGCATGGACGAAGCGGCCGTGAAGATAGAGGAACTCGATAGGGCGATGGCGGACATCGGAGTGGCTATGCCCAAGCCTTTCCTTACCCTTCAGACCATTCCTTTCACCGGCCTGCCTTTCCTGAGGATTACGGACAAGGGCCTGGCCGACATAAAGAACAAGCGGCTTGTGCCCCTTTGCCTGTAGTGCTTGTCCCGGCCTTCGTCGATTCAATGGCATTTGCGAAGGAGGTTTGCTATAATTGAAAAAATTGTTCGGGAGGGACCATGAGAAGACTTTTACCCCTTCTGCCCCTTGCTATGATCATCTTCGGCCTCTACGGCTGCGGTTATAACGAGATGCAGGTAAAGGAGGAGGCCGTTTTTGCCGCGTGGGGGGACGTCGAAGCTGCATACCAGCGCCGGGCGGACCTTGTGCCGAACCTGGTCGAGGTCGTAAAGGGATACGCAAAGCACGAGAACGAGACATTTAAGGCCGTCACCGAGGCACGGGCAAAGGTTGGCACCGTCCAGGTGTCTAAGGAGATGCTCGGCCGGCCCGAGGCGGTCGCCGGCTTTCAGCAGGCCCAGTCACAGCTTGGCTCGGCCCTGTCGAGGCTGCTCGTCGTCGCCGAACAGTATCCCAACCTCAAGGCAAACCAGAATTTTCTCGACCTTCAGAATCAGCTCGAGGGGACGGAGAACCGGATCAATGTGGCAAGGGTGAGGTACAACAGGGCCGTCCAGGAGTTCAATTCGGGCATCCGGACCTTTCCAAACTCACTGACCAATTCGCTCCTCCTCCATCTTACGAGGAAAGAACCTTTCAAAGCGGACGAGGGCGCGAGAACCGCACCCAGGATAGCATTCTAGGGCGGCCATGAGAAGGCGGGAGGGAGCCCCTTTTCTTTTACTTTTGGCAATCGCCCTGCTTTTGCCACTTTCGGCAAGGGCCCTGCCCGCGCCGGAGCTGCGCGGACATGTCAACGATTACGGGCACATGATAGGGCCTGAGACGGCGGCAGGACTGGAGCGGGCGCTCGTCCGGTTCGAAGGGACCGATTCCACGCAGATAGTCGTACTCACGATACCCGGCCTGGAAGGAGAAAACCTGGAGGAATTCTCGATAAAGGTTGCAGAGGCGTGGAGGATAGGATCGAAGGGCGTCGACAACGGAGTGATCCTCCTCGTGGCGAGGGACGACCGGAAGGTGAGGATAGAGGTCGGCAGGGGCCTGGAAGGGAGGCTGACCGATCTCACGGCGGGCCGCATTGTCAGGAACAGCATCATCCCGAGGTTCAAGGCAGGCGATTTTGACGGCGGCATCACGGCAGGGGTAAGCAGCATCATGGAAGCTGTGCGGGGCGAGTACAAAGCATCGGGACGGGAGCCGGGCGCCGGGCACGGCCGGACCACGCCGATCTTTACACTCCTCATTTTCCTATTTGTCGCCCTCGTATTTGCCGGCGCCTTCTCGAAGGTGTTCGGGGCAATAGTGGGCGCGGCCGGGCTGCCGGCAGCCGCAAAATTATCCTTCCCCGCCCTCTCGTACCCTGTTCTCGGCGGGCTCGGCCTGCTGGGCCTCGTCGTGGGTCTCCTCGTCCATGCCGTTTTTTCCGGAGGGGGCGGAAGGCCGCGCGGAGGAGGCGGCGGCTTCTGGACCGGTTTCCTCTTGGGAGGGCCCTTCTTCGGCGGCGGCTCTTCCTCGGACGGGGATTCTTCCGGGGGCTTCTTCGGCGGCGGCGGCGATTTCGGCGGCGGCGGAGCGTCGGGGGACTTTTGACAGCCGCGGGAGGGGCCGGAGGCGGTAGAGGAGGTCAGGCCGTATGAAGATAAGGGCCAGGACACTTTTCAGCGACGAGCAGAAGGAGAAGATCCGGCAGGCCGTGCGGGACGCGGAGGGATCGACCGGGGAAGAGATCGCGGTCATGCTCGTCGATGAGAGCGATCGCTATCGCGAGGCCGAGCTTGCCGGCGCCCTTTCCTTGTCCGCCCTCGTGGCGCTCGTCCTCGCCATTGCGATGCGCCATTACACGGTTTGGTTCTACATACCCGTAACGGTCGTCCTCTTTTTCCCGTTCCTCGCCCTTTTCAGGCGGCTCCCCCATTTGAAGCTCGCCCTTCTCACCCATAAAAGGGTCGAGGAGGCTGTCAGGGAAAGGGCCGTCTACGCCTTTTTTCAAAAAGGCGTCCACAAGACGGACGCGCAGACAGGTATTCTCATATTCATCTCCCTCCTCGAGAGAAAGGTCTGGATACTCGGGGACAAAGGCATCCACGGCAAGATCGGGTCCGATTCCTGGAAGTCCCTCGCCCGGGAACTTGCTTCCGGCATAGAGAAGGGCCGCCCCTTCGAGGCCCTATGCAGCGTCATACGGAAGTGCGGCGCTGAGCTGGGCGGGCCGGGTCCTTCACCACCCGCCCCGGGCGCTTGCTAAAGGGGTACCGGGTTGACTGCACCGGGCGCTGCAAAACACCCTGGAAAAAAACAGTTGACAAATTTCTCGATCAAGTGGTATCAACAAGGAACATGTTCATCTGGCTCTTCCATCGCACGAGCGGCGTAGCGCTCATAGTCCTGCTCTCCCTGAAAATCTTCTCCGCCTATTTTCTTTATACGAAGGACAAAAAGCCGGACTGGGCCCTGGGCATCCACAGGAACCCG
>JBEKOT010000153.1:0-10576 GCA_049521495.1 Syntrophorhabdales bacterium | reverse complement strand
TGCCTTCATGAACAAATAGCGCATAGAGCTTCAAGGCTTTCTTCTTGCGCGGACTGAACTGTTCCAGAAGCCAGTCGATGGTGAGACAGGGGTGCAGATCTTCTATACCAGCAGTAGCCCGGGCCAGGGAAGGGGACGTCCGTAAATAAGTAAATAACTTTTTCCACCAGAGCGAATCCGCGGGAATATAACACGAGGGGGACGTTGGTTCAAAGTGAACTTTCAAGCGTGACCGGATTGATAAGAGCCCTCCCTTCATCGTCTAAGATGAAGGGAGCAAAACAAGAGAAAGACCGGTGCCTGCAAGCCATGAGAGGCGAGGGCAAAAAAATCTTGTTTATATCCACCGGTGCTGGTAGCATGGGGACATGAGGGACCGGATAAAACGACAAGGGGGCCAAACCATGAGAAAGATGGCGCTTTTAATAGTTGTTGCCATAGCTTTTCTGCCTGTTTACGGTGAGGCGCAGTCCCCCGTGAAACTTTCGTGCTCGCTGGGAGAAGAGTTTATTTTTGTGAATGTAGATGAAACGAAATCTACGGTTAATGGTATTTCGGCTTCTTTTACTCCGGATATGATATCATGGCTGGAAATCATACCGAACACCGCAAACATATCCTATTACATAAATAGATACACCGGTGATATTAAGAGACAGCTCATTGATCACACTCACGCTCCTCCCGGTATCTTTACATACGGCAGGTGTCAGAGAGTCTCGGAGAAGCAGTTCTAAGGGGCGATAGACGGTTGCAACACAACAAGACAAAAAGGAGGAGAACCATGGTGCGCTTAGGTGTCTTTATGGCTGCTTTATCCTGCCTGTTGCTGACGCTGCAGGTACCCGCTTACGCCCAGGCGGTGGACGGTTTTTTGGGGGTTCCCTGGGGGGCGAGCAAGAACCAGGTTGTAAAGGCGATGGAGGATAGGGGGTTTCCGGTCCGTCCCCCCTTCGATAATCAATTCACCGGTGAATTTGCCGGCTACCAAGGCGCAAATTTAGCTTTTTTTCTTGAGAGGAACAGCTTTTACTGGGCTCAGGCAAGCGTGTGTCACACACAGGAGAACACGGGCTATGCCGAAGTCCAAAGCTGCGGCCAGAACCTGGAGAACATGATCCGCAGCAAGTATGGTACGCCGGCGGGAAGAAGGCAGACCCACTCGAATGCTTACGAAATCACCTGGGGCGGTGTCAGGAATTCGACCGGATCGGACGAGATCACCATATCCTTGTGGGTCTGCTATCCCGATCCACTCAATGGAGGGATTGTGCAGGTGAACTACAAGAATAATTCTCTATTACGGCGCCTGAAACAGGCCGGTGCATCGGATCTTTGATTTCGCTCGGCATATCACCTTAGTTACCAAAGTTACTACGTTCCCCCGGCATCGCTGAGGGGGAACGAGAGGGCGGCCTATCGGGCCGCCTTTATTGTCCCGGTGCGCGCCAGGCGTCATGGGGTGTTTACTCGCAGAATCGCCCGGCCCTGAAAGAAAAGAGTGGCAATCTCTTTCCGATATCATTAGAATTGAGCAGGAGAGAAACGGTCATGGCGCACCGGATCACAACCGCCGCGTAAAGGAAGCCCGAAGGGAGGAGAGGGACAAAACCCGCGAAGTTGCTTGCGAGGCGGTTATGCCGGCTTGAGCACCCGTAAATCGGGCACACGGAAAAGTCGCACGGAATGGCTATGAGCACCCAGGACGAACAGGAACCGCTGTCGAAGAAGATCCGCCACACGATAGTAGGAAAACCGCTTGACGTAGAAGAACCGTCGGTCTTTCACAAGCTGTCGTTAATTCCGCTTCTTGCCTGGATCGGCCTCGGGGCAGACGGCCTTTCGTCGTCCTCCTACGGCCCCGATGAAGCGTTCAGAACCGTCGGTTCCCACCTGTACCTTGCCGTCTTTCTCGGTCTCGCAACTGCCTTCACCGTCGGGATCATCGCTTATGCGTACTCCCGGATAATAGAGCATTTCCCGCACGGCGGCGGCGGCTACATAGTAGCCACACACACGCTGGGGAAAAGTACGGGGGTCGTGTCCGGCTCCGCTCTTCTGGTCGATTACGTGCTGACCATCACCGTCTCTCTCGCCTCCTGCGGCGATGCGATCTTCAGTTTTCTTCCCCTGGAACTTCACCAGTTCAAGCTTCCTTTCGTGATATGCCTCGTGGCGCTTCTCGTGGTGTTAAATTTGAGGGGCGTAAAGGAATCTATTGCCCTCCTCACCCCCATTTTCTTTACCTTCGTAGCTACCCATGTGCTTCTTATCGGGTATGGGTTCCTGACTCACGCATCCCGCATAGCGCCTCTTGCGGCCGATCTGAAACTCAACCTGAACCACGATCTCGCCACCATCGGCCTCACGGGCGTTGCCGCTATTTTCCTCAGGGCATTTTCTCTCGGGGGCGGCACCTATACGGGCCTGGAGGCCGTCTCGAACGGCATGCAGATAATGAGAGAGCCGCGCGTTCACACGGGTAAGAAGACAATGCTCTACATGGCCGTATCCCTTGCCGTAACGGCGGGAGGGCTTTTGTTCTGCTACTACCTGTTCCAGGTCCGTCCCATCGAGGGCCAGACGATGAACGCGGTCCTGGCCAACATAGTCTTCGGATCGTGGCCTCAGGGTCAGCTCATTGCCCTTGTCACTCTTGTATCCGAAGGCGCCCTTCTTATCGTAGGCGCCCAGGCCGGCTTTGTCGACGGGCCGAGGGTAATGTCCAACATGGCTACGGATTCGTGGCTGCCACGCCGTTTCGCATCCCTCTCCGAGCGGCTGACCATGCAGAACGGTGTCCTCCTCATGGGGGTTGCATCTTTGTTGCTCCTTCTCTACACACATGGTTCCGTAGCAGCCCTGGTCGTCATGTACTCCATCAACGTCTTCATCACGTTCTCGCTGTCGCAGCTGGGGATGATCAGGTTCTACGTGCTGCGGCGAAAAGGCGCCGAGCAGTGGAAGAAACATATAATCGTCCATGTTGTGGGCTTCTTCGTCTGCATCACGATTCTTGGGATCACCGTGTACGAGAAGTTCCTTGAGGGCGGCTGGCTGACCCTTCTCATCACCTCCTCCGTGGTCGGCCTGTGCTATGTCATCCAGCGCCACTACAATAAAACCCGCGCTGCCATCCGGGCATTGGAATCGACTCTCACGGATATCCCAAGCGTGAGCCCTTATAACAACGATCCGGTCAACCCGCAGGACCTTACCGCAACGCTTTTGGTGGGAGGCTTCGGCGGCTTCGGGCTTCACACCCTGCTCTCCATCGTTCGTAATTTCCCGAATATCTATAAGAACTTCATCTTTGTATCAGTCGGAGAGATAGATTCGGGCAGCTTCAAGGGTAAGGAAGCAATCGAGGCGCTCAAGGAATCCGTGAAGGGCGACCTGGAGAAGTACGTCAAACTGACGAGAAAGCACGGCTTCCCTGCCGATTATCGGATGGACATAGGAATAGACATTGCTGAAACCGCGACAGACCTGTGCGAGCGGGTCGCGGTAGAGTTTCCGAGATTGACGGTCTTTGCGGGCAAGCTGGTCTTTCAGGAAGAAAATATCTTTCATCGGCTCCTCCATAACGAGACGGCCTTCGCCATTCAAAGACGGCTCCAATGGAAGGGCATTACGACGGTCGTGCTGCCGATCAGGGTTAAGGAATAACTCTCCTGACTGCCATTTCGTTGTCAGATGACCGAACGCAACAGCCTCTTGTTTCAATTCCTGACGACATGCGCTCTACGGAGTCTCGAACGCCGCGCCGGTAAAGGTCTCCTCAATCGTCGACCATCACCCTATCGTTTCCGCCCTTTGGCTGGGGGGGTGTAAAAATCGAGATATAAATCAGCTCTCCGCCGCTTGCCGCCCGTGTTCCGTGGGTCACACCCCGGGGGCAGACATGGAAGTCGCCGGCTTTGACGGGGACCCACTTGCCGTTGATGTACATTTCCCCGGCGCCCTTGTAAACGTAGATTATCTCGTCCACGGTCGTGTGAAGATGCCTGCCGAGGCCCTTGGTGTCTTTGTTGGTCGTCAGCGAGACGCTGCTGCGGGGCGATTGAAACACCATGTCGCCGCGGCTGTCCCCCACTTTGCCCGGGTGTGAGGTAAACCAGTCATCGAGATGTATCAACACTGCCTCCCCGGGGACCGAGTCGATGAGGTGCTTTGCTACGGGGGCCGCAGCTGCCAGCCCGAAAGAAAAGAAAAGGAATACCGATCCGACGATCATTGCCTTTTTCATTGGAGCTGCCTCCTTTGCGGTTTTATTGCCGGGACATTTTGGCGCCCTTGCCATCTATACTATTGCATGAGCGGAAAACGATTCCAAGGGGAGAAATAGCTTCCGAATCAAAACTCATAGGCCGGAAAGATTTGAGCTCCGGGACCGCGATGACGCCATCACGAATATCGGGGTATCGGGGCGGGCTCCGCCCCCATCGCAATTATGCTGACGGGGAGAAGGGAGTCTTCTACAATGAAGCAACGGCGGCCGCCCCCGATATCGCCCGCGCCCCTGGAAACCGGCAGGCCGGAGGCTTGGGAGTCTTTCGGGCCGACTCCCCTGCCCCTGCCTTTTACCTGTACGGCGAGCCTTTTTGGAAATCTCTGCAGCACCGCGCCATCCCTTGCCCCGGACAGGTCGACGGCGTCACTTTTTCAATTTCCCGCGCTTCTCACTTGGTCTTCGGCGGGGGCACCACTGCCTTATCTACGCTTTTCATCGATTTTGCCGCAGGCGGATGATAATCGGAAGCCGGCTGCCCGACCGGGCTCGGCTTCGTCGAGGTGGAGACCTGGGGAGGATCGGCCTGACGGATCTTGTTCACGGTGTCCTTAGCCTTGCTCAGGTCCGTACTTTGGGCCCAGGCAGGAGCTACTACGAACAGGGCTAGGGCGAAGAGGGTCATAATGCCAACAACTGCCTTCATAAAAAACCTCCTGTGAAAAGGGAATAGGCGCTCCTGAAGAGCTGCCAAGGGCATGCTAACAAATAACGGGGGAGGAGGCAAGACATTTTTTCTGTCGGCGACGGCGACCTGTTCAGGGCGGGGGCAGCGCCAGGGCATCGACCGCAATCGGCCTGTCCCCTGAGATCATTACGGGGTTGATGTCTATCTCTTTGATTTCCCGCTGCTCGGCGCCCATTGCCGCCACTTTGACCAGGATATCCGCAACCCGGCCGAGGTCTGCGGCGGGCATGCCGCGAAAAGGTCCGAGGCTCGCCCTGCATTTCAGCTCGTCTATCATGTCTAGAGCGTCCTGCCTATCGATCGGCGCCGCACGGAAAGTATTGTCCTTCAAGGTCTCGCTGAAAATGCCGCCTGCCCCTATCATAACACAGGGCCCGAAGAGCCGGTCCCTCACAAGTCCTATTATGAGCTCCCTGCTTCCCCTTATCATCTCCTGAACGAGCACCGAGGTCTCCCGGCCCTTGCGTTTGTCCATTATCTCGGTAAACGCAACGAGGGCCTCATGCTCGTCGCGGATATCCAAATAGACAAGCCCCTTCTCTGTCTTGTGACTCAGTTCCGGCCCTCCGGCCTTGATCACTGCAGGAAATCCAATCTCCCCAAGGGCCCGGCGGAACCCAGGCTCGTCAAAGGCCTCCCTTTCCCTGGCTACAGGAATGCCGCATAAGCGCAGGACCTCCCCGGCCCCGTGCTCCGAGAGCACCTTCTTCCCCTCACTCGCAGCCTTCAGGATGATATGCCTCCCTTGCGCGGGGAGTGCACGCCTCCGTCTCCTGACCCCGGCCGCATCGTCCGGCGAGGCCTGGAGGCGCTCGCGGAACCGGGCATACCCGGACAGCCTGTGAAGGGCTTTTACAGCCCTGAGAGCGTCGGGATATGCGGAAATGCCGCTCGCGATGAGCGTACGGCAGTCGCGCTCTACGGCCTCCGGTGTCCCTGCCATGACGACCACGGCAATCGGTTTTTTCGTGGTGAGGCCGTCTACGGCCCCCAGTATGAGGTCGCGCAGGCGCTCGCCTCCCACGACTGCGATCACCAGGATCATATCGATGTTCTTTTCGCCGGAAAGAATTCTCACGGCGTCGCGGAAAACACGGGGCCCCAGCAGCGAGGCAAGGGAGAGGTCGATAGGGTTCGCGACGCTGCCTCCCACGACGGGCATGGAGGCACGGAGCTTCTCCGCCGTAGCCGGCGAGAACTGGGGTACGCCGAGGCCCAGCTCGAGGCAGGCGTCGGTCGTGGCAACGGCTATGCCTCCCGGCCCGCTGACGATGCCGACCCTGGCGCCTGACGGCAGCGGCTGGAGATGGAAGGCATAGAGGCAGTCAAGGACTTCCTCGAAGCTCGATGCCGGGACGATCCCCGTGTGGCGAAGGACGCCTTCCCACACCGGCCGGGACCCTGCAAGAGCCCCGGTATGGGAGGCGGCAGCCCGGGCACCGCCTTCCGTCAATCCGCCTCTCAGGAGTATGATCGGTTTTTTCCTCGATATCTTCCTGGCTGCATCGTAAAACCGCCTTCCCTCCCTTAAACCCTCGATGTAAGCGACTATCGTTTCCGTCTCCGGGTCTTCTCCCAGATACTCGAGGAAATCGACAGCCGTGAGGTCGGACTCGTTCCCGCAGCTTACAGCCTTGCTGAAATGGATTCCCCTCTCCGTAGCGATCATGGTGAGGTAATCGGCGAAAAAACCGCTTTGGGACACGAGACCCACCGAGCCTGCCTCCCTGCCCTGTTTTAGAAGGAAAGGAAGCTTCGACGCCGGGCAGTATATACCTATGCAGTTCGGCCCTATGATGCGAGCGCCGCCCTCGCGGGCAACGCGCACCATCTCGTCCTGCGCCTCTTTCCCCTTGATCCCCGACTCGCCGAAGCCGGCCGTGTTGATCACGATCGTCCTCACCCCTTTCGCGACGCACTCCTTCACTACGGCGGGGGTAGTGGCCGCGGGGGTGATTATTACTGCCATGTCCACAGGATAGGGTATGAGAAGGACCGACGGATAGGCCTGAAATCCCAGGATGTCCCGCTCCCCGGGGTTCACCGGGTAGAGCTCGCGGAACCCCGACTCCATGAAAGCATCCACGAAGAGCCTTCCTATCTTGCCCGGTTTCCCGGAAGCCCCGATAAGCGCAACGGACCTCGGGTGGAAGATAGGATCCAACCGTTCGAAAATAGTTCCTTCGGCCATTTCTCCACTCATTTGAACGGGCAAACAGCCAGAACAGCGCCGACCCGGAGCGTCACCACTCGATCAGGCTGCTTGCCCAGGTCAGCCCGCCGCCGAAGGCGGTGAGGACGACCCGCTTTCCTTTCACGATGGTTCCGTTCCTCACAGCCTCATCGAGGGCTATGGGAACGGTTGCGGAAGAGATGTTCCCGTACCGCTCGATGGTCATGTAGACCTTTGCCATGGGCACCTGGAGCTTCTTCGCCATGCCCTGGATGATCCTGATATTAGCCTGGTGGGGGATTATGACGTCGATATCTTTCATGGCGTAGCCGCCGGAGGCGGCCGCCTCTTCCGCTGCCTCCGCGAACCTGCCCACTGCGACCTTGAACGATTTGTTGGCCTCGATCATCTTGAGAAAGTGGAGCTTCTTGTCCACGCTCTCGTAGGAGATGGGCGTCGTAAGGGAGCCGCCGCCGGGCATGAGGAGCGTATCGCCGGCAGCCCCGTCCGTATGGATGTGCGTAGAGACGACTTGGTGCCCCGTCTCCGTCTCGGTCAAGACTACGGCGCCCGCGCCGTCGCCCCAGAGAATACAGCTTTCCCTCTCCTGCCAGTTGACGGTCCTCGTCATGATCTCGCTGGCGCAGACGAGGGCCACCCTGTTCGTGCCGCAGCGTATTAGCTTGTCCGCCAGGTGCAGGGCGAAAATAAACCCCGAGCATGCGGCGGTGACATCGAAAGAAACGGCTTTGCGGCAATCGAGCTTGGCCTCTAGCCAGTTCGCGCCGGCCGGGCAGTGCGTATCGGGCGTTATGGTGGCGAGGATGATGAGGTCGATGTCGTCGGACTTCACTCCCGCCGTCTCCATGGCGCGTTGGCAGGCAGACCTGGCCAGATCGGACGCGGCCGCAGACTTATCGGCAATCCTTCTTTCCTTTATGCCCGTGCGCGTATATATCCATTCGTCCGACGTATCGAGGAACTTCTCGATATCATGGTTCGTCATTACCTTTTCCGGCAAGTAGGAGCCGGTTCCTATGATGCCTATTTTCTTCATTCGGACCTCTTCGCTTCCGTGCATGGCCTTCGCCATGGCCTTCGTGCCACTAATACAACAATAGAACGTGTATTGTCAAGGCTCCTTAGACTTGGGCGGCAGGATCTCTAACGCAGACGGCCGCTGCTCATGACGGCCGGCCCGCGTGGATGGTGATCCTGTGGGAGAGAAGGTCGATCTGGCGTATCCTTCCCTCGATCACCTTCTCTTCCCCGAACAGGTTGACCAGCCTGACGGTCTGTCCTTCCGGCGTGATGCTTACCACATCCTGCAGCACGAGGACTTCTTTATCTCCCTGAATGAGATAGGCTACGGTCTGACACATAGGTACCTCCGGCGCCTTAATTAGACCACGATTGAGCCGAGGACTCAAGTAGATTCGGCGGGGCCGGCAGGACGACCCCATTTCGGCGCCCCCCCCTTCCGTCGTCCGGTCGCCGCGCCGGAGGCGCGGTCGGCGAGTTGCCTCCGTCGTCCGGCCTCAGCGGGGCAGCAAGGCTATTTTCAGAATCGGCGGCCAAGGATCATTTTCAGTACAAGGGCATCGGATGCACCTGTCAGACCCGCTCCCGCGCCGAAATTTAGTTCCCAGTCCGGCCCGAGGTTAAGATCGACGGCAGAGAAAAGTGTGTGCTGTTGTTCCCGGACCGGATCCAACCCATTGACGGGGCCGAGGGATGAGTAATACTCGAAGCCTACGGCGACCTTTCGGGTGATGTCGTAGCTGCCCTTGAAGCTGGGGCTGAACTCCCAGCCGCGGCAGGTATTTTGCCCTTTGAGGGAGCGGCCTATGCCCGGATTGGCAGACAGGTACCAAGGGCCCCACCGCTTGTCGATAATCGGGAGGATTTCCACAGTCCACATATCGACCGAAAATTGACGGCGCTGGTACGTTATGGCTGTCGCCAGGCCGAGCCCGACGGGCAAGCCCCAGCTTTCAGGAGCCCGTACGCGGGGAAAGATGCGCTCACCGACCCATCGCCCCTCCATTCCAGGTTGAACGCTTGCGGCAGTGTACACGGCCGTCTCGAACCAGGAATTGAAGCCGTACGCGATTTCGAGGCTTTCGTTAAGGGCATGCTGCGTGGGCAGCACGCCATCGGTCTTCTGCGTAGTGCCGCTGACGGCCATGTTGCTGTGCAGCTCTACCATCGCGTGCCCTGCCTCTACGGTCTCGGACGGGTGTACTATGATCTCGAAATTGTTCTCACCGGCGCGGACAGTAAGGGAAACAAGACAAATCCCAGCCACGAGAAACAAGATAAGGGAGCTTTTCCCAAAGGGCGGTCTTATCACTTGAATGACCTCCTCAGCGCTAAAAAGGAAACCAGGTGTTGAACCAGGTGTTGCGGCAACGGGCCCAGGGGGTCAGGCGATCTCGGGAGGTCTGTATACCTGGGGGCGGGTCGATGAAGGAACCGGGGTCGGAGCCGGGCACTCCAAAAACACCCCGGTGAAGGAAGGTCTTTCCTGGTGCGCGGGCGGAACGCCGGTAGCATGCGCGCAGACCGAGCAAAAACCCCTTTCCCCCGTCCGGCGGGGGCCGTGCATATTCTTGGGATGAATTGATCCCGACGGGTTGAAATGTGTCAATTCGTTGCAGCCGCCGTCTTCCGAAGATAACTGAGCGGGGCAGAGGCAATCGGCGCAGATTGTGCTGTGGAGCAAAGGTGTGGCCGTGTGCGTCAAAAGCACGAAAAACACCGGCAACCAGCAGACGGCCCTATCTGCAACCTTCATAAGTTGTGGAATACCACGGTTCTACTCGGTAGTCAATCACTAAACGAACAAAGCAGCCGCCCACTCCCGAAAAGGGTGGAAAATTGTGTCCGTATACACTATAATCCGTTAGCCAATGAGAAAGCATACTTTTATCACAGCCCTCGGCTTCGCCGTCAGTATCGTCCTCCTCTGCTTTGCCTTGAAGGGCATCGAATTCCGGCAGATATGGGCGATGCTCAAGCAGATGAACCCTCTCCTCGCCTTTTTGCCGCTGGTTTTCATCGCGGCGGCGATCTGTCTTTCCTCCCTCAGGTGGTCCAGGGTCGCGGGGTCGGAAGTGCGTTTTAGAGAGACCTTTACGGCCCTTCTCATAGGCATGTTCATCAACAACGTCATGCCCGCCCGCATGGGCGAGGTCGCCAGGGGCTACGTGCTCAGCCGCAAGAAGGGCCTTTCCTTTACCTACAGTTTTTCGACCGTCCTCCTTGATCGGTTCTTCGACTTGACGGGGCTGCTGCTCATGATGCTTGTCTTCTTCCCCGGCTCCAGTCTTCCTCCGAAGGTGTCCCAGGCGATCTGCATTATCGTGGGTCTCGTCGCAGTCTTCGTCGTAATGATCATCCTGCTCTCCCGGCCGAGCTTCGC
>JBEKOT010000152.1:0-5251 GCA_049521495.1 Syntrophorhabdales bacterium | reverse complement strand
GAACAGATAGTCACCCATTTTCGGTTCAAGCCTCATGCGGAGACCGCTACCAGCTCAATTCAGCGCCTGGCCAAGCGCAGGGCGTTTACCCTTCCCACGCTGCTCGTCGCGGCCGCAGTGCGGTTGGATGAGGAGAAGCGGTCCTTCGAGGACGTGCGGATAGCGATCGGCCCCGTAGCCAGAACGCCGTGGCTCGCCCGTGAAGCGGCTGACGGTCTGCGTGGCTCGCCCGTGAGCCATGAAGCGATACAGAAAGCGAGCGTCGAGGCCAGACTTGGCGCAAGTCCCCGGGATAGCATTCGCGGTGGGGCCGACTACCGAAAGGCGATGGTGGAAGTGCTCGTAAGACGGGCCGTCACGGAGTGCGTGGAACGGCTTGGAGTCAAGCTATGAGCCCGAGAAAGATCCGCCTGAACGTCAACGGAATCGTAAACGAGATAACCGTATCCGAGGACACCTTGCTGCTCGACGCGCTTCGGGAGCATCTGGGGCTGACTGGGGCAAAGAGGGGGTGCGGCAAGGGGGAGTGCGGTGCCTGCACCGTTCTTATCGACGATTCACCGGTCATGTCCTGCATATATCCGGCAATCAAGGCAGAGGGGCGTTCCGTCGTGACGATAGAAGGGATAGGCGATGATGAAAAGGTCCTTCACCCCTTGCAGAGACAATTCGTGGAAAAGGGGGCCGTCCAATGCGGCTTCTGTACCCCCGGGCTTATCCTCTCTTCCAAGGCTTTGCTCGACAGGAACGCCAGGCCCAATGAGCTGGAAATCCGCACTGCCATCTCCGGGAACCTGTGTCGCTGTACCGGCTATACAAAGGTGGTGGAAGCGATAGGGGCGGCCGCCGGCGAGCTCCGGGGAGAGGCGGCGAGCAGTAAGAGACGCGAGCCCGCATCGGGCGCCATCGGGAGGTCGCTCACGAGGATCGACAGCCTGGGGAAAGTGACAGGGAAGGCCGTATTCACGGACGATATGACCCTTCCCCGCATGCTCTTCGCGGGCGTTCTGAGGAGCCCTCATCCCAGCGCGCGCATCGTTTCTATAGATCGTGCGGCGGCGTTGAGCCATCCGGGCATAAGAGCGGTTCTGACGGCCGAGGATATTCCCGGAAGCAACCGGTTCGGCATCATCGTAAAAGACCAGCCCTATCTTGCCGTCGACAGAGTGCGCTTCGTCGGCGAGGCCATTGCGGTCGTTGCCGCCGAGACGAAGGAACTGGTGCAGGAGGGGCTCGATAAGATACGCGTTAGCTACGAAGCGCTTCCCGCCGTTTTTGACCCATGGGAGGCAATGAAGGCGGATGCCCCGAAGGTGCACGAGGGTGGGAACATCCAGCACCATCGAAAGATACGGAAAGGGAATATCGAGGAGGGTCTCGCAAGGGCGGACATTGTCATTGAAAAAACTTTTTCCTCCCAGACGGTGGAGCACGCGTACATTGAGCCTGAGGCAGCCCTGGCACATATGGACCAGGGCCAAATGGTCGTCTATTGTTGCAGCCAGGCGCCCCATTATTACAGGAACGAGATCGCCGCCATGCTCGCTTTCCCCATAAGCAAGGTCCGGATCATCAGGCTCGCCACGGGCGGAGGGTTCGGAGGGAAGATAGAGCTGTCCGCTCAACCCTATGCCGCGCTGTGCTCGTATATTACAGGGAAGCCGGTGAAGTATGTGTTCACGCGAGAAGAATCGGTTTTCACCAGCACCAAGCGGCACGCTTTCGATATGCATTATAAGTTCGGCGCCACCAATGATGGCAGATTGACTGCGGCGCACGTGACTATCGTCAGCAACGGCGGGGCATACGCATCTTACGGCCCGGCCGTCCTGACGCGGTCGGCTACCATGGCTATCGGACCCTACGAGTGCCCCAACGTCCATGTCGACGCCTACGAGGTGTACACCAATTATCCGATCGGAGGGGCTATGAGGGGCTTCGGGGCGCCCCAAATGTCCCCATGTCATGAGGCGATCATCGACGAAATAGGCAGACGGTGCGGTCTATCGCCTATCGAGGTTCGACGGAGAAATATGCTGCGTCCCGGATCTTCTACGACTACGGACCAGATCCTCGAGCATGGAGTGGGTGCGCTGGAGACCCTTGAACGGACGTCCGAGCGTGCCTGGCGGAGCTCCGGCAAGGAGGAAATATGAAAAAAAGGGGGAGGGGAATCGCCTGCACCTATTTCGGCATGGGGAATACGGCAAAGGCCAACCCGTCGAGCGCGTTCGTCGAGGTGTGCGAGGACGGCACCGCCATAGTCCGCTGCGGCGCCTCGGACCTCGGCCAGGGTTCCGATACGGCGCTCAGGCAGATCGCCGCGCATACGCTCGGGATTGATGCCGAGCGAGTAACCATGGTTTCCAATGACACGATGGTCGCGCCGGAGGCCGGTGTTACTTCGGCGAGCCGCCAGACATATGTATCTGGAAATGCCGTTCGTATTGCTTCCGAGCAGGCTAGGGAGTTCCTCTTGAAAGAGGCCGCCGAGGGTCTGGGATATGACGCCGTGGATTTGGAGGCGCGGGACGGCGTGATTTTTCTAAAAGAAAGACCGGACGCGAAGATCACCATCGAAGAGATATGCGGCCGTCTCAGGGCGAAAGGCGTCCTCGTGGCAGGGGCGGGCACCTTTACGCCCCCGACCCCCGAAGCGCTGGACCCTGAAACAGGGCTGGGAATTCCCTACGGGGCGTATTCTTATGCCACGCAGATTGCAGAAGTGGAGGTGGATACGGAGACCGGAGAGGTGACCGTCCTCAGTTTAACGGCGGCTCAGGACGTCGGGCGCGCCATCAATCCCATGGCGATCGAGGGACAGATAGAAGGGGGAGTGGCCCAAGGCGTCGGGTATGCCCTTATGGAAGAAGTAGTAGTCGAAGACGGCGTTATCGTCAACCCGTCCTTTTCCAACCTTCTTCTTCCTACGGCCCTCGACGTGCCCCCCATTCAGAGCATCATCGTAGAGGTCCCCGAGCCGACAGGCCCTTTCGGGGCGAAGGGTACGGGCGAGCCGCCTACATGCCCGACGGCGGCGGCAATAATAAACGCCATTTATGACGCGGTGGGCGTGCTGATCACATCCACGCCGGTAACCGCCGAGAAAATATACATGGCCCTCAAGAAAAAGCAAGGCAAGGAGGAGTGATGGGCAGACCCCGGAAAGCGGCCCAGAAAACCGGCAGGCTCAAGAAACTTGAGGACTTCAGATTTCTGAGCGAAAACGCTTATGAGGTTCTGAAGGAGGCTATCATCACGCTCAAATTTGCTCCCGGCGAGAAGCTGAACCTGTCGGACATCACCTATGAGCTTGGCATAAGTACTACCCCTGTCAGGGAGGCCATGAACCGGCTGATCCAGGAGGGCTTTGTCGTCAATGTGCCCTTCAGGGGCGCTTTCGTCTGTGAAGTCGACCAGAAGATGGTGGAACAACTGACCGAGTTAAGGAAATTGCTCGAGGTCGCCGCAATAAAAATAACGGCGGCTCAGTTTACGGCGAGAGATGTCAAGGCGGGCGAAGAGCTGCTGGAGAAAATCGAGAAGGCTTATAAAAAGAACGATATAACAGCCTATGTCGAGTGCTCCATGCAGTTCCACAACATGTTCGTGGACAAATGCGGCAATGAGCTGATGGGCGGCGTGATAAAGGGTTTCACAGGCCACGTAAAGAGAATAGCGTTCCTGGCGTTGGGAAAGCAAAAGAGGATCTCGCCATTCGTAGAGGATTACAGGAAAATACTGAATAGCCTTAAGAAACGGGATCCCGAGGAAGCGGCCAGACACCTGCTCGACCATCTGAGCAAGGTGCATCATTCGTTCGAGCAGAACGAGGTCGGCAATACATAGGTCGCCTGGAGGTATCACATTCATGGTTTTAAAAGTAGCGGTCGCACAAATTGTATCCCCGTACTTCAAGAAGGAAGAGAACCAGCGGAAAGTGGTCGGCATGGCGGAGGATGCGATAAAGGAAGGGGTCGACCTCGTTCTGTTTCCTGAAGGCGTAAACCTCGGTTATTTCGTCCTGGACCGGAGCAGGAGCCCGAAAGAGCTGTCGGAGTTGGCCCTGGGGGAGGCCGATACACTCGATTCCCCCTGGATAGATGAATTGAGAGGGTTGGCGGGCAAAGGCATTTATATCGGGTGCGGGGCGTTTCTGAGGACAGCGGAAGACAGGCTTGTAAACGCGCTCCTTTTGTTCTCTCCCGCCGGAGAGCTTTTTACCTATCACAAGACCCATCTGTTCCATACCAAAGACTCAAGGGAATCCGATTACGTCTCGCAGGGGACCGGGCTGGGCGTCTTCCGCCCCGGTGAACCGGGTGTAGGCTTGAGCATATGTTACGACCTCAATTTCCCGGAGGTGTTCAGGACCCTCGCGCTCAAAGGCGCCCGGATCATTCTCATCTCGTCGGCCTGGCCCGCTATGGCCGGCGACGTCTGGGACGCCCTTTTGCCGGCAAGGGCCATCGAGAACGAGGTATGCGTAATAGCGAGCGACCAGACGGGCGGAGAGTACCTCGGGCACAGCAAGATAGTCGACTGGACGGGAAGAGTGCTTGCAGGCATGGACAGGGAAGAAGGTCTTGCCACCGCTGTGATCGACCTGGAAAAGCAAGAGAAATGGAGAAGGATCGTTACTTATTTCAGCGACAGGCGTCCGGACCTTTATTCTTTAAAGGAAACGGACGGGTCGCCTGAAAGCCGGTGATAACGAAACGTGCTCTAACGGCCCTCGATCGGTTATAATTTTTAATCAAGCAGGAGGTAGGGATCATGGCAATCCGCGAAATAAAATTCACCATCAACGAGCGCCCGGTTAAGCTTCTGGTTGACGGCGAAAAATCGCTCCTTAAGGTGATCAGGGACGAGCTCAAGCTGACCGGCACCAAGGAGGGTTGCAACGAGGGCCTGTGCGGCAGTTGCACCGTGCTTATCGACGGGTTGCCCGTGAATTCATGCAAGCTACCCGTTTCCAGGGTCGAGGGCCGCAAGGTGCTAACCATAGAAGGGGTCGGTACGAGGGACAGGCCGGACGCAATACAGCGTGCCTTCGTTGAGGTGGGCGCCGCACAGTGCGGCTTTTGTACCCCAGGCATGATCCTGACGGCCAAATGGATCCTGGACAGGAACCCTAACCCCACCAGGGAGGATGTGCGCCGGGGAATCAAGCGAAACCTCTGCCGATGCACGGGCTACAAGAAGATCATCGACGGCATCCTGCTGGCTGCGGAAGCCCGGCGGGACCCGG
>JBEKOT010000151.1:0-5763 GCA_049521495.1 Syntrophorhabdales bacterium | reverse complement strand
AAAAAATCGAGGCGGACAGGTTAGCGGCTGGTTTGCTCAGCACCACCATCCGGCTCGTCAGGAGGCTGCGGGTCGAGCGGTCGGAGGAGGAGCTGAGCCTCTTCAAGCTCATCGTGCTGGCAAGCCTGGCCCGGAGCGGAGCGGTCACGGCTACGGACCTTGCGGCCCGGGAGCACATCCGTCCCCAGTCGCTCACGAGGATCCTCGCCTTTCTGGAAAAGAAGGGGTTTGTGGAGCGACAGCCGGACGGGGCGGACAGGAGGCGTCTCCTGATCACTGTGACTGCGAGCGGCATGGAAGCATTGAGATTGAGCGATCATCAAAGAAAGGCGTGGCTGGCCGGGGCTATAGGGCGGAGACTCTCGCCGGCCGAGCGCGGGGAGCTAGTGCGGGCCTGCCGTCTCCTCGATCGTCTTGCCGGGGATGAAGGCGGCCGCATTAAGGCGTGAGGGTTGTGGCAACTATGGAAAAGAGAGGACCGGAGGAGAAAGGATCGTCGAGGGGGTGGCGGAGAAACAAGCGGCTCTGGGCTGGAGTGCTCGCCGTCCTTATCGTTGTGGCTGGGACCTACATCTTTGTAGGCAGGACCAAGCAGAGCGGGTCTCAGGCTTCGGCACAATCAGCGGTGCGGGCCGTCCCTGTGGCGGCCACGGCGGCACAAAAGGGCGACTTGAACGTGTACGTCAACGGCCTTGGCTCCGTGACCGCCCTGTACACTGTGACCGTGAAGAGCCGCGTAGACGGGCAGCTCATGGAGGTCTTTTTCAAAGAAGGCCAGGTTGTCAAGAAGGGCGACCTCCTTGCCACCATAGACCCCCGGCCCTATCAGGTGCAGTTGTCCCAGGCCGAGGGACAGCTGGCGCACGACGAGGCGCTTTTGAAGAATGCCCAGATAGACCTGGAGCGGTATCGCATTCTCTGGGAGCAGGATTCGATCCCGAAGCAGCAGCTTGATACGCAGGCGGCGCTGGTGCGCCAGTACGAAGGCTCCATCAAGACCGACCAGGCCCAGGTCGAGAACGCGAAGCTTCAGCTTGTCTACAGCCGCATCACCTCACCCATCGACGGCAGAGTCGGCTTGAGGCTTGTCGACCCCGGAAACATAGTCCATGCTTCCGATACCAACGGCCTTCTCGTGATCACCCAGCTCCAGCCCATAACCGTGGTCTTCCCCATACCGGAAGACAACCTTCCCACCGTGCTGGCTAAGCTCAGGACCGGAGAGCGAATGCCGGTAGAAGCCTACGACCGCTCCCAGTCGAAAAGGATTGCCGGCGGCGCCCTGCTGACCGTCGACAACCAGATCGACCCCACCACCGGCACGGTGCGGCTGAAGGCGCTTTTCGAGAACAAGGACAACGCCCTCTTCCCCAACCAGTTCGTCAACGCCAAGCTCCTCGTGAACGTTCTTACCGGCACGGTTATCATCCCCCCGGCCGCAATCCAGCGCGGCGCCCAGGGCACCTTCGTGTTCGTGGTAAGACCCAGCGGCACGGCCGAGGTCAGACCGATCACGGTGACCGACATACAGGGCGGGCAAGCAGCCGTGGGCAGCGGCCTTGCCGCCGGCGACCTCGTCGTCGTGGACGGCGCCGAGAGGCTCCGGGAGGGCACGAAGGTGGAGCTTCGCGGCGCAGGCAACGGTAACGGGAGGCGAAGCGGACCTTGAATCTTTCCCGGCCCTTCATCATCAGGCCGGTAGCGACTACGCTGCTAATGGTAGCCATTTTCCTGGCCGGCCTTGCAGCATACCATCAACTGGCCGTCTCGGCGCTGCCGCAGGTTGACTACCCCACCATACAGGTCCGGACCTTCTATCCGGGTGCGAGCCCCGACGTTATGGCCTCTTCCGTAACGGCCCCCCTGGAGCGGCAGTTCGGCCAGATGCCGGGCCTTACCCTTATGACCTCGACGAGCTCTTACGGCAGCTCGGTCATAACCCTGCAGTTTACCCTGGACCTCTCCCTCGACGTGGCCGAGCAGCAGGTGCAGGCGGCCATAAACGCGGCTTTCACCTTCCTGCCCACGGATCTTCCCGTACCGCCCGTTTACAGCAAGGTGAACCCGGCCGACGCCCCGATCCTCACGCTGGCCCTGACGTCGAAGACAATGCCCCTGCCCCAGATCGAAGACCTGGCGGACACGAGGTTTGCCCAAAAGATATCCCAGCTTCCGGGCGTGGGCCTTGTAAGCATCAGCGGGGGCCAGCGGCCTGCAGTGCGGATCCAGGTCAATCCGACGGCCCTGGCAGCGTACAGCCTGACCCTCGAGGACGTACGCCAGTCCCTCGTTGCCGCAAATGTGAACCAGGCCAAGGGCAGCTTCGACGGCCCCCGCCAGTCCTATATAATCGGCGCCAACGACCAGCTCCTTACGAGCAGCCAGTATAAGCCGCTCATTATCGCTTACAGGAACGGGGCGCCCGTCACCCTGTCGGATGTGGCCGACGTCGTCGACGATGCTGAGAACGTACAGATGGCCGCGTGGATGAACGGCACCCCTGCCGTGATACTCAATATCCAGAGGCAGCCAGGGGCCAACGTCATCCAGGTCGTGGACCGCATCAAGACCCTTCTGCCGCAGCTCAGGGGCTCCCTGCCGTCATCCGTGCAGGTTTCCATACTGACCGACAGGACCACGACGATCCGTGCCTCGGTGCGGGACGTGCAGTTCGAGCTCATACTGGCAGTGGCCCTCGTCGTGATGGTAATCTTCCTCTTCCTGCGCAACGTGTCCGCCACGATCATTCCGAGCGTCGCCGTTCCCCTCTCTATCGTCGGTACTTTCGGGGTCATGTACCTCCTCGGTTTCAGCCTCAACAACCTCTCCCTCATGGCCCTCACGATCTCTACGGGCTTCGTGGTCGACGACGCCATAGTGATGATCGAAAACATAGCGCGCTTCATAGAAGAGGGCGAGAAGCCGCTCCAGGCGGCACTTAAAGGGGCGAAGCAGATCGGCTTCACCATCCTCTCCCTTACCGTCTCTCTCATCGCCGTCCTTATCCCGCTCCTGTTCATGAGCGATGTCGTCGGCAGGCTCTTCCGCGAGTTCGCCGTGACCCTGGGAGTTACCATACTTATCTCGGCGGTCGTCTCCCTGACCCTTACACCCATGATGTGCGCGCGAATCCTGAAGCACACGCCGGAGGAGCGGCAGGGGCGCGTCTTCCGGGCGTCCCAGAAGGTCTTCGACCGCACCATCGCATTCTACGGCAGGACCCTCCGGTGGGTCCTCGGGAAGCGTAGAGAGACGCTCGCCGTTGCCGTGGCCACCCTGGTCCTTACCATCATCCTATACGTGATAGTACCCAAGGGCTTCTTCCCGGTCGAGGACACGGGCCTGATCCTCGGCATCTCGGAGGCCGCCCAGTCTGCCTCCTTCCCGGCTATGACCGGGTACCAGCAAGCCCTCTCGCGAGTTATCCTCGAGGACCCGGCGGTTGAGAGCCTCTCCTCTTTCATAGGCATCGACGGTACGAACCCTACCATCAACTCGGGGAGGGTCCTCATCAACCTCAAGCCCCTGGATGTCCGCAAGGTAAGCGCCACCGAAGTTATACGCCGCCTCCAGCCGCAGCTTTCGAAAGTGGAGGGCATCACGCTCTACATGCAGCCCGTCCAGGACCTCACAGTGGACGCGCGGGTGAGCCGGACGCAGTTCCAGTACACTATAGAGGACCCGGACTCGAAGGAGCTTTACACTTACGCGCCCAAGCTCGTGGAGGCCCTCCGCAAGCGGCCCGAGCTGCGGGACGTGGGCAGCGACCAACAGGACAAAGGGCTTCAGCTCTCGGTCGACATCGACAGGAGCACGGCCTCCCGCCTGGGCATTCTGCCTTCCCTGATCGACAATACCCTTTACGACGCCTACGGCCAGCGAATGGTCTCCACCATCTTTACCCAGCTCAACCAGTACCGCGTCATTCTGGGGGTGAAGCCGGACTACCGGCGGCAACCGGGCGATCTCGGGAGCATGTACATCCGGAGCAGCGGGGGCGGGCAGGTGCCGCTCGAAGCCTTTACCCAGGTCTCGGAGACCACGGGCCCCCTCCTAATCAGCAGGCAGGGGCAGTTCCCCTCCGTCACCGTCTCCTTTGACCTGGAGCAGGGCTCTTCCCTCGGTCTCGCGGTTGAGGCCGTCCAGGCTGCGGCGACGGAGCTGCAGCTTCCGGCGAGCATCCGGGGCAGCTTCCAGGGCACCGCCCAGGCATTCAGGGTGTCGCTGGCCAACGAGCCCCTTCTGATCCTGGCCGCTCTGGTGACTGTCTATATTGTGCTCGGCATCCTCTACGAGAGCTACATCCACCCCATTACCATTCTCTCGACGCTGCCTTCGGCAGGCGTGGGCGCCATCCTCGCCCTTTTGCTCTGGCGGACCGAGTTCAGCGTCATCGCGCTGATCGGCATCATCCTCCTCATAGGCATCGTCAAGAAGAACGGGATCATGATGGTCGATTTCGCTCTCGAAGCCGAGCGAAAGGAGGGGAAGAGCGCGGTCGACGCGATCTACCAGGCCTGTCTCCTCCGTTTCAGGCCCATCATGATGACCACCATGGCGGCCCTCCTCGCGGCGCTGCCGTTGGCGCTGGGCCGCGGTGTCGGCTCGGAGCTCCGCCATCCCCTGGGGATCTCCATCGTCGGCGGCCTCGTCATCAGCCAGATCCTTACTCTTTATACGACGCCGGTGATCTATCTCGGGTTCGACGAGCTGGCAAAACGCATAAGAGGGGGGGCCCCGGCCGAATCCGGCGAGCCGGACGAGCCGGACGAGCCGGACAGCCTATGAACATCTCGTCGAGCTTCATCCGGAGACCCGTAGCCACGACGCTCCTTACCATCGGGCTTGCCCTGTCCGGCGCAGTCGCTTTCCACATGCTGCCCGTTTCCCCCTTGCCGCCCGTCGATTTTCCGACCATTTACGTGGCTGCGTCGCTGCCGGGCGCCGACCCGGAGACGATGGCCACTTCGGTCGCCACGCCTCTGGAGCGCCAGTTGGGCCGCATAGCGGGCATCACCGAGATGACCTCGGTCAGCAACAGGGGGGCGACGAGCATCACCATGCAATTCGAGTTGGACCGCAACATCAATGGGGCCGCCCGCGACGTGCAGGCCGCCATCAATGCGGCGAGGAGCTATCTGCCCCCGCGCTCACTTCCGACCAGCTTACGGCAGCCCAGATGTACGACGCGGCCTCGAGCATAATGATGCAGAAGCTTTCCCAGGTACCCGGCGTGGGCCAGGTTTTCGTCGGAGGGGGCGCCTTGCCGGCGGTCCGGGTGGACCTGAACCCTACGGCCCTGAGCCGGTACGGGATCAGCATGGCTGATGTGCGCGGCGTCCTTGCGGCGACAAGCGTGAACCGGCCCAGGGGACAGATATCGAACGGCACGAGCGCCTGGGACATACGGACTAACGACCAGCTCACACGGGCGAGCCAGTATACGCCCGTAGTCATCGCCTACCGGTCGGGGGCGGCCGTGCGCCTGCCCGACGTGGGCCGCGTTGAGGACTCGGTCGAGGATGTGCGTACAGGGGGCCTCGTTAACGGGAAGCGCGCGGTCATGGCCGTCATTTTCCGCCAGCCGAACGCGAACATCGTCGATACCGTCGACCGGGTAAAAGATATCCTGCCCCAGCTTCAGGCGGCCCTGCCCGGAGGGATCGATTTCTCAATCCTCCAGGACCGCACGCCCCCTATCAGGGGCTCCCTGAGGGATGTCGGGATCAGCCTCATGATCTCCTTCGGCCTCGTGATCCTTGT
>JBEKOT010000150.1:0-7469 GCA_049521495.1 Syntrophorhabdales bacterium | reverse complement strand
AAGGGAGGCGCTAGGGCGGGTGAGAGACGAGAGCCGGGGCACCCACCCGAAGGGTGGGTCGCAGGGAAGGACATGGTGAAGCCTCGAAGCAAACAGGAATTATTTCTGCAAAAGTCTCTAATGCAAGGCCATCCGGAATTTGCTTGCCTGTCGATGTCCCAGATAAAGAAGCAGCAACGGGGATGGTCGCATCGAATGAGCCTCCCCCTGGTACTGCTCGCTGCCTTAAAGACCTTCTTTCGTGCGGTAATGTTGTATTGGAATCGGTCTACTTCCTCGATGTAAGGAAATTTGCCTGAGTAAGAGCAATACAGCCAATCTTACCTTCGTTCTTCCCGAGCGATCATAAGCCATGAGCTTACGGCACTCAAGACCGACAAAAGAGCCGCGGTGGCCATTACCCACCTGAACCCGGCCACATAGGATTCGAAGATATCATGCTTGATGCCGGCGGCGAGCCGGGCAGGTGTGTCTAGAGGAACGGTTATCGCGGCCAGTCTCATTTTTTGCTCGCTGATCGACTGGCGCAAGCCCGGGTCTACGTCGAGCTTCGACAGGTTCTCGTCCAGGTGCGAGCTGAAGATATGCGCGAGGATGATCCCGAAGAGGGCAACAGCGAGGAGTGCGCCCACCCGTGATATGGCGTTATTGATGCCGGATGCCACACCGGCCTTGTCGGGACCGGCCGCACCCATGACCGTAGTGGTCACGGGAGCGACGCTCACGGCCATTCCGAGTCCCAGAATACAAACGGGCGGAAAGAAGGTGCGCCAGTAGTTTCCGCCCAGCTCCGGCAAAGCAAAGAGAGCGAAGCCGAACGCAGCGATCAGGGGACCCACCACGAGGGGGAGTCTCGATCCGTACCGGTAGACAAGTCCTCCCGTCCATCGCGAAAGGAGGAACATGAGCAGGATGAACGGCAGGAGGGCTGCCCCGGCCGCAGTCGGCGAGTACCCCTGCACCTGAATGAGGTTGAAGGGCAGAAAGAAAAGCGCTCCACCCAACGCAGTATAGAGAAAGAGGGTCACAAGGTTTGCGCCGCTGAAGTCCCTCGATAGGAAGAGCCCAAGGGGCATCATCGGTGAGCGCGAGCGGTCTTCCCGTATAACGAATGCGGCGAGAAGGGCGAGGCCGGCGAGGCCCGCGCCGAATATCATGGGACGGCCCCACCCTCTGCCGGATGACTCGATCAGACTGAAGACGAGTAGTCCCAGGGCGAGTGTCGCCAATAGGGCGCCCGGCCAGTCGAGGTTTTTGCCCATCTCTTCACTGCGGCTCTCAGGGACGTGAAAGTTCGCAAGTACAATCACCACGGTAGCTATGGGAAGGTTGATGAAGAAGGC
Source organism: Syntrophorhabdales bacterium (assembly GCA_049521495.1). Taxonomy (GTDB): domain Bacteria; phylum Desulfobacterota; class Syntrophorhabdia; order Syntrophorhabdales; family WCHB1-27; genus CAWEPK01. Next base: position 6,126 of record JBEKOT010000150.1, on the reverse strand, counting down.
CCATCGCCAGGACAAATGCTCGACCAGCCAGCCGCCCAGCACAGGCCCGACGCCTGCAGTTATGGCGGTGAACCCCGACCACGTGCCGATGGCCCGTCCGCGGTCTTCTTCGTTGAAGGACGCGCTGATAATGGCGAGGCCCCCAGGCACGAGAAGGGCAGCGCCTATCCCCTGGATTGTTCTTGCCAGGATAAGCTGATGCACGCTCGTTGAAAGACCGCACCAGGCAGATGAGGCGGCGAAGATCAAGATGCCGGTCACGTAAACACGGCGCCGGCCGAAACGGTCACCCAATGAGCCGCCGAGCAGAAGGAGCGCCGCCAGGAGGAGCGCATAAGATTCGATGACCCAGTGGATCTCTGCCATGGTGGCCCGGAACGCATTTTGAAGCACAGGCAGGACAACGGTGACGACGGTACCGTCGATAAAGGCCATACTCGATCCGAGGATGGTGGTGGCGAGTATCCAGGAACCATGGACGCTTCCCTTCGGGGCTGCCCCGGCCCTGAGTGCCATACCCTCTTCGCACGGGTTCTTCATCATTCTGCGTGCCCGAGCTTATCCGAAGCCGGCTCTATCTCTCCTGTGCCTTGCCGTGGTACTTGATGAACGTGCCATTGCGATACTCGTCGAAGGCGAGTTGTAATTCCTCCCTGGTGTTCATCACGATCGGTCCGTACCACGCTACCGGCTCGCCTATCGGTTTTCCCGAGATGAGCAAGAAACGGACGCCTTCCTTCTCGGTAGAGACGACCACCTGCTCGCCGTCTTCGAAGACCACCAGACTGTTGTTGCCAATCGCCGGCTTCCGTTCCATGTCGAAATAGTTTGCGCCCTCCATTTCATAGCTAAAAGCGTCCTTCTCATGGCAGAAGTAGCCTTCTCCTCCGATAACGTAGGCGAAGACCGTATAGCCGGGTTTGGTGGGATGAGTGAATTCCGAATGGCCGGGGACGGTGACGTCGAGGTATTCAGGCTCGGTGACGATATCAGTGACAGGCCCTTTCGTGCCCTCGATCTCGCCGCACATGATCCTGACCTTTACGCCGTTCCCAACCGGGACTTCCGGTATCTGATCTTCCGTCAGCCCGCGGTAGCGGGGGTCCATCATCTTGTGGGACGCAGGGAGGTTGGCCCAGAGCTGGAAGCCGCCCATGTAGCCGGACTCATCACCTTCGGCATCTCCTGGTGAATGATGCCGCTCCCTGCTGTCATCCACTGGACGTCGCATGCGGCGATGACACCTTTGTTGCCCATGCTGTCCCCATGCTCCACCTTGCCCTGAAGCACGTAGGTGATGGTCTCGATGCCGCGATGGGGGTGCCAGGGAAAGCCTTTCAGATAATGTCGCGGATCGTCCGAGCGAAAGTCGTCGAGAAGCAGGAACGGATCGAACTCGGGGGCGTCTCCGCCACCGAAGGCCCGTCTCAGGTGGACCCCCGCTCCCTCGATAGTCGGCCTGCTCCTCATCACCTTCCGTATCTTTCTATTGGTCGCCATTAGCGTCCTCCTTGTAGCTGATCGACGGTATCTGTATAAGCCTTGGTCAGAACTCCCCCGATGCTCCCTGACTATCTCGTCATTCTGTAAATCCCATCGCTGGTCTTCGGTAGAGTCTCCAATCCGCAATATAAGACTCATACTGATGAAGGGGTACTGGTCCTCGGGGTCGGTTAGCAACATCCTTTATCTGGGTCGGTTGACAAGGCATCGATACGTGGTCTTATTGTACCTATAAGGAAAATAGCAAATCTCGCACCGGGGACAATGATTGACATGGCCACGTAAACAGAGGCTCTAAGTCTTCTCCCAAAAAGAAAGGAGTGCATCACATGCCCACGATCACGACGAAAGACGGCACCGAGATTTACTACAAGGACTGGGGCAACGGGCAGCCCGTCGTCTTCAGCCACGGTTGGCCGCTCTGTGCCGACGCCTTCGAGGACCAGATGTTCTTTCTGGCCTCCAGGGGCTACCGCTGCATCGCTCACGACCGCCGGGGTCATGGCCGGTCGAGCCAGCCCTGGAGCGGCAACGATATGGACACCTATGCCGACGACCTTGCCGCCCTCGCCGAAGCGCTCGACCTGAAGGATGCGATCCACGTGGGCCATTCTACCGGGGGCGGTGAAGTAACCCGCTACATTGGCCGCCACGGCACGAAACGTGTGACCAAGGCCGTTCTGATCAGCGCGGTCCCACCGCTGATGCTGAAGACGCCGTCCAATCCGGGAGGGACACCGATTGAGGCGTTCGATAAGCTCCGCGCAGCAGTTCTTGCCGACCGTTCACAGTTCTGGAAGGATCTCAGCATACCGTTCTACGGATATAACCGGCAGGGAGCAAAGGTCTCGGAAGGCGTGCGCGAGTCTTTCTGGCTCCAGGGGATGATGGCAGGCATACCTGCGTCCTACTTTTGCATTAAGGCGTTTTCCGAGACGGACCTTACGGAGGACCTCAAGAAGATCGACGTGCCGACGCTCATCCTCCACGGCGATGACGACCAGATCGTGCCGATCGGCGCCTCGGCAATGCTATCGGCAAAGATCATCAAGAACGCGACGCTGAAGGTGTATCCAGGGGCGCCGCACGGCATGTGCACGACCCTCAAGGATCAGGTCAACGCCGACTTGCTCGCGTTTTTTAAGACGTAAACGATCAAAGTCGGAGCAACGGAGAATCGAACACTCAAAGGTCGATCGCGAGAATGCGGAACCGCCGCAGGATCGTGTCGTCCCCGGCCCGTTTGCCCGGGCACCTGTTTGGATCGGGGAACGCTTTATGGATACCACGACCTCCCCACTGCGGCAAGCAAATGCGCCGAGATGCTCCTCTCTCATGCGGGACCGAAAGCGATAACTCGACCGGAAATGGAGGGCCGCCATGTTATAATGGTATACGAGAGAACGGCTGAAGGAATTGAAGAGAACGGGAAGCGTCGTTCAGCAGAATAGGCGCTTCGTCGTCAAAAGTGACTGAAGGGAGGGTCTATGGGAGACGTGGTTCACACATCGCGTATCAGGATCGTCAGGGAGAAGGGCCCCACGAGAAAAGCCGTCATCGAGGGGTTCAGCGAGCCGGTCTACTACGGCGTTCATAGCGGCATCAAGCGGTTCTATGGTGTTGAGCCGGAAAAGGAGTATCCAGCCACCCTGGACCACATGATCGCCGCGACAGCAGGCTGAATGATGGGAACACTGGCCGCGGCGCTGGCCAGAAAAGAGATCAAGACGTTCGAGGACCTTTACCGGGCGGAAGTAGAGGGCGATATCGAGAACGTGAACGGCGTGCTCAAGATCACCAGCATCCGCGTCGACTATCACTTGACCTTGGAGGAGGAGAAGGCAGATGCAGCCCGCGAGGCCTTCGCATCTTACCTTGCCTCCTGCCCTGCCGCCCAGAGCGTGATCGGCTGCATCGGCATCAAGGACAATCTCCTCCTTCACTGGAGGTAGCGTTTCCGCCGGCTAACGCTGCGAAGTGATCAGCCGGCCTATGTCATCCGTCTTCATCCAGGAGCCTTGAAAGGAGGTCACGAAAGATGGAGAGATCTATCTTTGTGATCTCCACGGGCACCTGGACCAGGTCGAAAAACGATAGCGTCTCCTCGTCGGAGAGCGGCTCGATCCCGGCGTCGACGATGAGTATGCGTTCGTACCTTCCCAGATTGATGCGCACGTCAACTTCATTCCATCCCAGGGCTTCCATGATGGCCGGCCACGCTCGCACCCATCCTGGGGTCATGATCATCGTTTTCGTATCCCTGATCTCCGGCGCGCCCTTGCCGAGAAGGGCCTCGAAGAAGATACACCTTTCGCTCCGAAGGCTTCGCCCTTTCTATAGCTGCACCGAGTGCCTCTTCCAAACGAGGCAGATTCGCGTGTAGTCCGGCTTCGACCCAGACAACCTCCACGTCCGCATCATCGGGGAGTGAATGGCGGAGCTCCTTTTCCAGCACCTTGCAGGCTATCAAGACAGTCGGCACGTTTGCCCTCTTACAGCCAGGCCTATATGGACTTCTCCCAGGCCTGCCCAAAGTCCGCAAAGGGCCTGACCTCCTGAACTTCGAAGGTTATTGCCGCATGCATCATGTTCGCGGCTGCCTCTCCGGCCTTTGCCCTGAGCTGGGCCTTGAGGGAGTCAAGCTTCTCACCCGACGTTTGACACTCCGTCATCTTGAGATAGACCCTCACCCCCTTCCATTCGGGAGGAGTCGGCCCCGGCTCCATTATCATGAAGACTGCGTTGGGGTTTTCCTGGAGATAGGTAAGGGTCCTGTTCTTGCCGCATCCCATGAAGACCGTCTTTTCGTCGACCATCCGGGCCGAGCCGAAGTAGGCGACGTCGACCTTCCCGTCCCTGCCCGCTGTGGCAAGGGCCCCCAAACGGGGCATCTTGTTGAAATACTCTTTCAGGTCCTTTGACATGGATTCCTCCTTGAAGCTAATGGACTTCCGGTCTTTTCCAGACCTCTTACCGATAAGATGCCGGCATACCACTCGTATCCCCGGTCCTCCCAATAGCCGCCTTTACCTCCGGCTATCCCGGAGAAATCTTCGACTATCTCAAGGCGCATGACATACTTCGCCATCTTGTAGCCTAGCTGCCGCTCCAGCCGCAAGCGAAGCGGCGCGCCGTTCTTGATTGGCAATGGTTCGCCGTTCAGCTCATACGCGAGTATAGTCTGCGGGTGAAAAGCGTCTTCCAGGTCGATGCTCTCGTAATAGAGGGAGCCCCCGTCTTCCATCGGGTCTGCGCAGTAGACAACCACATAACGGGCATTGGGCTTAAGACGCACTGCTTCGAGCAGCGCGCTGAGGCGTGCCCCCTTCCACTTGCCTATTGCGCTCCACCCCTCGACGCAATCATGCCGCGTTATCTGGGTCCGGCTGGGAAGCTTTCGAATTTCGGGAAGCGTTAGGGTCACGGGCCTTTCCACCAGACCGCCTACCTCGAGGCGATAGTCCGTAAACCCTCTGGCTGCCAATGCCCTGTATGTTGGACTACTCGGCATAAACGTCCCGTTGCTGCGAAATTGCGGCGACAGCTCGGTTGCCGGGAATTCCTGCGCCATCGCTTTGCGCGGAACGACCAGTCTTTGAGTCTTATACGTAGCCTTTTCCCCCAGGCCCAATATCTTGGGGAACCAGGTGGTCTCCGAAAGCCTTTCGCAGCCGCCAAGCACCAATACGCTTGCGCTCGCAAGAAGGCGCGTTATGAGACCGCGCCGGGTCAGCTTGTCGTCATTACTCATGATCCGCCTCCGATTCGACCCTGTAGCATCCCGTAATCATCGAGCGAAGGTTGTTCCAGAAGCCGCTGACGATTACCTCAAACACATGAACGATCACGAACAGCACCAGCGCGAGAGCGACAACGAAATGGATTGTTCTTATGGATTGCCGGCCGAAAAAGATATCTACCCAGCCGGGGTGGAATGCGTCCAGCGCCGGCGACATACCCAGTCCCATGAGGATCATAAGTGGGAGAAGGAAGAAGATCACCCCCAGATAGGCGAGCTTCTGCAGCACGTTGTAGCGCTTGGCCGCCTCGCCTTTGTGAAATCGAAAGCGCAGATGATCGATGATCGATCTGCCTATCGAACGCCAATCCTGCCTCGTGGGAAGAAGATCATGATGCAAATGCCTGCTCACAATGGAGTAGGTCACGAAGGCGATGCCGTTTGCGACCAGCAGCCAGGCAAAGAAAAAGTGCCATCGCCGCGCCATCAGGAACCCGGTTGTATCGAAGTCGTGGCCTAAGATGCGTGTGACGCCGGAGATTTTTCCTTTATCGTTTTCCTGGTCCCTTATCTCCAATATAGGGGGAACGCCGCTGTAAGACGACTTGCTCCAGTAGAGCGCCGGATGGGCGTTGAAAATATTGAGACCGCTCATCAGGAGTATGGAAAGAAAAACGACATTGCTCCAGTGCATGATGCGCACCGGCAGCGAATGCCTGTAATACGGATATCCACTTGAAAGGGCGCGGCTAAAGTCTTTCGCAATTTTTCTCAGCCTGCCGTTTATTGTCTTGTCTATTCGTCTCGCCATTATTTATCGCTTTTAAGACCCCGCAGGAGATTCTGACGCGATATTGTTTCTTGACGATTTGAATTTAAGACAA
>JBEKOT010000149.1:0-5395 GCA_049521495.1 Syntrophorhabdales bacterium | reverse complement strand
ACCTCGGCGCGGCGCCTGTCGGCATGCCCATGGGTGACGCCTATGACGCCCTCGCCCGGGGCGTCGTCAACGGCGTTGTAGGCCCGCTGGAGATCATGAAGGGGTGGAAGCTCGCCGAGGTCCTTAGCAGCGTGACGGTCTACGGGTCGGCGCACGTGAACGCTGCCTTTATCTTCATGAGTAAGAAGAAATGGAACACGATCCCGGCAGCCGACCAGAAGATTATCGAGCAGATCAACGCGGAGTGGGTGGAGAAAGCGGCGAAGAATTGGGACGACGCGGATAAGGAGGGGGCAGACGCGCTGGCCGCAAAGGGCGGAAAGATCATCCAGCTTCCGGCCCAGGAGCAGGAAAGATGGCGCGCCAAGCTGAAGCCGATGTTCGAGGAGTACGCCAAGGAGCTGAATTCGAAGGGACTGCCCGGGGATGAGGCCGTCAAGTTTTGTTTAGACTACATAAAGACCCATTGACAAAAAGGGAGAGACGCCGGGCGACCGGCGGCGGGGCATGATGAGTACTTGACGCAGCAGGCCGCACAAAGGTAAACCGGCTCATGGTCGCACGGTAATTGGAGGTTTCATGGATAGCGCGCTGGCATGTATAGAAAGGGTGAGCAAGTGGATGCAGGCAGTCTCCTGCGTGGTCCTTACCTGCCTCATGCTCCTCACGACTGCCGATGTCGTCGGCAGGTCTTTCGGCCATCCCATTATCGGCACGTACGAGCTCGTAGGCTTGGGCGGCGCTATGGTGCTCGCTTTCGCGATTCCCATTACTTCGTGGATCAGGGGCCACATTTTCGTCGACACATTCTATTCCAAGCTCCCGAAGCCGTTCCGCGCCGGGCTGAACGTCGCGACGAGGCTGATAAGTCTGTTGCTCTTCGTCCTTATCGGGTGGAACCTCTTTAAGCTCGGATACGAGCTTTACACTTCGGGAGAAGTAACTCTAACCCGCCATCTCCCATTTTATCCGGTAGCTTACGCCTTAGCGGCCTGCTGTTTTGCCCAGTGTCTGGTGCTGCTCGCCGACATGGTAAAGATATGGAGAGGGAAATATGAATGAGGTGACCGTAGGTATGATAGGTCTGGCGGTAGTGCTGGCCCTTTTCGTTACGGGCATCGAGCTGTCCTTCGCCATGATCGCCGTCGGGTTTGTGGGCTTCGGGTATCTCATTTCATGGGAGGCGGCCCTCAACCTCCTCGCAAAGGATTTTTTCGACGTTTTCACTTCATACAGCCTGACCGTCGTGCCCCTCTTCATACTCATGGGGCAGATTGCGTTCCATTCGGGCATCGCAAAGAAGCTCTTCGACGCTTCGTACAAATACGTCGGCCACATACCGGGGGGTCTCGCCATCGCCACCGTTGTCGGCGCCACCGCCTTCAAGGCCATATGCGGCTCTACGCCGGCAACCACGGCAACCTTTGCGAGCGTCGCGGTTCCCGAGATGGAGCGCTACGGCTACGACAGGAGGCTCTCCTCCGGCATCGTGGCCACCGTGGGGACCCTCGGCATTCTCCTTCCACCGAGCGTCACACTCATTATCTTCGGCATCATTTCTGACCAATCGATCGGGAGGCTTTTCCTCGCCGGGGTCTTTCCGGGCCTGCTCATCGCGTTCTTTTTCACCTTAGTCATTTACGGATGGTGCAGGATCAACCCGGCAGTCGGCCCTAAGGGGCCCGTTTTCCCTTGGGGCGCCAGGCTCCGGGTCCTCCCCGAGGTAGGATGGGTACTAGTCGTCTTTTTTCTGATGGTGGGCGGCATCATGCTGGGCTTCTTCACGCCTACGGAGGCCGGCAGCGTCGGAACCTGTTTCGTCCTTCTCCTGACGCTCTTGAAGCGGGACCTCGACTTCAAGCTCTATGTCAGGTCGATCATCGAGTCGGTTAGGACTGCCTGTATGGTCCTGCTGCTCGTTATGAGTTCCACCGTCCTGGGTCACTTTATCGCCGTCACCAAGATACCGATGCTCGCAGCAGACTGGATCGTCTCCCTCCCTGTAAGCCCGACGCTCATCGTCATAATTATCTCGTTTATTTACCTTGTGGGCGGTTCCTTCATCGACGACCTGGCTTTCATGATCCTTGCCACTCCGATCTTCTTCCCGGCCATAGTCAAGCTTGGTTACAACCCTATCTGGTTCAGCATGGTCATCGCCATCACCATCATGATAGGCGTGGTAATTCCTCCCGTGGCCATCTGCGTCTTCATAGTGAAGCAAATTACGAAAATCCCCATGGGCATAATCTACCAGGGCGTCTATCCCTTCCTGATAAGTCTGGTGTTAGGCGGGATCCTTCTCTTCATTTTCCCCCAGTTGGCTACTTGGCTTCCTGCAAGGCTAATGGGCCAATAGAAGGAACTCCGTACATCACGCGACGAGATACGAGCCGGTGCCAACCGCAATGATATCACTTTGATCGTTGCTCAGCTCAATCCTCGCAACAGCTATTTTGTTCCCCGTTCTTAAGTTATAAGCCTTCGCGATAAACCGTTTGCCAATGCCCGGGCGCAAGAAATCAACGCGCAAATCGATAGTGCTCACCCTCCCAAGCCTCTCGAGTCTTGCCTCTAAAGTCCGACGCGACATTGTTTGTTGAACGCCCATAGCAGCGCACAGGCCGCCCGAAACGTCTATCACGGATGATATAACCCCGCCATGCAACATGCCCCTCCTGTAATTTCCAATCAATTCATCGCGCATTTGAAATGAAACGGTAACCCTCTCATATCCCAGCCATTCGATTTTAACTCCAAGCAATTTGTTAAATGGGACCTTTTCGTTGAACATTTCATTGATGGCGAAAAAAAATTCTTGATCATTCGTGCTTTCCATCCATTATCTCTCCTTGACGGTCAGTCGGCTCCGCCTATTTTATGATTTGACCCTGACCTTCCCCTCATTCTCAGCGACTCTCCTCGGATGCAAGTCGGCAGTGTTTTTCAGCTTCAGCGTAATCCTGAAGATTCCCCCGGGGACCAAACGCGCAGTAAATCCGAGCTTCCGCGCAAGCTTAAGCATGTTCTCATTGTCCGCGAGCACATCGCCGAAGACCTCTGCAAGACCCTTGTCCCGGCCTATCCCGATGATTATCTCCATGAGTTCATGCCCGAGGCCCTGACGCTGATAACGATCATGGACGAGAAGCGCCAGCTCTCCGGAATGAAAGTCGGCGTCCATGATGACCCTTCCCACCCCTATGATCTTCCTATTCCCGTTTTCGGTAATCTCGGCGACGATCGCCATATGCCTGTCGTAGTCTACGTTGCAAAAAAGGATAAGCCATTCGTGGGACATGTCTCTAATGGAAGAGAAGAATCTTGTCCTGATCGTCTCCTGAGAGACGGAAGCGGCCAGCTCGTGCATGAGGCCCTCATCCTCGGGCCTTATGGGCCGAAGCAGCACGGGCACCCCGCTCGGCAGCTTCCACGACGATACATATCTGGCCGGATAGGGCGCGATGACCAGATGGGGGTACCGAGGTCCGCCCTCGATATAATCCATGTCGATCACAATTCTCGGGTCGAGGGCGTATGCCTTTCCGTCCGCTATGGCAAGAGGGTTGATATCAACCTCTGCTATTTCGGGAAAATCGACGATCAAATTTGAAAAGCTTACAAGTATCTCCTCCAGCTCCATGAAATTCGCCGGTGCCTTGCCGCGGTAGCCTTGCAGCATCTTATACACTTTCGTCTTCTGCATCAGCATCTTGGCCAGGGTCTGGTTGAGCGGTGGAAGCCCGATAGAAAAATCATTCAAAAACTCCGCTGCTGTTCCGCCCATCCCAAAAAGGATTACGGACCCGAAATCCTTGTTTTTCCTGGCCCCCAGGATAAGCTCATAATCCGTCGCCGCCGGTCGGACGGGTGCGACAGGAATGCCGTACCTTGCGAGAATGTTCCTGGAATCCTCCTCGTTAAGAACCGATTCATTCAGGCGCCGCATTTCCCGGATCGCCTTCTTCAGCTCTTGTTTATCGTAAGGCTCGTGTACAGGCAGCTCGGCCGGGGTCTCGTAAAGCTCGTCCAGATTCCGCCTGTACTCGTACATGGTAAGGTAGGTTCTGACCGCCTCTTCCGGGGTTCCGTAAGTAGAAAGATTGTTCTCAAGGAAAGCCCTTCTCGCTTTTTCGACCTCTTTTCCCCCCATCCACGAGGTGATGACCGGTTTCCAGGTGCCTTTAGCCAGCCGGACGACTTCCCCGGCAACCTCGTCGGAGGGAGCCGATTCTTGAGGTACGTAAATAACAAGAACCCCGTCCACCCCCGGGTCGCGCAGGCAGGCGTCGATCGATTTCATGTACCTCGTGACATCCGCGTCGGCCAGCATGTCAACCGGATTGGCCTTGCTCCAGTAAGGCGGCAGGAAAGCATTCATTTCCTCGATGCTTTCTTCCGAGAGCCGCGCCAGTTCTCCACCGTGATCGACGAGAGCATCGGTAGCCATCACACCCGGGCCTCCCGCATCCGTTACGATTGCAAGCCTGGGCCCCCTAGGTAATATCCTGGAACGGAGAACCTCGGCGGCGTTGAACAGGTCGGCTATCTCGCTCACTCTTACGACACCTGCCCTCCTGAAGGCCGCATCGTAAACCGCATCGTCCCCTACCATGGCGCCGGTGTGCGATCGCGCTGCCCTTGCGCTCTCCGTAAACCTCCCCGGCTTCAAGGCGATGATGGGTTTATGGCGGGCAAATGACCTCGCTGCGCTCATGAACTTTCCGGCATTCCCCACGCCCTCCATGTAAATCAGGATGCTTTTGGTCGGATCGTCGTCACCGAGGAAATCGATCATGTCGCCGAAGTCGACGTCGATCATCGAGCCAAGCGATGCAACCAGGCTGAAACCTACCCCGGCGTCCGTCGCCCAATCCACGATGGCAGCGCCCAGCGCACCGCTCTGGGAAATAAAGGCGATATTCCCCGGAGGCGGGTCACCCTTTAGAAAAGTAGCATTCAACCCAATTCCGGGCCTTGAGAAGCCGAGACAGTTAGGCCCCAGGATACGCATCCCGTACTTTTTTCTAATCTCTCCTATCTCGTTTTCCAGTTTCTTTCCTTCTCCGCCGGCTTCCTTGAACCCGGCGGAGATTATCACCACCCCATCCACACCGGCTTTCCCGCACCCCTCAACCAGACCGGGTACGGTGGGAGCGGGGGTTGCAACGATTGCAAGGTCAACGTGTTCGGGGATGCTTGCTACGTCCGCATAGGCGTCGACCTCCATGATTCTTTTGCTCGTCGGGTTTACCGGATATATTTTTCTTTCTTTGGAGCGCAGAAGGTTCTCCAGGAGTGCTCGCCCGACGGCGCCTTTTTCCTCGGTTGCCCCTATCAGCGCCACGGCCCGGGCGTTAAGCATGTTTTTCAAGAGAGCCATGACTTGCCCCCC
>JBEKOT010000148.1:0-8657 GCA_049521495.1 Syntrophorhabdales bacterium | reverse complement strand
TGTGACGAGAGGGACGTTATACCTGTTAAATAGCTCCACGCACCACCAGACAAACGAGATACCCGCATTTCTCGCGAGTTCCGGATTTGAGCGGGAGGAGCCTTTAGCAAGGGTGAGAGGCGTTGCCACCCGCCTGTGGACGGCGGGTACCCGGCTACCATTGGGAGCGAAAGAAAACCGTCCAAGCGGCTCGGCCGATCGACTAATCCTGTTTCCCGTCGTCAAGTGAATAATCACCAAAAACGGCCGAAACACCGAGGTGCCTTCCCCTCTCGCTACGGCGCGCTTACCCGGTCCGTTCCCCCGACTCGCTCATGGAACTCCAAGAGTACCCGAGACCGGGCGGACCGGAAGACGAAAAAGTCAGGCGAAAAAAGCGCCCGGCCGGTTGACAAAAGAGAAATCGGACGGATATTAATGTCGTTGGCCTGATCTTTGCCGCGGGAGAGGATCGATGAGGCGAGTGCTCATGGTGACCCATGATTTTCCCGGCAGCGGAGGATTGAGGCTGGACAAATTCGCCCGCCGCCTCCCAGGTCTGGGCTACGAGCCCATTATCTTGACGGTCCGGACGGGTGCCGGGGACGCCAACGGGCCTGCGTCCCGGTCCGGCGACAGGGTGCGGACGGAGAGGACCCTCTGCCTTCGAAAGTCGCCCTTCAGGATTTTCTCGAAGTTCTTCCACTCCTGGCATCTCACAACATATTTCGAGAGCCTTTTTTTCATACCCGACCTGTACGTCACGTGGCTTCCCACCGCCCTTGCCAGGGGCTACCGGCTTATCAGGGAGGAAAAGATCGATATTATCCTCACGTCGTCCCCTCCGGAAAGCCTTCACCTGATAGGGCTTGTCCTTGCCAGATTGACCGGCGCCAGGTGGATAGCGGATTTCCAGGACCTTTGGACGACGAAGAAGGTCGCCTACCGCCCGCCCACAGCGCTGCACGACCGCATCGTCAAAAGACTGGAGCGGGCAGTCTATGACAGATGCGACCACATCATTGCGAATACCAGGGGCAACGAGCGTTTCTACAAGGAGCTTTTCGGCATTGACGGCCGCAAGATAACCGTTATCCCGAACGGGTACGATGGGACCGAAAAAAGGACCGGCCCGTCCCGGACGGCCGGCAGGAGCGATTTTACCATCGGGTACATGGGTTACTTCGACAAGAAAGGCTTTCCCTGGCAGGACTTTCTCCTTTCTCTCAAAAAGCTGGTCTCCTCCCCGCCCTACCCCCGAATCAAGCTGCACATATGCGGCTACATGTCGATGGAGGCCAAGAAATTCATCCAAGACCGGGGTATATCCGCCCACATAGTCCATCACGGGGACCTGCCCCACGCCGAGGCTTTTGACCTGATCGGCCGGTGCGACCTCCTCCTTCTTCTCATGTTCGAGACGCCGTACAGCCGGGCGATTGTCCCCCACAAGCTCTACTATTACCTTGCCATGTCGAAACCCGTTCTGGCAATTGCGGAAAAGGGAGGTGAAGTAGACGACATAATCGGAAGGACGGGGACGGGGACTACGATCCCCGCCTCCGACCGCGGCGAGATCGAAAGATTCCTTTCAGACCGCTACATGGAATGGCAGGCCCGGGGGGCTCTACTCTATGCGCCCGACCCGGCAGAGATAGAGGTCTACGAGTACGGGAATTTGACCCTTACACTGAAGGAGACAATGGAGCGGGTGCTCTCCGCCGACCGCCGGGACGCCTGCTCCGGTGCGCCCCCCGGACCGGTTTCGTGAGCGGGCCCCAAGGGACGGCTCTCAGCAGATTTGGTGGGTCCCGCAGGAAAGTATCTGATAGTCGCGGCTCTTGTTCCTGAAGATCGTTGTGCCCTTGATTCCCATCCGATGGGCTTCCACATATATTGAGAGGATCTCGCCCGGGGTGGCGGTCTCCGGCAAATTGATGGTCTTCGAGACGGCGTTGTCGACGTGATTCTGGAAGATCCTCTGGATCTTAAGGTGATCGACGGGCGCCACCTGGTAAGCCCTCCGGAAAAGCTTCTTCAGCTTATCATCGGCACCCGGCCGGTTTTTGGTCTCGCGCCACAGGGGGTCTTCGATCTGGACTTCTATTCCACCGAGGAGGAGCCTCCTATAGCCTATGTCGAAAATCGGCTCGATGCCGCTCGATGTCCCGGCAATGATGCTCAGGGTCCCCGTGGGCGCTATCGTCGTGGTCGTGGCGTTGCGCTGTAAAAGGTTTCTTTTGTCCCAGAGGCTTCCCTTGAAGTTGGCGAAGGGCCCCCGTTCCCGCGCCAGCAGCATCGACGCTCTCTTCGACTCCTTCTCAATGAAGCTTATTACCTTCTCGCCCACCTTTTCCCCATCCGGGGAATCGTAGGAAATGCCGAAACGGATGAGGAGATGGGCAAAGCCCATGACGCCCAGGCCGATCTTTCGGTTTGCCCTCGTAATAGCGGTGATGGGGCCGGAGGGATAGACGCTTTCGTCGACCACGTCGTCCAAAAAGCGAACGCCCAGATGGGTCAGCTCCTTGAGCCTCTCCCAGTTAATATCGCCGTCGCCGGCAAGCTTCGAAAGGTTGATGGACCCGAGGCAGCAGGACTCGTAGGGAAGAAGAGGCTGCTCGCCGCAAGGGTTCGTCGCTTCTATTTCTCCTATCCGGGGTGTCGGATTTGCGCGGTTTATCGTGTCTATGAAAATCACGCCCGGATCGCCTGAAGCCCAGGCGGACTCCGCTATTAGCCGCAGCAGGTCTGCCGCTTTGACCTTTTTTATCTCTTTCTTCGTCCTCGGGCTTACGAGGGGAAAGTCCTCGCCGGCCTCGTATGCGCGCATGAAATCGTCCGTCACTGCGACCGAAAGATTGAAGTTGGTCAGCTCGGCCGGATTCCTTTTGATGTTGATGAACTCCTCTATGTCAGGATGATCGATCCTGAGGATCCCCATGTTTGCACCGCGCCTTGCCCCCCCTTGCTTCATGACGTCGGTCGCGCAATTGAAAACCTTTATGAAAGAAACGGGGCCGCTAGCCACCCCCGTTGTAGACCTGACCACGTCGTTCTTCGGTCTCAGGCGGGAAAAGGAGAACCCTGTCCCCCCGCCCGTCTGGTGAATTTGGGCAGTAAGCTTCACCTGGTCGAAAATCGAATTGAGGGAGTCCTCGATGGGCAGCACGAAGCACGCAGCGAGCTGGCCCGAAGGACGACCCGCGTTCAGGAGGGTGGGAGAATTGGGAAGGAACTCCAGATTCTCCATCATCCGGTAAAAGGCCTCTTCCGTCTCGGACCGTGACCCGCCCCGATAATTGTCCTCAGCAGCAGCCACGGACGCCGCGACGCGATGGAAGAGCCCGTCCGGCGTCTCGATGACGGTGCCCTCCCCGTCCTTTGCGAGATACCTTTTTGTCAAGACCAAGAGCGCATTTTCATCCAGCGCCACTCGAGACCTCCCGACCATCAGCCTCAATAGATAAGATAAGGCACTTCCAAGGCGAAAGCACTGGTTTCGCTTTATCGGGCCGGACGCGCAGGTGCAGCCTCAACCGGTCGAAAGCGAGAGGGCCGTTTCCCTCAAGGTCCGGGCTCCCCGAAGAGGCGGGCCGGATCCGGTTTCCCTACTTTCCCGGCGGACGTTTGCGCAACATCTCTTGATTCGGACCCTCCTGGTATGTTATAGAATTCACAAAGACAGACCCGGAGGGCCGATCGATGAGTAATTTTATAGACAAGCTTTCCATCAGAGTAATGGAAAAGCAGGACCTCGATTCCATTGTTAACATCGATACAAAGGTGCTCGGCGAGACCCGCCACGAATATTGGCTTACGAAGATCGTCAAACAGGCGGAATCAAGACCGGGCGACGCCTCTCTCGTCGCGGAGATGGACGGTAAAGTGGTAGGCTTCATCCTCGGAGAGGTAAGCGGTTGGGAATTCAAGGTCCCGAACAACATCGGCTGGATCGATACGATAGGCATAGACCCGGATTACCAAAACAGGGGCATTGCCAAAGAACTGGCCAATCTCTGCGTACTGAATCTGAAAAAATACGGGGTCGACACGATCTACACGCTCGTCAACTGGAACGACTGGGATCTCCTCCAATTCTTCCACGCCATGGGGTTTTCCAGAGGAGACATGATCAATCTCGTGCTCAGGGTTTAGCCTCTCCCTGCCGGAACCCTGGACGTGGCGGTCCGTACCTTTCTTTTCTTGTGGCGGCCCGTCTCTTTTGCTACCCTCACCTTATTTTTCCCTTGCCCTTTGCTCAATGAGTGGTGAGCGGACGTCCGCGCGATCTTTCCGGATTTGGCGCTCTGGCCCTTCAACTCTACCCTCCTGCGGCCCTTCAACTCTACCCTCGCCGCCTTTTTCTTTGTCACCGCATGAAGACCGGTCCTCCCTTCCGGCACGAACGAGGCCATCTGCACTATGCCCTTGGTAACGGGCGGTCTTGCTTCGGTGACGGGCGATCTTGCTTCGGCCTGCTCTTCGGCGTCCTCCTGCCCGGTCTCACGGGCCACATACGTCGGTTGCTGAACGCGATAAAACCTGGGAATGTAAAGGACCGCTCCGGTTTTTGCCTTCAAGTCCCGGCTCGACGCATTGACGAGCAGAAGGTCGTTGTAGCTCACATTATGCCTTTCCATGATCCCGGACAGGCTCTCATGCTTTTTAACGATATAGATAGTCGCCTCCTGGACTCTCTTTTCCCCTCCGAGGATAGCCCCGAGCCTCTCCCGGAACTGGCGCCGGTTTACCGTCTCGGGCAGCCTGATCGTGTATTCGTCGATGTCCGGAGGGGTCACATTCGTGAGGATTTCCGGGTTGAGAGCCTTTATCGTTTCCGCGTCCGTCGATGCTATTTCTGCCAGCATCGCCAGCGGCGCGCCGCCCGGCGCCCTCTCGCTTACGTACGTTACCGGTTGATCGTAGACTATGTCCGTGAAGCCGAATTTCTCAGGGCTCTTGGCAATAAGCGCCGCAGCAAGGAGCCTCGGTATGTACTCCCTGGTCTCCCTCGGCAGCGTATTGTATTTCGTCAGCTCCCAGTAGTCGGCCGTCTGGTGCATCTGCACCGACCTCTCGATCCTTCCCTCTCCCGCGTTATAGGCCGCAGCCGCAAGGTGCCAGGAGCCGAACTGGTTGAAAAGGTCTTTCAAGTACAGGGCTGCTGCCACCGTCGATTTTTCAGGGTCTCTCCTTTCGTCCACCCAATGGTTGACCCGAAGCCCGTATCTTCCGCCCGTCTCGTAAATGAATTGCCACGGTCCGGAAGCCTTCATGGAAGAGTAAGCCTTGGGGTTGAAACCGCTCTCTATCATGGCCAGGTATATGAGATCGACGGCGTCGTTGAGGACAATCGGTATGTCGAACTGTTTCAGATAGTCTGCCGTGAGAATGGAGGCCAGGTTCTCGTCATCACCGTCTCCCCTATAAAGGGAAAAGCCGCCTGCGCCGCCGTTCCCGTTTTCTGGAAGGGTCGACTTGTCTGCCTTCTTCCGGGCAAATCTCTTTTGTCGGGCCTTGTCCCTTTCGCCCCCGCCCTGCCCCGCAGCCGCAGGGCCATACTCTCCCACCGGCCATGGGGCCCCCTCCTCATCCGCAAGTACCTGCCCCCCGGAGGTCCGGTGCGCCTGCTGACGAGAGGCGCCTCCGCTTGCGCACGCGCTGAGGAAGAGAGACAAAAAGGCTGTGAGGAGGAAGGTCCATCCAATAGCTATGAAAAGCCGTAGAGGCGCCATTATCAGGTAACGCTTCCTGATAATAGTAGGGAAACACGCTTCTGTCAATAAAAAAGTGAGTCCTACGAAGGGGTTCGCGGGTTTTAGCGCCCGCCGCCCTGGGACACCGCAAGGGTATGCTACGGCCGTCGGGGAAAAAACGAAAGCAGACTATAGAATCCGCTGATTGGTTCGCGCGTTGCGATGATCGTGCCGGGTTCGGTTTCTTCGGGATATGCGCCGGAAGGCGCCTTGACCTTGTAGATCTTTACCATCTTTCCGTCAAGAAAGGTGTAGGCCGTAGGCCAGAGCACAAACGCCCTTACCTGTCTTGTTATCTCCTGGGCGCTCCCGCTCCAGTCTATCCTTCCCATCTGCTTCGTAACGATGGCGGTGTAGGTTGCCTGCCCCTCGTCCTGGGGGATGGCTCCGCCAATCCCATCGACCCGCGCCTTCTCGACGATAGGCGGCAGAATCTCGGCCGCCCTCAGCGCCAGGCGATTCGAAAGGCCCGCTCCATCCTCCTCCGGGCCTATAGGAATCTTCTCCTGGTAAAGGATTCCACCCGCATCCATCCGCTCCGTCATGGCGATGACGGTTATACCCGTTTCTTTCTCCCCCTTCCAAAGAGCCCACTGGATCGGGGAGGGGCCGCGGTATTTGGGAAGAAGCGAAGGATGGACGTTTATGGCCCCGATAGTCGGTATATCGAGAAACCACCGAGGGATGATGAGACCGAAGGATACCACGACCAGGAGATCGGGAGATAGATCGGAGAGGCCCCTTGCCTCGTCGTCCTTGAATGAGCCTATCTCCTTTAGCGGCAGGCCGCAAGAACGGGCCGCCTCCTTGACCTCGTTGTCGTCAATGAGGTATCCCCTGCCCTTCGGCTTTGCCTTCTTGGTGATGACCCAGGAGATGGAAGACCTCAGGGAGATCAGGGCCGGGACTGAGAAACTGGAGGAGCCGAAAAAGAGGAGATTCACTTTCTTTCCTTACCGTACTCCCTCTTGAAGAGCTGTTTCTTCACGGGGCTCAGGTGGTCGATAAAAAGGATGCCGTTGAGGTGCTCGACCTCGTGCTGCACCGCCCTCGCAAGCAGACCGGCGCACTCGACCTTTAACTCCCTGCCCTCGGTATCTTTCCCCGCTACGATGGCCTTCTGGGCCCTCTTCACCACCTCGTAGAAGCCCGGGATGCTCAGGCACCCCTCTTCGGCTACGTCTTCACCCTCCAACTCTACAATCCGCGGATTAATGATAACGACGGGCAGACTTTCCTTTTCCGAGCCCGTCTCCAGGGTGATGACGCGAAGGCAGACGCCGACCTGGTTCGCAGCCAGCCCCACGCCGTGGGCTGCCGCCATGGTCTCGAGCATGTCGCTGCAGAGGCACCGCACATCGTCCGTTATTGTGTCCACCTCACCGGCGACCCGCCTGAGAACGCGGTCCGGATGGGTTATAATTGCGCGAATCACAGCAACTATTGTAAAATGACGATGTCCTATAGTCAATGGGGGCTCGGCCCCCGGCCGACACTTGACCTGAAGGTGGAATCACCATAGGTTTTAAGCGAAAGCGGACTATTAGTGACGCAGCGGAGTACCGAGGAGGGGCTATGAGGCGGATTGCCGCAACGTTTTTCGGGATCGTTCTGGCCGTCGCCATTATGGGATGCGTTGCCGAGGTGCGCACACCGGCGCCTCCTCCCCCGAGGGTCGAGGTAAGGCCGGCCGTGCCTTATCCCGATGCAGTCTGGGTCGAGGGACACTGGGAGTTCAGGGGCGGCAGCTGGGTGTGGCTGCCCGGCTATTGGGCGGCAAGACCTCATGCGCGCGCCGTCTGGGTGCAGGGCCACTGGAGAGAGACGCCCAACGGATGGAGGTGGGTGCAGGGCCACTGGCGGTAATGGTATAATCAGACTTTGACGGCAAGGCAGATACAGGCGAAATCGATCCTCACGAAATCCGGCATACAAGGTATTGCGTACTGCGTCAACCCCTACGTCGGCTGCTCCCACGGGTGTGTCTATTGCTACGCCACCTTCATGAAGAGGTTCACGGGGCACCGGGAGCCCTGGGGGAAGTTTCTGGATGTCAAGATCAACGCTGCGGCTCTCCTGGCCAGGCAGATCAAAAGGGCGCATCAAGGGACCATCCTGCTGAGCTCGGTAACGGATTGCTATCAGCCGGCCGAGGCAAAGTACCGGGTGACGAGGGCTTGTCTGGAAGTGCTCGCGGACAGCCCGTTCCCCGTCGATATCCTCACGAAGTCCCCCCTCGTCCTGCGAGACATGGACCTTCTGAAGAGGTTCCGAAGACTCGATGTCGGGTTCACCGTTACGACCGGCGATGAAGCGGTGAGGAGGATATTCGAGCCGGGTGCCCCATCCATAAAGGCGAGGATCGAGGCCTTGAAAACGCTTCACGACAACGGCATATCAACCTACGCCTTTATCGGGCCCATATTGCCCTTAGAACCGGAGGAGCTGGCCGATTGGATACGCCCTCACGTGGAGAGCGTGCTTATCGACAGGATGAACTATCCCTCGAAGACCGTCGCGATCTACCGGAGGCGCATGCTCGGCCGGTGGCTCTCGGGACCGTTCCTTGCGGAAATCGTGGAGAGGCTGAAGAAAGCCTTGGCGCCGGTGCCCGTGGAATGCTGCTAGGGCACAGGGGCCAGGCCCTTTTCGCGCCTGATAGTACCGACCGCTTGGCCGCGCGGGCCTCTTTCGGCCGACGCCTCAGCCCCCGATCTCTCTATCCGGCCCGCGGGGCCGTGGGGATCACGCTCCTTTCTTCGGGTAGCCGACGGAGTGGGCGAGCATGATCCTCTGATCGGGCCGCAGCTTCATCGCCTTCGCCAGTGCCGGTCTGTCTATCATTGCGCGCACGACCGTTGCCAGACCTTCCGCCGCGCAATAGAGGTAGACGTTCTCCATGATCGCCCCGGTATCGGC
>JBEKOT010000147.1:0-5567 GCA_049521495.1 Syntrophorhabdales bacterium | reverse complement strand
CCTCAAGGGGACCTTCCTCAAGGAATGGGAGCTTTACGGCGACGCCCTTTCCGCCGACGTCTTCATAAACGCGCCCATCGCGAAGCATCATTCACTCACGCGGGTGACCCTCGGCCTCAAGAACATGATGGGCATCATGGGAGGGGACAGGGGCTTCATCCACCGGCAGATCGAGGACGCCCTGGCGGACCTGAACAGCGTTGTGAAGAGCCATCTCGTGGTGATAGACGCGACCCGCATATTGACGGCCCACGGTCCGACCGGCGGCAGCCTGTCCGACGTAAAGGTCCTGAACAAGGTGATCGCCTCTACGGACATCGTCGCAGCCGACGCTGTTGCCTCCGGCCTCTTCGGCCTCGCGCCCAGGGACGTGCCGATAACGGTTGCCGCCCATAAGAGGGGCCTCGGCCAGATCGACCTGCAGAACATAAAGATCGTCCGGGTCTAGGAGGACCAAGGCAAGACCGATGAAGGTCAGTCTCTCCCGCATCTTCCAGCTACTCTTTCTTGCCCTTTTCCTTTTCCTTTTCATCACTACGGACTATAGGGGCAAAGACGAGATATCCGTGGCTCTCAACAGCTTTTTCAGGATGGACCCCTTTGTCGCGGCGAGCTATCTCCTTTCGGCGAAGACTTTCACCCTCCTCCTCCTTCCGGGCCTCCTTGTCCTTCTGTTCTCCGCAGTGATCGGCAGGTTCTTCTGCGGCTGGATGTGCCCCCTGGGAACGGTCATAGACCTGTGGGGCGGGACCCGGTCCGGTGCCGCCAAGGGCAGGCCTCTTTCCTTCCTTAAGGGCAGGTTCAAGTATTATCTGCTTTTCACCATCCTCTTCTCTGCCTTTTTCGGTATGGACCTGGCGGGCCTTTTGGACCCCATTGCCATTCTTACGCGCTTTCTGACCTTCTCCCTCTACCCCCTTTTCGGCTTCCTGGCAAAAGCGGGGTGGGTGGGGCTCTTCCGGATATTGGGCGACGGGCGTGACTATCTGGAGCCCGGCTACAGCTTCCTGAAAAGCTATGTTCTCCCCTTCCGGGACACCTTCTACCCCTTGGCTTTCGTCTCCCTCCTCTTTTTCCTGGGGGTCCTCTTCCTCGAAAGGTTCGAGCGCAGGAACTGGTGCAGGAACCTCTGCCCCGCCGGCGCGCTCCTCGGTCTTTTGGGCCGCTTCTCGATATTCCGGAGGGTCCCGGCCAGGCTGTGCGG
Organism: Syntrophorhabdales bacterium; assembly: GCA_049521495.1. GTDB lineage: Bacteria > Desulfobacterota > Syntrophorhabdia > Syntrophorhabdales > WCHB1-27 > CAWEPK01. The sequence continues at coordinate 4,363 of JBEKOT010000147.1, read as the reverse complement.
CGACTGCCGCGACTGCGGAGACCATTGTCCGGCTGCTTTCGACGAGGAGCTGTTCCAAAAACAGGACTGCATCCGCTGCATCGGCTGCGTGGGAAAGTGCTCTCGCGGCCGGGCCGCTTTTCGCCTCTCTTTTCCGGCCCCCACAGGAGGCGCGCCCGCCTTCCAGCCGGGAAGGAGGGTCTTCGTGACCGGCCTACTGTCCGGGCTCTTCGTCTCCCGCATGCTCGGGAGAAAGACAGGCCCCTTAAGGGAGACGGCCCTCCTTCGGCCGCCGGGAGTGGAGAAGGAGGGAGAGTTTCTCGAAAAGTGCGTCAGGTGCGGGGAATGCATGAAGGTCTGCCTCAGAAGCGCCCTTTACCCGGTATCCTTTCAGGCGGGCCTTTACGGACTCTATACACCCACGGTGGTCCCGCGCCTCGGCTATTGCGAGTATAATTGCAGCCTTTGCGGGCAGGTGTGCCCTACGGGCGCCATACCGAAGCTGCCCGTGGAAGTAAAGAAAAAGGCCGTCATCGGGCTCGCGGTGGTGGACAAGAACTGCTGTCTTCCCCATGCGAAGAAGATGAACTGCATGGTCTGCGAGGAGCACTGTCCCATCCCCGACAAGGCGATCAGGTTCGAGTCGGTCAGTGAAAAAGGCTACGACGGGAAGGAAATCGCCCTCAAGAAGCCTTACGTCGTAGAGTCGCTCTGCAATGGCTGCGGCATTTGTGAATATGTATGCCCCCTCGAAGAAAAGGCCGGCATAGAGGTCTTCAAGAAGGTCAAGAGGAAGGACTTCCGGATTTGAACGGCAGGATGTTCCTCTGACAGTATCATCTTCCCTTACCGGTATCCCATAGTTTCCTTCCCCTGGGCGTCCTTCCCGAGGAATACAGATTATGACCCATAGCGTACCGCGGGGGCGGCTTGAGCTCTCCACCGGCGAGGCCGCCGCCCACTTGCCAATGTTGCAGGGATGGATTATTTTAAAAGTGTAATGAACTAGGAGGTGCGTTATGGCAACAGAAACAGTGGTGAAACGTGGCGAGAAGCTTCCCGGCAGGAGGGAGGTTGCGAGGGATCCCTTCATGGCGCTCAGGGATAGAATGGAAAGGCTCATGGACGAGTTCACCGGCGGTTTCGGCGTCGGTCCCTTTTCGTGGGACCTTAGGCCCTTTGAATGGAGAATGGGTGCGTTCTTACCTGTCGTCGACATCAAGGACCGGGACAACGAGATAAGGATCGAAATGGAGCTCCCCGGCGTCTCCGAAAAGGACGTCGATGTTTCTCTCTCCGGCGATTCCCTCTTGATCAGGGGCGAGAAGAAACATGAGGCCGAAGAAAAGGAGAAGGGGTATTATCACGCCGAACGGTCCTACGGGTCCTTCGAGCGGTCCATACCTCTGCCCGTGGACGTTGAGAGAGATAAGGTCCAGGCGACGTTCAAGGACGGCGTGCTGAGCATTGTCCTCCCCAAGAGCAAGGAGGCAATCCAGCAGACGAGGAAGATCCCGATCCGGACGTAGCCCGGGATACTGGAGGACCTGTTAGAGGTCTTCGTTCTCCCATACGATGCGCTGGGAGAGGGCGTGGTTCTTACCGACGCGCTTGGCCGCCGATATGCCTGCCCGCAAAGCGTCGCGGTTGAGCGCCTCGGTTCCACGGGGAAGCCTGGAGATCACCGCCTTCTCGAGGGCGCCCCTGGAGACTATGTTCGTGAGCTGTCCCATAGCGCCGAGGGCGACGATGTTGGCAGCCATCTCTTTGCCCAGCTTTTCCCTTGCGATCCTCGTGAAGGGTATGGCGAAGACCTCCGGCACGGGGAATTGGGTCACGAAGGTCGAGTCTACGATGAGAGTCCCCTCCGGTTTCAGGTCCTCGTAATACTCATCGCACGACTTCTGGCTCATGGCTAGAAGGAGGTCGAGTTTTATGGCCTCGGGGTAGTCGATCTCCTCATCGCTGAAGACGACTTCGGCCTTGCTCGACCCGCCCCTCGCCTCCGGCCCGTAGCTCTGCGTCTGGGCAACGTATTTCCCATCGTAGACGCCGATCGCCTCCGCAAGGATGATGCCCATCACAATGATCCCCTGGCCGCCTGACCCTGAAAGCCTCACATCGAAGCGCACTTCACTCTCCTTCTCGGTGCTGCGCCCGGACCCTTATCTTCTCGTACTCGTCCTCGTAAACGGGCATCTCCCTGTCCACGAGGATGCCCGTGAGGAATTTGTCGGCCAGGGCCTCCGGGGCCGCTTTCGCGGCCTGCTCTACGGGCAGTGCGTGATCGCGCTGCCACTCGAGCATGGCCACAGCGCCGCCCAGGCGGTTGAGCTTGCCGTATTGGGTATGGCAGTGGGATATCACCTCTACCACGGAGAACCCCTGCTTTCGGAAGGCCGCCTCCATGAGGCCCGCGAGCTGGTTCGCGTGATAGACCGTGCCCCTCGCCACGAAGGACGCCCCTGCTGTCACGGCAAGCTCCGATATCTTGAAGGCCTGCTCCACGTTGGAATAGGCCGTTGTGGTCGATTTCATGCCGTAGGGCGTAGTCGGGGAGTACTGGCCCCCCGTCATCCCGTAAATGTTGTTATTGACGACGATGGCCGTCAGGTCTATGTTGCGCCGGGCCGCATGGATGAAATGGTTGCCACCAATTGCCACGGCGTCCCCGTCGCCCATCACGACGATGACCTTCAGGCGGGGCTTGGCCAGCTTGACCCCTGTCGCAAAAGTGAGGGCGCGGCCGTGGGTCGTGTGGAGGGTGTTGAAATCCACGTAGACGGGCAGCCTGCTTGAGCACCCGATGCCGGAAACGAGAACGATCTCGTCCTTCTCGAAGCCCGTCCTGTCTATGGCCCGAATGAGGGCGCCGAGCATGATGCCTATTCCGCAGCCGGGACACCACACGTGGGGGAACTTCTTATCATGGCGGAGATACTTGTGGATGAGCTTTGTGATCTCGGCCATCAGTATACCTCCATTATGGCCTTCAGTATCTCGTCGGGCGTGATCATCGTGCCGTCGACCTTGCTGAGCCTCCTGACGAGCGCCTTGCCCAGGTTGACCCGCTTCACCTCGCGTGATATCTGCCCCATGTTCATTTCCGGGACGATCACCGCCCGGCATCCGCCGAGCGCCTTTTCCACGGCCGTCCTCATGAAGGGCCAGATGGTCGAAAGCTTGAGAAGGCCCGCTTTTATGCCGCCCTCCCTGGCGTCGCGGACGGCCCTCTTCGCGGACCGGGCTACGGCCCCGTAGGCGATGACCCCTATCTCCGCGTCGTCCATGAGATAGAAATCGCCCTGGTGGATCTCCGCCATGTGCTGGCTTATTTTCCTGAAGAGGCGGGAGATGAAGGGTCCTATCTCGTCGGGCCTTTCCGTAGGAAAGCCGCGCACGTCGTGGGTGAGGCCCGTGACATGGTAGCGGTAGCCCTCACCGAAATCGGCCATGGCCGGGACGCCGGAGGGCGTGTTCTCGTAGGGGACATACCATTCGGGCGGCACCTTGGGTTTTACCCTGTTCACGATCTGCATGGCTTCGGGAGGAGGAAGGACTACCTTTTCCCTCATATGGGCCACTACCTCGTCGAGGAGCAGTATAACGGGGTTCCTGAAGCGCTCGGAGAGGTTGAAGGCGCGGACCGTCAGCTCGAAACACTCCAGAACCGTGGAGGGGGAGAGGACTATGATCGGATGGTCGCCGTGGGTTCCCCACCTCGCCTGCATCACGTCGCCCTGCGCGGGTGAAGTGGGCAGGCCGGTGCTCGGCCCCCCGCGCATTACGTTGACGACCACGCAAGGCACCTCCGCCATGACGGCGAAGCCGATATTCTCCTGCATGAGCGAGAAACCCGGGCCGGAGGTGGCGGTCATCGATTTGACGCCCGCCAGGGACGCGCCTATGATGGCGCCCATGCTCGCGATCTCGTCCTCCATCTGAATGAAGGTGCCCCTGGCGGCAGGCAGCCTGACAGAGAGGACCTCCGATATCTCCGTGGCCGGCGTAATGGGATAACCCGCGAAGAACTTGCAGCCGGCGCGCAGTGCGCCCTCGACTATCGCTTCATTTCCCTGGAGCAGCACTTCTTCGTGGTGCCGTTTTTTCATCCGCCCTCCTGGCAGACGCCCTCTTCCCTGTTCTCCTCTATTGTGATCGCGAAATCGGGGCAGCGAAGCTCGCAGAGGCCGCAGCGCCCGCAAAGGGAAGGGTCTTTCACGTAGGGCAGGCCCGTCTCGTCGATGGCGAGGGCCTTTTTAGGGCAGAAGGCGGCGCAGATGCCGCAGCCCTTGCACCAGGCCTTGAAGATGTCGATGCGCGGCGGCGATTTCTTTTTTTTCTGCTGTTGTTTTTCCATTATATACTAAGTTTTATCGCATTT
>JBEKOT010000146.1:0-5995 GCA_049521495.1 Syntrophorhabdales bacterium | reverse complement strand
ACAGGCTCCCAGAACGGTCTTTCCAGCCTCTCCGTCTTGAATGCGGCCCTGTCGGCGGTAAACGTGGGCCAGAATATCGCCTATATAACCGGCAAGGACGTCTACGTGAACCAGGTGAACTGCCAGGAGGCGTATGCGGACAGCTACGCGGGCCAGAACGTCTTTCCCGCCGGCTCGAAGGGGTCGCAGAGCAACAACTCCTCGATCGTGCTTGATGGCGCCCAGATGAACACGCGTGCCCTTTCCATAGCGAACGTTGTGGGCTCGGCCGTCAATATCGGCCAGAACATAGCCTGCATAACGGGCGCGAAGGGCGCGGGCATCTATCAGATGAACTTCCAGCTGGCGGGGCGGTAGGCATAGGGGGGTGGATTGAGGGGGCAATCCGCCCCTCAATCCTTTTGACTCAAAGTATTTCTATAAAGGAGGAGACAATGGGCAAGGCTAGATATCTGGTCCTTTGTATCGCGCTCGTACTGCTTGTCTCAGCCGGCCCGAGCTTTGCGAAAGGCCTTCAGGCAGCCAGCGACGGCGAGCTTGACGGGATCAGCGCGAGGGGTCTCGATTTGCTCTTCGACGCCAACTCATTCATGAACGGCGGCTTCAACGGAAGGTCGTACGACGGCGTGAGCCCCGCCAACCTTACCTTCCAGGGCATTAACAACCTGACCCTGAGGAACTCCATCATGCTCTCCGGACAGGCGCAGCAGAACGGCCTTGGAATAGTCAACGCGGTCAATTCCTCCGTCAACATGCCGATCAACATAACGATCCTCATCAATTCCCAGGTGGGCGGAGGAATCAATTTTACCAACTTCCTGTCCGCTTTAAGACGCTGACGGGAGCGGCGGAGCGGGGACGGCCCCGCTCCGCCGGATCCAAAGTACCCAATCAGGCTTGGAATAGAAACGATAAGGGCCGCGGTCACTCGCGGCCCTTATGTTGTGCCCTTCCCGGATTTTCTGCTGCCGGGCCGGTCCTCTTTCCGTCAATCGAAGATCTTGCCCGGGTTCAGTATCCCTTTTGGATCGAAAGTCTTCTTGATGCCTCTCAGGAGGTCGATCTGCGTCTCGGTGTAGTCCATCTTCAGATAGCGCTTTCGAGTGAGGCCTATGCCGTGCTCCGCCGTGATCTTGCCGCCCATCGCAAGGGTCGCCTGGTAGAGCGCCTTGCTTGCCTTCGGCAGCGTCCGCGCCCATTCCTCTTTGTCCATCTCCTCTTTCTTGAAGTAGAGGACATGGACATTGCCGTCGCCGGCGTGGCCAACACAGAGCGGGTCGAGATTGTGTTCGCCGGCGATGGCCTCGGCTGCCTTCACCATGTCTGCAACGCAGCAGCGGGGCGCAACCACGTCCATCGTCTCGTAAATTACCCCCATGTTGTTGGCCGCCTCGAAAATGCAGCGCCTGGCCTCCCACAGCCTGTTCTGTGCGGTCGGCTCCTCGGCGACCAGCAGGTCCCACGCGCCGAAGCGCTGAAATATCTCTTCCACCACGTCCATCGAGTGCTGGAAGTCCTCCTTCCGATTCCCGTCCAGCTCGACCAGAAGATGGGCGACGGCGTTGTTGAAGACGACCTTCTTTTTAAGGTATCTCTCGGCAAGCCTGATGGCGGGGTTATCCATGAACTCTATGGCAGTCGGTACGATCTTCTCCTGGATGATCGCAGAGACGGCCTTTGCCGCGGAACCGAGGTCGTTGAAGGGCGCGAGGAGGTCCACCTTCATCTTCGGCTTGGGTATGAGCCGAAGGATGATCCGGGTGACAACAGCCAGCGTCCCTTCGGAGCCGACGAGGAGCTGGGCCAGATTATAGCCGGTTACGTCCTTCACCACCTTGCCGCCGATGTGCATTATTACCCCGTTCGGCAGGACCGCCTCCAAGCCGCAGACGTAATCCTTTGTGGTTCCGTAGCGGACGGCCCTGGGTCCGCCGGACCCTTCGGCAACGTTCCCGCCTATGCTGCAGCTGTCCTTGCTAGCCGGGTCGGGCGGGTAGAAGCATCCTTGCTCCTCGACTAAGCGATGGAGCTCGCCTGTGATAATGCCCGGCTCGGTGACCGCCATCAGATTGTCCTGGTCGATTTCGAGAAGCTGGTCCATCCGCTCGAGGGAAAGGACGATCCCTCCCTTGATCGGGACGGAACCGCCGCTCAGGGACGTCCCGAGGCCGCGGGGCGTGACGGGTATCCCGTGTTTGTTCGCCAGTTGCAGGACCCTGGAGACCTCGTCCGCGCTTCGCACCCTTACCGCAGCGTCCGGCCACGCCTGGACGCCGATGGTTTCATCCTTGCTGTATTTCTCGAGGACGTCCTCGGTCTTGAGGACGTGGCTCTCGCCGACGATATCCTCGAGCCTCCTTATCACGTCTTTCGGCAACCCTTTTGACATACCCTTTACTCCTTATTTTCCCCCCTTGCCCTTCCGCTTCTTGTCAAAGGCCTCGATCTCCGCCAGAACGGCCAGGATCGTCCTGGCATTGTCGTAAACCGGCGTATCGACCATCTTGCCTTTGTAAGAGACGGCCGCTGTGCCTTTCGCGAGACCCTCCTCCTCGAAGGTCTTGACGACGCCGTGCGCCCACTCCACATCTTCCGGCGAGGGTGCGTAAAGCCTGTTGGAGGGCTCGATCTGGCTCGGATGGATGAGCATCCTGCCCTCATAGCCCATCTGCCTGCCCTGGAGGACGCTTTTTTCGAAGCCTGCCGTGTCCTGAAAGGCCACGAAGGGGCAGTCGATGGCGATGCGGCCTGCAGCTCTCGCCGCTACGGCTATGTGGAAGCGCGCGTAAAGCTGCTCGTCGCCCTCGCTCGTGATCTTCACCCGCATGTCTTTGGTATAGTCGACGGCGCCGAAGATGAGAGAGTTGACACGGGGCGACGCCACGGCCGACGGGTAAGCATTGATAACGCCCTTGGCAGTCTCGCAGAGGAGCTGGATGGCAACCGTGCCGACGGGAATGTTGCGCCTCCTTTCCAGCTCTTCGAGCTTCCAGTCGAGGCGCTTTACGTCGTCCGGATGGCCGCACTTGGCTAGACAGACCCCGGAGAGCCCGGGATAAACGATGGCTTCGAGGTCGTCGTTCGTCATCAGTGTCTCCCAGTTATTGACGCGAACGTAAACGACCGAGCCGCCCGAGCCGGCGACCTTCAGGTTTTTCCGGATCAACTCCCGCGCCTTTTCCTTCTCAGCTGGGGGCACCGAGTCTTCGATGTCGAGGGTGACGATGTCTGCGGGTAATTCCGGCGCCTTTTTGATGAAATTCTCGTTGTTTCCCGGAACGTAGAACACGGATCTCATTACAGGCATAACAGTCCTCCTTAGTGGGTTTCGATTAACCGTTTGATAGTCGGCGCGAGCTCATCGGGTCGGTCTACTACAGTCACCCCTGCTTCCCTGAGTGATTCTACCTTGCTCTTCGCCGAGCCTTTGCCCCTTTCTATTATGCTGCTCGCATGAGAGAAGCGCATGCCCTCCGGCGCCCATGCCCCTGCGACGAAGATGACGAGGGGTTTCGTGAACTCTCTCCTGCGCACGCAGTCGGCCGCCTCTTCTTCGTGGGGGCCGCCTATCTCTCCAAAGACCGCAACCCCTTTCGTATCAGGGTCCTTTTCGAAGAGAGGCAGGATCTCGCCCATGGAAATGCCCGTCACAGGCTCCGTACCCACATGGATGACCGTTGTCATGCCGAGGCCCGCCCGGTTCAATGCCCAGGGGACCGTCGCGGACTGTCCCCCGCTTCGGGAAATGACGCCTACCGACCCGGGTATGAAGACTTTCCGGGCAAATTCGGGGTTGCCGCCGAGCCAGCCGGCTGCAGCTATGCCGGGGCTTATGATGCCTATGGACCCGGGGCCGAGGAGGCGCGCGCCTTTCGCCTTTGCGTAAGCCACCATCTCCATGATGTCATAAAGAGGGACGCGCTCGACGGGCATTACGACGAATCTGATCCCGGAATCGATCGCCTCGTGAACAGCCTCATTGAGGCCGGGGCCGGGCACGAAAGTGACGCTCGCATCGATGGGCCCCTTGGCTCTTACGGCCTCGGCGACGGTGTTGAATACGGGGATGCCCGAGACCTCCTCGCCTCCCCTGCCCGGGGTGACCCCTGCCACGACCTTTGTGCCGTATCCTTTCATAAAAGCGGCGCGGGCCGAGCCCTCTCTCCCTGTAATCCCTTGTACCAGAACCGTTGTTTCTTTGGTCAGAAGAATGGCCATTTGTTCACCGCCTTTTCTTTACGCTATTCCATGTTTCTTCCTGTACTCGTCCAGGCCGGGGATAGGCGCCTCTATGGTGATGGCGCTGTTGCCCCGGAACCAGCACTCGTATTCGCAGGCTAGGCACTCGGTTCCCCGGAGCTTCGCGAATTCCCCATCCCCTCCGAGGGCCGGCTTGCCGTCCTTGAGCACGAGGATGCCCCTGGCGAACTTCTTGCAGGCATCGACACAGACGTGGGTTTTGCACCCAAGGCATTTATCCTCATCGATCACGACCTTGATCGTCCTTTCGTCGAATTCCATCTATCCCTCCTTTATCCCCCGCTTTTTCCTGTAGTCCATGATCATGGCCTTGAGTCTCCCGGCGAGGAATTCCGTTTCGTAGACTTTGTCGCCCCCGTAGATCTCGATGGGCGAGACAAGGTCTTTTGTTCCTTCGCGGAGGATCTCGAGGGACTCGTCCTCCTTGTTACCGCAGAGAAGCAGGAGACAGGGGAAATCGGGCCTCTTGGGCAGCTCTTCCCTGAGGGCCTTCACCACTCCGTGGGCGTGGTGCCACTGCTCCTGGTTGGCGTACATGAAGCCTCCGAGGAAGTAAGCTTCGATCCCGGGCTGAGAGAAGATGACCTTTGCCGCCCGGTAGACCTTTGAGGCAGGGGGGTTACCGCTCGTGTCGGCATAGTCGGCGATCTTGAGACCCTGCCGCGTGATGGCGTCGACGCCGAGAATGGCGCCTCCCCCGCCGAGGCCGTGGTAGCCCACATATCCCGGCCCCTTGATATCCGCGACCATCTGGGCGATATAGGCGGTGCCTCGCAAGTCCCCTTCCTCGATCCGCCAAGCGATCTTGTCGAGCTCCGTTGGGGGGGTGGGCGCCTCGCGGGCCACCTCTATGCCGAACTGGGGGTGGCGGAACACGGAGGAATCGTCTATGGCCATGCGGCAGTCGGCGGCGATGATCTTACCATCCCTGGTGAGAACGAGGGGGTTGATCTCGGCGATCCTGCAATGGTAGTTCCTGAAGGTCTGGTAAAGGCCCATTATAGCCTGGCCGATGGCAGGCAGGAACTTTGTGGGCACCGAAAGCTGCACAGCGAGGTTGTAGGCATCGTAAAGATGGAAGCCCCGAAGGACGTCCACTTTCGTCTGGGCGATCTTCTCCGGAGGCACCGCCTCGATGTCCATCCCTCCCTCGGTGCTGAACATGACGACCGGGCACCGGGCGTCTTTAGAGGGGTCAATGATGATGCCTACGTAATACTCCTTCTCTATGGCAAGCTTCTCTTCCACGAGTCAGTATCTCCTTTCCCTGGAATTCATAAAGTCGAGCCATTGAAACCTCCTTGGTACGGCGCCTCCGCCGACCCGGGAGCCGGCCGATGCGCCCCTAAAGCCTCGACGGTTGCCCCGATCCCCGGTACAAGCATCGGTATTTCACGTTATTTTATAAGTATACCAGTGGGTGGAGATTGGCTGTCAAGCATTATTTCTCTTACTGATTACTTGATTTTATATTTGACATATAATTTGTTAGCTTGTTATATATGTAACCAGGAGACATCGGTATGTTCAAGCAAATCAAGATACGGCACGTCGCCGAAGAGGTTTTCGACCAGATCAAATCGGCCATCGAGACGGGAAAGTTAAGACCGGGCGAAAAGCTGCCCGCCGAAAGGGAATTGATGAGCCAGCTCGGGGTGAGCCGCGTTCCTATCCGTGAGGCCCTTAAGCTGCTGGCAAATATAGGCCTCATCGAGACGAGACAGGGGGGCGGCAG
>JBEKOT010000145.1:0-5733 GCA_049521495.1 Syntrophorhabdales bacterium | reverse complement strand
CGTAAGGCTGGGTGGCCGATTCCGAGGCCAGCGGAAGGGAGGCGCTAGGGCGGGTGAGAGACGAGAGCCGGGGCACCCACCCGAAGGGTGGGTCGCAGGGAAGGATATGGTGAAGCCTCGAAACAAACGGGAATTATTTCTGCAAAAGTCTCTATGGGGACCTGTGTTTCGCAGCCCTGAACGATGATGCATCACGGGACTACTTGCGGCCAAGTTTTTTAGCGTCAAGAAGCCCGTTCACGAATGTGAAAACTTGCTATAATCCCCTTTTCTTATACTCTTCAATAAAATCCCTGACCGTCTCTTCTATTGAGTAGGTCGGAAGCCATCCCCATTCTCTCTGCGCGGCGTCGCCTTTAATGATCCTCGGGATGGTGCTGAGGCCTATAGCCGTGTTTGGGTCCGGCTTGAAGTTGATCCGCGCATCCGGATAGTACCTCTTTACTATATCGACGATCTCTTTCGCAGTGGGCGGAGGCATTATCTGTCCTACGTTATAGACCCTTGTTGAAAGACGGCCTTCGTCCGCGTCATAGAGCATGATGAGGCTCCTCACCGCGTCCTTTATGTAAAGCAGCGGCAGGACCGTTTCCTCTGGCGCCCAGACGTCGAAGGGCTCTCCCTTGACTGCCGCTTCCATGAGCCATGGATTATACTGGCCGAAACCGAAGGTTTTCACATTCGCCCCTATAAGCTGGGGAAACCGGATGCCCCTGAAATCGATGCCGAATTTCCGATGGTAGTAAAGACCGAGAAGCTCGCCGAAAACCTTGGTCACGCCGTATATCAGCGTAGGTCTCTGTTTCGTCTCTTCCGTGACGACCGTATCCTGAGTCACGGCGTAGGATCCCATGGAGCTCGTGAACATCACCTTCTTCACTCCGAACAATCGGGCTGCCTCCAGCACGTACTGGGTACCTAGTGCATTGATGCTGAGGGCGGCCCAGGGATTGGCTTCACATATGGCCGAGAGTATCGCTGCCAGGTGGAAGATGCATTCCACCTTTTGCCGACTGACGGCATTCATGACTTCCGACCAGTTAGTAATGTCGCCCCTAATCCTCGTGACCTTCTTCTCTCCCGCAAGCAGAGAATCATCGGCGGCTTTGTCGAAGATCACGATTTCCTCTCCCCTCTTGAGGAACTCCGAGGCCAATGCCGACCCGATAAAGCCTGCCCCTCCCGTTATAAGGATCGCCATGATTAAACACCCCCTTTGTCGTTATAAAGGATTCCGAGAAGCTTGAGAAGTTTCTTGTCCCTGCCCTTGACGATTTCCGGAACGCTCCCCGGCTCGTACTCGAAGAACCCCTTTCCCGTCCGCTCGCCGAATAACCCTTTTTCGACCATATCCGCCCATAGCTTTTGAGGGGTCTTCGATGCATCGAGGAGAGGATAGAGCGACTGTGCTCCCTTATACCAGAGGTGCACGCCTGCCAGATCGACGACGGCAAGAGGTCCCATCACAGCCAGCCGCAGACCGAAGCTACCGCGTACTGCCCTGTCGATATCTTCGGCGCTTGCCACACCTTCTTCGAGCAAAGCGATCACCTCCCGGAACATCGCCGTCTGTATACGGTTCACGAGGAAACCGGGCAGCTGTTTGAGCACATGGACCGGCTCCTTTCCTAAAGCCTTGAGGAAGCTGATCGTCTGCCGGAATGTCTCGTCCGACGTCGATTCCCCCCTTATCACCTCGACTACGGGGATAAGATGGGGCGGGTTGAACCAGTGGGTGATGATCAAGCGGTCCCTCTTCTCAGCCTCCTCTCCGATGACGGCCAGGGGCAGCGTCGAGGTATTGCTTGCCATTATGGCGTGATCGGGCGCTGCCTTGGCTATCTCTCTGAAGATCCGCTTTTTTAAGTCCCTGTCTTCGAGGACGGCCTCAGTCACGAACTGCGCCCGGGCAACGGCCGCTCCGAGGTCCGTTGTCGTCCTTATCCTCGAAATTACGGCCTCGACGAAGTCTTCCTTTTCGAGTCCCATTTCCACGTACAGCGCAAGGTTGGAACGGATCTTCTCGATTGCGGCAGCGAGCAGCTCGAGGCTTATGTCGTAGAGCATCACCGAGCAGCCGCGTTGCGCGAACACCTGAGCAATGGCGTGACCCATCACTCCCGCGCCTATAACGGCCGTTTCGGATATTCCGGTCCCGTTCTTTGAGGCTGCTTCCGTACCCATATCTTCTCCTTTATTTTCCCAAAAATGACAGGGAAGATGCCCTGCCTCACGGTAAGGACGGATACGACGAAGATCCCGCCGAGGATCAGGTTCCAGTTGCCCACCCAACTGCTCAGGAAGTTCTTCAAAAAGACGACCGTCATTGCCCCCAGTACGGGGCCGTAAAGCGTGCCTATGCCGCCCAGAAGAGCCATAATAACCACATCGCCCGAGGTCTCTATGGAAAGGGTATCGATGGGGACGAAATTGGAATGAACCGCGTAGAGTCCACCGGCAAGGCTCGCGAAGAAGGCGGAGATCATGAACGCGATCGTCTTAAAGGCCGTAGTGTTGTACCCGATGCTTTTTGCCCGGTCCTCGTTCTCTTTCAGGGCCTTGAGAACCCGGCCGAAGGGGGAGTTGACGATCCTGAAGGCGAGAAGCACCGACAGGAGGAAGACGGCAAGCACAAAAAAGTAGAGCGCCGTCTCCGAGTTGAGGTCGACAGGACCGAAAGAAGTCCTCGGGACGCCGTGGAAGCCGCTGTCGCCGCCCGTGAGGTCCGTCCATTTGAAGCCGATGAAATAGAACATCTGACAGAAGGCAAGGGTAATCATGACGAAGTAGATGCCCTTTTTCCGGATGCTCAGGAAGGCAACGACATAGGAGGCGAGGAGACTGAGGGCCGTCGCGACGATGAGAGCCACAAAAAGAGAGGGGACCAGGCGGACGAGGACGATGCCCGTCGTGTACGCGCCGATGCCGAAGAATATCGCGTGGCCGAACGAAAGAAGGCCGGTATATCCGATTAGGACATCGAATCCGAGCGCGAAGATGGCGAATATGAGCATCTCCGTCGCGAGGGATCTCGTAGGAGTGATGAATGGCAGGGTGATAAGGAAGGCGGCGATGCAGCAGAATAAGAGGCAGCAACGTAGGTTCCTCTTCACACTCTCTCCCCTTTATTCGAAGAACTTCGCCCTGCCGAAGAAGCCCCTCGGTCTCACCAGCAGGATAGCTGCCATAAAGACGAAAACGAGCGTATTCGCAACCGGAGGCCAGAAGACGACCCCGAGCGTGATCAGCTCGCCTATAATCAGGCCGCCGATTATCGACCCAAGGATCGAGCCCATGCCGCCAATGATCACCACGACGAATGTCTCCGTGAGGATGCTGCTCCCCATTTCCGGCGTCACGTTCTGCACGGGCGCAGCCAGCACTCCGGCGAGCCCGGCCAGCCCTGCGCCTATCCCGAAGACAAGCGTAAAAATTTTCGATATGTCGATGCCCAAGGCGGAGACCATCTCGCTGTCATCGGTCCCCGCCCTTATGATGGAGCCAATCTTAGTCCTGGCGAGAAAAAGCCAGATGGCGAGCGTGCAGATGGCGGTGACCAGAATGATGAAAAGCCGGTATTTGGGAAAGAACATGAAACCCAGGTCGACCGAGCCGGCCAGAGACGGCGGGGTGCCAAAGGGCTTACCGATGGGCGTGAAGACGACCCTTATCCCCTCTTCGAGAAAGAGCATAAGACCGAAGGTCAAAAGGAGGTTGTAGAAATGGGGGACTGAATAGAGCCTCCTGACGAGGGTCGATTCCACGATCATGCCAATGGCACCCACAGCGAGCGGCGCGATGGCTAGGGCAAGCCAGAAATTCTGCGAGAAGACGTAGCAAATGGTATACGCGGCGTAGGCACCGAGCATGTAGAGTGTTCCATGGGCGAAGTTCACAACTCCGAGCATGCCGAAGATAATGGAAAGGCCAAGGGACAAGAGCACGTAGAACGAGCCCAGCATCAGGCCGTTGAAAAGCTGCACACCGATGAACTGGAGTCCCATGTGCTTACTTGAGCGTCTTGAAAATGCCTACCGGCGGTTGGGCCTTCTCCGCGGGAAGCTCTCCGACCACCTCGAAATAGTCTTCCTTTTCCTTGAGCTGGCCCGGCTGCTTTACCCTGAGCAGATATGCCTTGGCGACTTCCAGGTGGTCTTCCGGTCTTATATAGCCTGGGTTGACAAAGAAATCCCTGTACGTGCTGCCTTCGAGCGCCTTGATTACTTTGTCCGTATCTTTGCTCCCCGCCCTTTTTACAGCCTCAAGATATTGGCGGGTTGCGCTGTATGCGGCGGCAGCCATGAAGGTGGGCCTGTCCCCGTACGACTTGTAGTATCTATCCGCCCATTCCTTCGTCCCCGGCTGGTTGACTACCCAGTTCCACGGCGCCGCCGTGTAGTCACCGGCAAAGGTATCGAGACCGGTTCCTTTTATATCGAGCTCGAAGAGAAGGGCGTGCATGATCTTCACGCTCTTTTTGAGGCCGTACTCGGCTGCGGCTTTTGTGGAATTGGCGGCGTCTTTGCCCACGTTGAGGAGCACGAGAACGTCCGGCTTAGCCTGGGCCGCCTTTAGGATGTAAGGGCTGTAATCGGACGTGTTGACGGGGACCATATCGTTGCCGACGTGCTGGCCGCCCTCGGCCTTGAGGGCACCCGTAAAATGCTTCAGAAGGTCGTGTCCCCACGCATAATCCGTCGTGATCGTATACCATCTCTTGCCCAGGTTCTTGGCGCCCCAGGCGCCGAGGGTCGCGGCGAGCATGTAGTCGTTGTAGTTGAGCTTGAAGGTGTACCGATTCTTGCCTATCAGGTCTGTCGTGCCTGCCGACGTCGACATGAAGATGCGCTGATGGCGCGCTGCCTGGTCCGAGACTGCCAGCGCCGCGGCACTGTTCGAGCATCCGACTATAAAATCGGCCTTGTCCTTTTCGAAAAGTTCTTTTGCCCGCTCGTTCGCGAGCCCTGGGTTGTACTGATGATCCTTTGGATAGACCTCGGGCTTCGCGCCGAGAACTGCCCCCGCGTCCTCCACAGCCATCCTGGTCGCGTTCAACTCACTCTGGCCGATAGGGGCCAGCGGGCCGGACAAAACAGAAATGAAACCCACTTTCACGGGCTCTGCCGCAGACGCAGCCGCGGCGATCAAAACAAGAACGGCCACAGCAAAGAATAAGTTCCTCATGCGATCCCTCCTTCTCGCGTTAAGCGTTACTCCTTTTGTCTTTCTATATGCCTAAATACTCCCTTTTTACCTTCTCCTGTCGGGCAAAGTCATCGTTGCTCCCCTCATAAACGATCTTCCCGTGGCATATCACGTAGTGCCTGTCGGCCACCGTCGTCACGAAACGCGAATTCTGCTCGACCAGAAGCGTGGTTATTCCTTCACGCTTTATCTGTGTAATGATGTCGCCTATGGCCTTTACCAGAAGCGGCGCAAGTCCCTCTGTCGGCTCGTCAAGGAGGATAAGCTCGCTCTTTGTTCGGAGGATGCGGGCGATGGCGAGCATCTGCTGCTCGCCCCCGCTCAGCTCGGACCCTTTATGGCCGCTTCGCTGCTTCAGCCCCGGAAAGAATTCGAAAATCTTATCCGGGCTCCATCCCTCTCCAGAGTTTCTCTTTACGGGAAGATTCAGGTTCTCGAGCACGCTCAGGGAGGGAAAGATACGTCTGTCCTCCGGGACAAAACCTACCCCCGCCCGTGCGATATCATACGGTTTGCCGCCCGTGATGT
>JBEKOT010000144.1:0-5747 GCA_049521495.1 Syntrophorhabdales bacterium | reverse complement strand
ATGATCAAGGCCACCCTCCTCGATCAGGTCCCAATCCCGGCCGAGAACGTGCATCCGGTGCCCTTCGAAAGGTCGGACCCGGATTTCTGCGCGCGACTGTACGAGGACGGGATCCGCGCCTTTTTCAGGATCCTGCCCGGAACCTTCCCCGCTTTCGACCTTATCATGCTGGGCCTGGGAGAGGACGGCCATACGGCATCCCTTTTCCCCGGAACGGACATCCCGGAAGAGCGGGTACGCATGGTCCGGGCCGTGCCTCCGTCAGGGGGAAGGACTGCCAGGATCACCCTGACGCTGCCTGTTATCAACAACGCCAGGAACGTTATCTTTCTGGTCACGGGCAGGCGAAAGGCGGAGATCCTGAAGCGCCTTGTCGAGGGCGGGGACGCCGGCCTGCCGGCGGCGCGCGTTGCCCCGGAAGCCGGAGAGATGCGGATCATGTGCGACAGGGAGGCGGCGTCCCTGCTGCGCGGGCAAGGCTCCCCGTGATTGGGGATCGCGGTAGCGCCGGTTGTCAGGACCGGTCCTTTTCGAGCAAGATCGTCCCCAGGCTTACGCTCTTCGTCACGGAGACCTCCAGGGTCTTGCCCTTGTATCCCTTGTAAGAAATAGTAAGCCTGTATGGGCCGCTATGCTCTTCAAGGTTGTCTAACTTGAAGTCGCCGAAGGCGTCGGCCGCCTCGCGGCCCGTCGTCTCGCCCCGGGCGTTTGTGAGGACTATCTCGGCGCCTTCCGCGCACTCTTCTTTGCCTTCTGTTTGCACGGCCACGCTGCCTGCGATGAAGCACCTGGTAAAGCGGTGAAGGTTCCTGTAATAGACGCTCGGCTTTGTTCCAAGCTCCGGCCTGTAGACCGCAAGACCGTCGCTCCCTGCCGCCTCCTCCATCTCGCCGTCCTCGCTCTTTCGCACGCTCAAGGCGCCCGTCGGGCAGGACTGGACGCAGCGCGTCTGCTCCCATCCCTCGTCGAGGAGGTGGGCGCAGAGGGTGCATTTCTGCGGCGTCCCCGTCGCCTCATTCCAGCGCACTGCATTGTAAGGACAGGCGCTCACGATCTGTCTCTGCCCCCTCGACCTTTCGGGGTCGATGATGACAATGCCGTCAGGCCTCCTCCTGACGGCGCCGCCCACCGCCGCCTGCATGCAGGGCGCGTCCCGGCACTGCATGCAGGTTAGGGGCAGATAGGCTACGTCGATCAGGGGATATTGGCCCCGTTCCTTTCTTAGGACCTCTATCCAGCCCGGTCCTTGACCGGCCTGGGCGGAGGCGTATCCGGGCCATTCATTGTCCACGTGCTCGTCTCTGCAGGACAGAAAGCAGTTGCTGCAGTTCTCACACTTTTCCACGTCGATAATGAGGCGCCATTTTTTCATACCTGGTTTCTCAAGTCCTCCATCTCTCTATCTGGACGAGGCACGAGTTCGCCGCAATGCTGTGCGACTTTTCTATGATCGGCCTGCTCGGCGTGAGTACGTTCATGCATCCCCCCCGGTCCGGAGAAGCGCCCGGCTCTCCGAGCGGATCATAGACGGCCGACCCCTCGTAGGAATGGACCGTGCCGGGAGGGACGCGCTCGGTCACCTGGGCTGCGCAGATGACCGCACCCCTGTCGTTGAAGACCTTCACGAGGTCATTATCGCCGATGCCGCGCGCCTCGGCATCCTTGGAGTTGATCCGCACTATCCAGTAATAGTAGCCGTCCAGGAGTGTTCGATGGTCGCCGATATCGTTGATCCAGCTTCTTTTCCCGTCGCCCATCGTGTGAAAGCTGTATCTCGGGTGGGGGGTTATGAGCTGCAGCGGGTACTTCTCGTAGAGCCCGGCCGTACGGTGGCCCTCCCATGAAGGGATGTACTTTGTCATCACCGGTCTATCCGGGTCGTCAGGGTCGAACCGCGCCAGGCTCGAGCAGACGAACTCTATCTTGCCCGACTGCGTTTGAAGTCCTCTGAAGACCTCTTCGGTATAGTCGGCAGGCAAGGGCGCAATCTCGGGCGTGTCCTTCAGTCTTCCTTCGGCGAAGGCACGGAAGGAAACGGGGGCGCGCAAAGCTTCGGGAGGGGCGGGAACGACGTAGTAGCCCTTCTTCAGAAAGTCCTTCCAGGAGACGGCCTTTGCCAGGTCCGTAGCGTCGAACAGGCGCCTGCACCAGTCGAATTCCGTGGCGCCCTCGGAGAATAGCGCGCCGAACCCGAGTCTTTTTGCGAGCTCCAGGAATATGGCATAATCCGATTTCGACTCGCCCAGGGGCTCGATGCATTTGTGCTGCATGACCGCCACGCGATGGTTGCACTGGTTGAAGCTATGCTGGATGTAGCCGCCGCAATTGGCGAATTCGCTGATGTCCCATCGCTCGAAGCTGGTGCAGGCGGGCAGTATGATATCGGCAAACTTCGCTTCCCCCTCCAGCCAAATGGACTGGTTCACCACGAACTCGAGGTTGTCCGACCTGTACGCCCTTGCATAGCGGTTGGTCTCGCACATGGTGCCCATGTGGGAGCCCCCGTACTTGTAGTACATCTTTACGGGCGAATGGCCGGGGGTCGGATAGTCGTACCTCAGGAACTGGCCCTCTATCGTTTTTGAGTCCGTCGGATAACCGTGGGTGCGGCCCTCCAGAATCGCCTCGGGAATGCGCAGCCTCGGCACGCGCTGATAGACGGTATTCACCGTAGGCAACTGGGGGAACCGGGGATAAAGGCTGACCCCGAGAGCCGTCCCCGCAAGGTCGCCCGACAGGCCTCCTTCCGCGTAGCCCGGGAAATAGAAACCCGTATCTATAGGGGTGCCCTGCTGCGCCCCGCCCATGTTGACCCCAGGTTTGCCGAGACCCTGCATGGCCATGAGGCAGACCATGGAGCGCGCCCATTCGCTCCCGGTCGCATCCCGGCACGCGCTCCCGAAGCCTGAAAGCCCCCCTGCGGCAAGGTAAGTCTTCCTGGTCCCCCAGAGTCTTGCCAGCGCCCTGACCTCCCTGGCAGGGACGGCCGCCTCCCCTTCCTGCCACTCGGGCGTTTTGGGGACCCCGTCTTCCTTTCCGATGATGTAATCTTTCCACTGATCGAAACCGGTCGTGCGGCTCGCCACATACTCCTTGTCGTAGAGGCCCTCCGTGATCCAGACATAGGCGATGGCAAGGGCGAGCGCGTTTCCCGTTGCCGGCCTCGGGGCGAGCCATTTCCCTCCGAACAGTGCGGCCGTATGGTTGAAGTAAGGGTCTATGTGGACCATTTTGATGCCGAGCTCCTTCAGCCACTGGCGCCGGACGGTCCCCTCGAAGGCCGCATAGACACCGCTCGTCGCCTCGGGGTCGCTCGACCAGAAAACGACCATCTCGCACTCTTTCAGGCAATCCTCCACGGTACCGTAGCTCTCCGGAGCGCCGAGGTGCATGCTCTGGCCCCAGTGGTGCATGGCCCCCCAGTACCAACCTTCCCAGCTATCGGGGTTGTGGGCGACGGGCGTCCAGCCGATATTATTGAAGAACCGCAAGCGGGCAGAGAGCCAGTAGCCGAGGATGCCCCAAAGATGGTGGGAGCCGCTGCCGTTCAAAATTGCCCCTGGGCCGTATCTCCTTTTTACCCGCTTTATCTCGCCTGCGACGATATCCAGGGCTTCTTCCCAGGTAATGCGCGCGTAGCCCGATATACCGCGGTTCCGGCAGTTCCTCGCCCCCGCCGGGTCGAAATCGACCCGCTTCATCGGGTACAGGACCCTGTCGGGGGAGTAGATCATAGACCTGAAGACGAGGGTATAGGGAGATACCGTCGTCTTCCTGGGGGGCGTAAAGGTCCTGCCCCTCGCGCGGATGGTCCAGGGCGCTGCATCTTCGCCGTCGAACTCGATAGGGGTGATGCGGATGATCCGCCCTTCTTTCACGTAGACGAAGACGGGCCCGCCGTTCGTATTGCTCGTGTATCTGGTGACGCCTTTGCCCACGTCGGTCCCGAAGACGGTCCCCGCGGACATCATGAGGCTCATCGTCTCCATCCACCAGCAGCTCGCCTCTTCCGGGCCCTCCAGCCCGAGCCGGAAATTCTTCATGGCGTTGATCATGGCGAGATGGTCCCTAGGGGGGATGAGCATCTCCAGGGCAACCCTGATGTCACTAAAAAGGAGAGTGACATCAGGGTTGCTGTGAACTGCGCCTTTCGAGGCGACGCGCCCGCTGCGGAGCGTGAAATACCTGCCGGCCGATCCGTCCTTTAGTCTGAACTGAACCGTAAGGTCTTTTTCCTTGAGCCGGTCCCTGAAAGAGGGAAACCTCACAGCGGCGAGGGCCAGGGAGATCCTCAAGGCGAGGAGGACCGCCGAGAAGATGAGTCTGGCTGGTATCTCCGAGCTTGCCAGCCGAAGGATGAGTTTCTTCATGGGCCTTGGTCCTCCAGACCTAAGCATTATACATCAAAAATTCCGGGCCGCAAAACAGCGCCAACAACCACGCTTACCGCTACTCCTATGCGGTCCTTTCAGGCGAGGATGTTAACGGCCGGTGTCGGACCGCCGCATCGCTTCGGGTCACCGGATACGACCGCAAAAAAACCTTCAGGAGAGCTTACGCACAAGTGCGCGCCGTACTGCTTCCGCGAGCTCTTGTTTAGACAAAGGCTTCATAAGGAATTCACGAATTCCGGCCGATTTCGCCGATTCCTGATTGACCGACTCACTGTAGCCGGTCAGAAGAACGATGGGGAGGTCGGGGCGGAGGGCAAGGAGTTTTTGGGCCAGGGCTGTCCCTGTCACCCTTGGCATGGTCTGGTCGGTGATGACGATATCGAAGGCGTCCGGCTTCTCGGAGAACAGCTTGTATGCCGATTCAGGGTCCGTGTCGCTGGTGACGCAGTAGCCGAGCCGGGAGAGGATTCCCTCGCCGACGCGGACTATCACGTCCTCGTCGTCGACGAAGAGTACGCGTTCGGCTCCGCAGGGTGTTTCCATGGGCTGCGGTTCGGCTTCGATGGGCGCTTCCGCCATGGGAAGAAAGACCCTGAACGTAGACCCTTCACCGGGCGCGCTATCGACCGTGACGGCGACGTGATGGCTCTTCACGATACCGTAGACGACCGACAGGCCGAGGCCGGTCCCCGCGCCCTGCTCCTTCGTGGTGAAGAAAGGTTCGAATATCCGATCGCGCGTCGGTTTATCCATGCCCGTACCCGTGTCCGATACCGATAGGATTACGTAAGTTCCCGGCTCCACTTCGGGCGCCGGGACATCTTCCCTGGAGCCAAACTCGGCTTTTGACAGTGAGATTGTGAGCTTTCCACCGTGCGGCATGGCCTGTGCGGCATTCATCGCGAGGTTCATCACCACCTGCTGAACCTGTGAAAGGTCTCCCTTGACCGTGTCGTCCTTTGTCCGGACATTAAGATTCATCTCGACCATAGCGGGAAGAGACGATCGGAGAAAGCCGAACGTCTCCTGGACCAGCGGGGCGAGGTGTATCAGTTTCTGCTCCTTTTCCGACCTGCGGCTGAAGGTGAGTATCTCCCTTACGAGGTCGCGGGCACGCATCGTTGCTTTTTTGATCTCGTTGATGTTCGCCGAGGCCGGGTTGTCTTTCGGGATATCGTCGCCCGCCAGTTCGGCGTTTCCCATTATTGCGGAGAGGACGTTGTTGAAGTCATGATTCCTGAGAAGTAACTCCCAAGAGAAAACTGTTGTATCCAAGTATATGCAGTGCTAGAATGCCGCATGTACAAGAAAACACCTTCCCAACAAAGGCTGCTCGGCATAGAGACCCAGGTA
>JBEKOT010000143.1:0-5781 GCA_049521495.1 Syntrophorhabdales bacterium | reverse complement strand
CTTGAAAGCAATCGAATGGGGGCAGGAAATCTACTTCAGGTTCAGGAGGACCCGCCGCAGGACGTCCTTGCAGGCGGCCATTTCTTCAGGGGGTATCCCTCTTCCCGCGAACCTCAGGATCTCGCTGATCAGCGCCGTTACATCGTCCATGAGCTTCTTGCCCTTCTCCGTGAGGAACAACCGTTTTTTTCGGCCGTCGTCCTTTCCCGGGATGCGCTGGACGAACCCCCTGGACTCTATGTCGGAGATCAGTCGCGTGACAAAGGCCCGGTCCCGGTGGAGCCTCTTGGCAAGGGCGCTCTGCGGCTCTCCGTCCTGGTCCCAGATCAATATGAGGGCGGTGAACTCCTCGACGGTGATCGGATATCCTTTTCGCACGAGCTCGCGCCCTATGCGGTCACGGATCGCACCGGACGCCTGGTAAAGGAGATACCCGAGTGCGTCATCGAGATCGAACCTGGAGGCTTTTCGTGCCATTATGTTGTAAAGTAAAACATATATTCCGCTGGAAATCAATTTTATTATCTGACGCATCGTAGTGAGGGCCTGGCCCGACGATAATCGGAAAAAGGGGTGGCGGGCCTTCTCGTCCGGGCGGGGTCGCGCGCCCGCCGTCGGGACGGGAGATGCAATCATATTAGATAGTTGCAATATGAATCATATCTAAACATCATTGTTCACGATCTAAATCAGAACAGCCCGGGGGCTACATGCCAGTACAGGTATGGAGGGCTGATTAAACGGAATAATCGCCCGATCACCGGGCTTCCGTGACAAAAGACTTGACAAGGGCAAAAATATAATGATATTGCTGTAAACTGAAACTAATTTGCGGGGGTGGGGAGGGTCGCTTTCGATTTTCAGGAGAGACATGGGGAGGGCTGATGAAAAGGTTTCTCGAACTTGTTCTGAAGATCAGCAAGGTCATGAATGGTGTTGCCGGAGTGGCGCTCACGCTCATGATGGGCCTGACCGTCGTAGACGTGTTCGGGAGGGCGGGCGGCTATCCGATACTCGGCACGTTTGAGATAGTGAGCCTTTTCGCGATAGTCGTGACCGCTTTCGCCCTTCCGTTGACAACGTGGCAGAGACGCCACGTTTACATGGAGTTGTTGCTGGAAAAACTCCCCCGACGAAATAGGGATATCCTGAATGTGTCCACGCGCATATTCTGCATCGTGCTCTTCATCATAATGGGGATCAACCTGTTCCAGGTCGCCGCGGAGTTCGCAAGGGCGAGGGAGGTCACGACGGCCCTGGACATACCGCTCTTCCCCGCCGCCTATGCAGCGGGGTTCTGCTGCTTCGTCCAGGTGGTGGCGCTCGCCTGCGACGTCGTGAAGATCTGGGAGGGGAAGTATGAATGAGATCGCGGCGGGCATCGTCAGTCTTTTCGTGCTGCTCGTCCTTTTCTCGACGGGGATCGAGTTCGGCTTTGCGATGGCGCTGGTCGGGTTCGCGGGCTTCGCGTGCATCAACTCGTTCCATGCCGCTGTGAACCTCGTCGGCAGGGACGTTTTCGACGTCCTTTCGAACTACGGTTTTACGGTGGTCCCCCTGTTCGTTCTCATGGGGCAAATCGGGTTCAACTCGGGCATAGCGGTAAAGCTCTACGACACCGCGCATAAGTTTGTCGGTCACATCCCCGGTGGTCTCGCCATGGCGACGGTGATCGGGGCGACCGGCTTCAAGGCCATCTGCGGCTCGTCGCCCGCCACGGCAGCGACGTTCGCAAGCGTCGCGATACCCGAGATGAACCGGTACGGCTACGACATCAGGCTGTCGACGGGCGTCGTCTCTTCGGTGGGGACGCTCGGCGCCATCATACCCCCGAGCGTGGTCCTCATACTTTTCGGCATCATCACCGAACAGTCCATCGGGAAGCTCTTTCTTGCGGGCCTTGTCCCAGGCCTCATAATAGCGCTGTCGTTTTTCGGGATCATCTACGGATGGGCGAAGATCAACCCGGCCGTCGCGCCCAGGTCGGAGCCGGCCACCTGGAAGGCAAGGCGGGCCGCGCTCCCGGAGGTCCTTTGGGTATTGATCATATTCCTTCTGGTCGTGGGCGGCATCCTCCAGGGCTTTTTCACGCCGACGGAGGCGGGCGGCATAGGCACGTTCGCGGTCCTCGTCCTCGCCATATTCAAAAGGGACATGAACTTCAAGAAGTATGTCGAGTCGATCAGGGAGGCCCTGCCGACGACCGTGATGATCATGATGCTGCTGTGCGGCTCGAACATCCTCGGTCATTTCATCACGGCGACGAACATCCCCCAGATCGCGGCGGACTGGATCATCTCCCTGCCCCTGAACAGGTACGTCGTCCTCATTCTGATCTGCCTCGCCTACGAGGTGGGGGGCTCATTCATCGACGACTTCGCGTTCATGATCCTCGCCACCCCCATTTTTTTCCCGGCGGTGATGAAGCTCGGCTTCAACCCCTTGTGGTTCGGGATAATAATCAGCGTCGTGATAATGATAGGGATGATCATACCGCCTGTGGCCATGTGCGTCTTCGTCGTGAAGAACATAACCAAGGTGCCCATCGGGACCATCTATAAGGGCGCGGCGCCTTTCCTGATCGCACTCGTCGTCGTTGGGGCGCTGCTTTTCATTTTCCCGCAGCTTGCCCTCTGGCTTCCTTCCGTCCTGTTCAAATAGCGACAAACGGCCTGTCGGATGCGCGAAACGGCAATCCGCGGGCCGCTCAGGCGAACGGGCAGGGTGCGGCGAAAACGGTGTTCGGTTCTTTTGTCCGGCTGGGTGTGCGGCATGATGGACAGCTCAAATAAAAAAGGGGGGAGGAAATGAGAAACAAGGGGTTCGCCGTCACAATGATCGCGCTGATCGTCCTGGGGGCCTTTTCCGTGGGCCAGGCCGCCGAAGTTACCAGGCTCAAGTTCAGCAACTTTTTCCCCGTGAACTACAAGTGGTCGGTCGTGAGCCAGCAGTTCTGCGACGAGATAAAGAAACAGACAAACGGGCGCGTGGAGATAACCCATTACCCGGGGGGAACGCTCACGTCGGCGCCGAAGATGTTCAACGGCGTGGTCCAGGGGATCTCCGATTTGGGATTGACCACGATCATTTACAACAAGGGAAGGTTCCCTTTCGCGGAGGCCCAGGACATACCCCAGGGCTTCCCGAGCGGCTGGGTCGGCAGCCACGTAGTGAGCGACACGTATGCGAAATTCAGGCCAAAGGAGTGGAACGACGTGCACGTCCTCAGCCTGTTCGCGTGCGGGCCGTGGATGTTTCACTCGCTGAAGAAGCCCCTGAGGACGCTTGAAGATATGCGAGGCATGAAGATGAGGACCGCCGGCAGGCAGGCTGAGACGTTGAAGGCCCTCGGGGGAATACCCGTCCCGCTCGAACAGGCCGACGTCTACGAGGCGCTGCGCAGGGGCGTTCTCGACGGCGTCGTAAACCCCGCGCAGATCCTCGACGGGTGGAAGTTCGGAGAGCTGATAAAGTATTCGACGGCCGCACGAAAGGTCATCGGCAACTCGGGTGTCTTCTATCTTGTCATGAACAAGCAAAAATGGGAGAAGCTGCCCGGCGATATCAAGGCCATCTTCGATAAGGTCAGCCTGGAGTTTCACGAGAAGTACGCAATCGTATCGAATGAAATGGACATCGACGGCGTCGCGTTCCTGAAGAAACACGGCGGGCAGGTCATACATCTCTCGGATGCCGAGGCGAAGAGATGGGGGGAGGCAACGGCGCCTGTCGTCGCTGCCTACAAGAAGGACCTGATCTCGATAGGCTACAAGCAGGCTGAGGTGGACGCCCATCTTTCCTACATCAAGGAGCGCATCGCCTTCTGGAGCCAGAAAGAAAAGGAAATGAAAATACCGACACTCGAGTGATCACGTTTCGGCCCGGACTGAAAGGCAGCAAAAAAAGGGCCGCGACTTGCGGTGAACGAATAAAAAACGAGGGAGACAAAAAAGGCATGTGAGAGCGGGCCCGAGCGGCAAAGTCAGGCACTGGAAGAGACAGGTTGTCTTAAAACAAAAGATAAGGAGACGCCATGAAGAAGATCGATCTCGAAACCCACTTCTACACAAAAGATTTTCAGGATTACATGATGGCCAGAAAGGAGATGCCGAGAGAAGAGCTATATAAGGGGTTCGTCAGGCTGTGGTACGAGCCCAACGTCTGGGAGTCGCACGGGGTCGGCATAGAGGATTCGCTTCTCGACCTGTCAGAAGGCAGGCTGAAGGCGATGGACGAAGCCGGCATCGATATACAGGTGCTCAGCCTTTCGACGCCGGGCTGTGAGCAGTTCAGCCCGGAGGACGGCACGGTCTGGTCAAAGAAGACGAACGACCAGCTCGCACGAGCGGTCGGGAAACATCCCGACAGGTTCATCGGCCTGGCGGCCCTGGCGCCGCAGAGCCCCCAGGAAGCCGCCGCCGAGCTCGAACGGGCCGTCAAGGAGCTCGGCCTCAGGGGGGCGAAACTCAACTCGCACATAGGGCCGACGTACCTCGACGACAAGAGGTACTGGGTCATCCTGAAAAAGGCGCAGGAGCTGGACGTGCCGATCTACCTGCACCCGACGACGCCCCATCCGAGCATGCTGAAGCCCTATACGGATTACGGCTATGCGCTGACCGGCCCAAGCCTGGGCTTCGGCGCGGAGACTGCAGTCCACGCCATGCGTATGATATACAGCGGCATATTCGATGAATACCCCGACCTCAAGGTCATCCTGGGCCACCTCGGAGAGGGCCTCCTTTTCTGGATGTATCGGATAGACTTTGGTTTCGTGAAGCCGTGGGTGGACGAAGAGCTTCAACCCAAGATCCGCAAGCGGCCGAGCGAATATATCAGGAACAATTTCTTCATAACGACGAGCGGGATGTTTGCCGCGCCCGCGTTCATGTGCGTCTTTCTGGAGATGGGCGCCGACAGGATGATGTTCGCATCGGATTTTCCGTACGAGAGCTGCTCGGAAGCGGCCCAGTTCATGGACAAGGTGGCCGCGATCTCCGATATCGACAAAAAGAAGATCTGCCACGTCACCGCGGAGAAGCTGTTCAAGCTGAGCTGACGAAGGGTCGGCCGCTAAGCGACATTACGTTATTTTTTCCCGGCGGCAAGTATCGGCGCGGACGCAGCCCATGGACCCGGCAGCCCACGGGCTCAGACGCGGCCGGAGGGAATTTTCCGGATAACGCGAAGCGCAAGGGTCGAGGCGCGAAGGCGTACTTCTTTGTACGTCGAAGCGTCGCGGCCCACGGACCCGAGAGCCAGGCCTATCGGACGCGGCCTGAGGGAACATCTCCATATTCGGGACATCCAAAAGCTCGAGGCGGAAGAGCCGGGGGAATAGTATTCTCGAAAATATTCGCTCCCTTTTTGCTTGCAAAAATCATCTGTCTATGTAAGAAAGACTCAGAGACACCCATGCCCGACAGGGACGTAAGCACTATTCAGGATATCATTTATTATCAATACGCCAAGATCGTCGTGAGGAGTGACCCCTGATGTCAATAGTGGACACGAAATGTCCTTCATGCCGCGACCTGCCTGGTATAGAACTGTCTCCCATATGCGACAGGAGATAGATAACCGAGCTGTGCCTGTCTTCGTTGGCGGTTGTAGAAGACCTCGATGTATTCGGTGATCTCTTTGATCGCCTCCTGCTTGATTCTGTAGCGACGGTGATGTATAAGCTCGTTCTTGATGGTACCCCAGAAGCTCTCCATAGGGGCATTGTCGTAGCAGTTGCCCTTTCTGCTCATCGATGCCTTCATGCCGAAGCGTTCGAGG
>JBEKOT010000142.1:0-5792 GCA_049521495.1 Syntrophorhabdales bacterium | reverse complement strand
CAATTCGGGATCGGCTATGGCGTTCAGGGCATCACCGGCTCCCACAGGCATTACCTGGAGCAGGGGGGCATCGGCATGCTCGTGGGCGACGGGGCCCTCGCCTATGCCTACGAGAGGGTATTCGAGACATACTACCGTTTTCAACTGGGCCGCCATGTCCAGCTCAGTCCCGATTTCCAGTATATAGCCAACCCCGCATACAATCATGACAGGGGACCGGTGAAGATCTACGGTTTGCGGCTGCGGATGTATTATTGAATTAAAGAGCCGAGAATACGGCCCGAGCTACGGGGGGTGTGAAAGTGTACTGGGTCAGCAAATCGATCCACCATCTTGGGAGGTTTCGCAACAGGCTCATACTCTTCTTCATCGTTTTAGGGCCCGGGGTCATTACGATGATAGCCGACAACGACGCGGGCGGCATCTCGACATACGCCGTTACAGGGTCTAAGTACGGCTTCAAGCTGCTCTGGGTTTTTTTCATACTCGTGCCCATGGCGTATTACATCCAGGAGATGACCGTCCGTCTCGGCGCAGTGACAAAGCGAGGCCACGCTGAGGCTATTTTCGACGGGTTCGGGCCTTTCTGGGGCTGGTTCTCCATTTTCGACCTTGCCCTTATCAACTGGTGCACCCTGGTAACGGAGTACATCGGCATGACGGCCGCGATGAACATTTTCGGCATCCCCTCATGGCTTACTTTCATAGCCGTCACTGCGATATTGATGGCCGTCATAGTATCGGGGAGATACTGGACCTTCGAGAGGATAACGCTCCTCTTCTGCTGTTTCAACTTCGTTTTCATACCTGCCGCCTTCTGGGCTATGAAAATGCCCACCGCGCCCGGCTGGGACGCCGTGCTCAAAGGCTTTTACCATCCCCGATTCGCCACCGGCCTCACCGCAGACCTGCTCTTCATCATTATGGCCAATATCGGCACCACCATCACGCCCTGGCAGATCTTCTTCCAGCAGAGCGCCGTCGTCGACAAGGGCATCGACGTGAAGGACATAAAGTTCGGCAAGGTCGATACGTTTCTGGGGTCCACCCTTACCGGGGTTGTCGCCGTCTTCATCATCATAGCGACGGGCGCGGCCTTCTACTACCACAACCCTCCCATAGTCATAGAGGACGCGAGACAGACTGCCGAAGCCATCGTGCCTCTCCTGCCGCCCGGCAAAGGGGAGTGGGGGCGCGCCCTCTTCGCCATCGGTCTTTTCGATGCCGGCTTCCTCGGCGCTCTCTGCATATCGCTCGCTACTTCCTGGGCGGTCGGCGAGGTCTTCGGATGGGCCCATTCGCTCAACAAGGGCGTCAAGGAAGCCCCCTGGTTCTATGTGATCTACGCCATATCTCTCATTACGGCAGGCTCCGTAGTGCTCATCCCGAAGGCCCCCCTCATCATGATCACCATGTTCGTGCAGGTGATTGCCGTGACCCTCCTGCCTGCGGCGCTGATGTTCCTGGTCCTTCTCTTGAACGACAAGCCCCTGATGGGCAGCCACACGAACACGAGATGGCAGAACGCCGCGAACTGGACCATAATCGCCTTCGTCATCATCATGTCGTCCATGTTCGGCATTTCCATTCTATTTCCCGGCCTTTTCGGGCAGGGGTAGGAGGTGCTAAAGTGACAGCGAACAAACACGCGGAAATCGTAAACGGGATGGAGGGCAAGGAATTTATGTTCCTCTGGTTCTCGGAGCTTTTGGGCAGGCCCGTGCGCACGACTGAGGGTAAGGCCCTGGGCAAGCTCTCCGACCTGGTGTGCAGGCTTACCGAGCCATACCCGGAAGGCGTGGGCATCTATATCGAGCACGGGTGGGGGGAGCCCACGGAGTTCGTGCCGTGGAACAGGGTCGTCAGGATCGAGAAAGACGCGATCACCGTGCAGCCTCCGGAAGGGGACGCCTATCCGCCTTTCGTCGATCAGCCCGGCTGGATGCTCCTTAACGAGCACCTCATGGGCAAGACGATACTCGACATTGACGGCAGGCGGGTGGAGGTCGTGAACGACGTGCACCTCCTCGAGTCGAAGGGCCGGCTCGCAATCGTTCATGTGGACTTCTCCTTCAACGGCTTCCTCAGAAAATGGGGATTGGGAAAGCTCCGCTGGATACACGACGACCTCATCTCCTGGCGGTACGTCCAGCCCTTTTCCCTTGAGGACGCTGCAAGGACGGACGCCGTCTCCCTGTCGGTGACGAGGGCGCAGGCCAGAGACCTGCCGGGGGAAGACCTCGCCGACGTGCTGGAGGTGCTCTCGGGCGAGGAGCAGGAGGCTTTCTTCTCCAGCCTAGATGTAGAAAAGGCTGCCGAAACGCTTATGCATGCGGAGCCGAGGGCCCGGCGCCAGCTTATCGAGGATCTTTCGAAAGAGCGGGCGGCGTCCATTCTTTCCGACCTTTCCATTCCTCAGTTGGCGGACCTCTTTTCGGACCTGCCCCTCGACGACGTCACTGAGCTGATGCAGCTTTTGCCTGAGGATAGGGCGCAAAAGATCAGGCAGATACTTTACGAGCACGAAGTCAATGCACTCAACCTGATGTCGTCCGACTATCTTGCCTTCCGCCCGACGACCGTTACAGGCGAGGCCCTGAAAGCGGTGCGCCACTCCGGCCTCGACCATGACGCCATCTCCTATGTCTATGTGGCAAGCGAAGACCGGGTGCTCGCCGGGGTCGTCGACATCAGGGAATTGATCCTGACCCCGGATGCCGCCCCCCTTGCGGATATAATGTCGACCTCCGTGGTGGCCGCGGAAGGGGACAGGACGCGCAAGGACCTCGAGGACCTATTTACCAAGTACCATTACCGGATGCTGCCGGTCGTAGACACGGAGGACCATCTTCTGGGGGTGGTCCGCTATAACGACTTGATGCAGGCCCCGGATCAAAGTACGTGAGGTGTGTTATGCCGCGGCTCAAGATCACTCCCATGGCGAAGGTGGCGCTCTATTTCCTGCGCTTTTACTTGCTGTTCCTGGTCGTGCTGATAATGGTCAAGTTCGTCAGGACTCTGTGGCGGTAGGGAAGGGCAGGGGGCGGCAGGCCGCCCCCTGCGGTTTTCTTATGCCTTTTTCTTCATACCATCCAATACCGTAGCGGGATCGAGGGGAAGACGCCTTATGCGGACCCCTGTGGCCGCAAACAAGGCATTCGCCACTGCAGGAGCCACGGGCGGGACGGGCGGCTCTCCGATCCCTCCCATCTTCTCCTTGCTGTTGATCACGTGGATATCGATTTCGGGGACTTCCGACATCTTCAATATCTTGTAATCGTTAAAGTTGGCCGATGCCGCGCCGCCGGCCGCAAACTTGACCTGCTCCTTCAGGGCGGTGGAGACGCCCATGACAACGCCGCCCTCGACCTGCGCGCGTAGCGGGTCCGGGTTGACCGCAAGGCCGCAATCGAGTGCCACCACAACCTTGTTGACCTTTATCACCCCATTTTTCTCGTTTACGGAAATGTCCGCCACCTCGGCAAAATAGCTGCCGAAGCAGGAGTGCTGGGCGATGCCCCGCGCGTGTCCTTGAGGCACAGGCTTTCCCCAACCCGCCTTTTCCGCGACCACTTCAACCACGCGCTTGGCGCGCATATTGTTTTTAAGAAGCTCCAGGCGGAAGGCAACGGGGTCCCTGCCTGCGGCGTGGGCCAGCTCATCGATAAAGCACTCGGTGATGAATGCGTTCGGTCCGTTCTGCACCGAGCGCCACGGGGCGACGGGGATGGGGAGATCGTCGATCAAATACTCCAGGTCGAAGTTGGGTATCTCGTACGTGATGTTATTGTTGTCCGGTGAGCCGGGGAAGTCGGCGAGGCCCCATAAGCTCATGAAGTCGACCCCGTTGACTACCGCCGCGGGGTAGATATCTTTCATGAGAGAAGCCGTGACTACCTTGTGGACCCACGCGGTGAGCCGGCCCTCTGCGTCTAGGCCGGCCTTTATCCTGTGGCATGTGGGGGCCCTGAAAAGGTCGTGCCTGATGTCTTCTTCCCTGGTCCAGACGACTTTCACGGGTTTTCCTGTGATCTTGGAGAGAATCGTCCCTTCGACGACGAAATCGGGGGCGGCCCGTCTGCCCAGACCGCAGCCGAGAAGGGTAGTGTAGACGTTCACCTTCTCGGGAGGCATGCCGGCTACCTGGGAAGCAACCATCCTGGCCACGAGCGGTCCCTGGGTCGGCGCCCATACGTCACAGCGGTCCTTCTGCACATGGACGGTGCAGTTCATTGGCTCCATGGTCACATGAGCGACGGCCGGCACGAAGTATACGGCTTCGACCTTCTTTGCCGAAGCGGCCTGGGCTTGTTTGGCGC
This sequence comes from Syntrophorhabdales bacterium, assembly GCA_049521495.1. Taxonomy (GTDB): domain Bacteria; phylum Desulfobacterota; class Syntrophorhabdia; order Syntrophorhabdales; family WCHB1-27; genus CAWEPK01. The sequence continues at coordinate 1,473 of JBEKOT010000142.1, read as the reverse complement.
CTGGCGCGGTCTTTACCGGCGCGCCCGGTTTATCAAGCTCCTCCATAAAGTGCTTTTCTATGGAATCATTGTTCATGTCGGGAAGGACGCCCTTACCCCACTTAACCTTGAGCGCGTCCCGGCCTTTCCATGCGGCATCGAGAGAATCGGCGCATACTGCAACGCCCATAGGTATGGCGGCAACTTTCTGTACGCCTTTGACGGCGCTTGCCGCCTTCTCGTCATAACTTTCAGGCTTTGCGCCATAGGCGGGTGGGCGGGCAATGGACGCGTAGACCATGCCGGGGACGACGACGTCCAGGCCGAAAACGGCGGTACCCTCCACTTTCTGCGGTATATCGAGCCGGGCCATTTTCTTCCCTATGTAAATGAACTCGCTCTCCTTCTTCAAGACCGGCTCCTGGGGTACCTGGAGCGCGGCAGCGGCCGCGCAGAGCTTTCCGTAGCTCGCCTTCCGGCCGCTTTTCTTGTGGGCCACAAACCCCTTCTTGGCAAGGCACTCGTCCTCGGGAACGTTCCACTGCTTGGCCGCAGCTTTCACAAGAACCATGCGCCCCGCCGCCCCGGCCTTGCGCAGCGGCTCATAGTAGCCCCTGACGCTTGCGCTTGCCACCGTGAGCTGGTCGCGCGTTACAGGGTTCTTGAAGGCCTCTCCTGCGGGCGCCTGTTTAATACGAATCTGCTTCCAGTCCGCTTCGAGCTCATCGGCAACGATCATCGAAAGTGTTGTCCATGTGCCCTGGCCCATTTCAGAGCTCGGTATCCAGACCGTGACAATATTGTCCGGCGTGACCTCGTACCACACGGTGGGTTTGAACCCTTTCTTTATCTCTTCGCCGCCAAGAAGCCTCGTTCCGAAGGGCGTGACTGAAGCAGCAATCGTCAGGCCTGCTGCCGCCAAAGAGCCTCTCAGGAAATCACGGCGCGAAATGGATGATTTCATGACTTGCCCTCCTTTCTCACGATCTCTACGGCCGTCTTTATTCCGCGCTTGATCCGGGTGTACGACCCGCACCGGCAGAGCACGTCGTCCATGGCTGCGATGATCTTGTCAGGGTCGGGGTTCTTGCTTTCGGAGATGAGTGCCGAGAGCTGCATTATGATGCCCGGCTGGCAGTATCCGCATTGGGGAACCTGCTCCTTTATCCATGCCCGTTTTACTGGATGGTCCTTGGGGAGGCCCTCGATCGTCGTTATCTTCTTCCCCTGCGCGTCTCCGACGGGAACGACGCACGACTTCTGCGCCTTTCCGTCGATGTGGACGGTGCAGGCCCCGCATTCGCCCACCCCGCAAGAGTACTTGGCCCCCGTAAGCTTGAGATGCTCGCGCAGGACCCATAGCAGAGGTACGTCCTTCGGCACATCTACTCTATACTTCTTTCCATTCACGTTGAGCGAAATCATATGCTCCCCTCCTTTGATCTCCAAACCGGGACGTATTTGCAGGAAACCACAGCTTTTAACGATGATAGC
>JBEKOT010000141.1:0-5800 GCA_049521495.1 Syntrophorhabdales bacterium | reverse complement strand
CAGTTGTCCAGGACCAATACCTCGAGGTCCCTGTAAGTCTGGTCAAGAACAGACCGAAGGGTTGCCTCTATGAACCTTTCGGCGTTGTAAGAGCAGATTAGGACGGATACGAGGGGACTCTTCACGCCATCATCTTCCTTTCCCGCCCTTCATCAGACGATAGGCAAGAACGATTAGGCCGGCATGTACCTTGTGTAGCGCGAGGAGAGTACCATCAGACGTGTACCGTCCGACCACCTTGTGCTCTTCAGCGAACTGCGTGGAAAATTCCGAGCCGCCTTTGGATGCTGAATGGATCCGGAAGCGAGAAAGGGGCTCGCCGATGACGTGCAGGGGATATCGCCTAATCGCCCTCATCCAGAAGTCGTAGTCGAAGCAGTACCTCAGCGTCTCGTCAAAGGGGCCGATCTCCTCGAGAAGCTCCCTTCGCCAGAAAGTGCTGGGCTGGACTATGAAGTTAGCGACGGCAAGTCTTGCGAAGGTGGGACTTCGTCGCAGCAGCCTCTTGTATCCGGCGATGTAAGGCTGTATCCTGCGCCCTGCCTCATCTACGATATGATGGTCGCCAGTGAGCCACATAGCATCCGGGTGATCCTGAAAATAGCCGGCCACCAGCGGAAGAGCGCCGGGAAGGTAGGCGTCGTCAGAATTGAGGAAAGCAAATATGTCGGATGTGATCCTCTTCAGGCCCTTGTTGACTGCCTGCGCCTGGCTGTCGTCTTTCTCGCTGACCCAGTTCACCCGGTCTCCGTAGCCCCTGAGGACGCCAAGAGTACCGTCCGTCGATCCTCCGTCGATGATCCAGTATTCGAGTCCGGGACAGCCCTGTCCTATGACGCTCTCGATGGTTTCCCGGATGAAGCGACCCTGGTTCAGGCTTGGTGTTACGATGCCGATGCTCGGAAGTCGATGTGATCCCATGCTATCCGCCACCTACCCTGTAGATACTGACAAAGGCGCCTTTCTCCCTGAATTCTTTCAAAGGCGCCGACTTCGACAGGTAAGCGGCAAGATCGGGCAGCAGCCTCTGCGCTTCCTCGTCAAGGGCCACGTATTTTACTTTCTTTTCGGCCATTATAAGAAAAAAATGCGATATCGTGCGGTCCTTCGGCGCATGCGGCACGAGCTCGACCGGCGTCCCTTTTTCATAAAAAGCTACGAGGGGGAGCCGGGAGGCCACCACACTGCCGGGGTCGTAACGGAGCAGGAAGAGGCCTGCTTTCTTATGGAGGCCGCGCTCGGAGCGGACCGCCGGTGTGAAGGACTGAAAGAGGCTCGCGCAGACGACGAGGACTACCATGGCGTGGTAAAGCGACCTTCGGCCCGGGAAGGTTCTGCCCAGATACGCGCGGACCGCATATATGCCCTCGACGACGAAGACAATTGAAATAGGGATGAATTCGACGGAGTACCGCCGCGTCGCATGGCTGACAAAGGAGAGGCTCAGTATATGGCATATTACGAGGACAAGGAAAAGGTTCCTGTACGGTTTTTCTATTTTCTTGAGGCCGAAGACCGCGAAGAAAAAGAAGAGGGGGAAGATAGCGACGAAGAATTCGAAGGAAACGATCGGGACATTGCCGAAGAAGGCCTTGAGCGGGACGAACGGTGAAAGCATTGCTTTCCTGCTCACCATCCACACGCCTGTCTGCGACCAGAGGTAGCCCATGTAAAGAGAACCGAGAAGGAGGAAGGGCAGGAGAAAGAGGAGGCTTTCCAGGATGCGTCTTCTCGCCCACAGATAGAGGAGGAAGGGCGCGTAGAAGACCACATACTCCGGCCTCGTCAGATAGGTCAGGGTGAGACACAGACCGGATGCGGCGATGTACCCTCGCCTTCCATCCTGCCAGCCTATGTAGAAAGTAAAGACGGTCGTCGCAAAAAGGAATGTTGCGAGCGACTCCGAGAGCACCTGGCCCGAGTATCGTATCAGGTACGGTTGAAGGGCAAGCAGGATGGCGGCCCACAAGGCCTTGGTGTCGTCGCGGAGCAATCTCTTCGCAAAAAGGAAAGATACGTAAATCAGCAGGATGCCGAAAGCGAAAGAGACTAAGCGGCCGGCAAGCTCCACGTCGGGTATGGCAAGATGCAATAGCGCAACGCTAAGGGGATAGACGGGCGGGAAAACGGACGAGAGGGCCCGTCCGAAAAGGCCCCTTGTGAAGTCGTCGGCCATGGTAGCGTAGCCAATCCCGTCAAGTTCTATGGCGGGCGCGTTCAGAAGGATGGGAAGACGGAGCAAAGCACCCGCAGCGAGGGCGATGAGGAGGCATACCCGTTCGGATGGAAACGTCCTGTTCAATTATAAAGCTATAACCTATCCTTTGCCGGCAAGTCAAACCGCGCCGACTGATCTATCCGCGGCCGCGCCGAGGCTTGCCGACGCCCGCATGACCAGGACGAAGTAGTAAGCGTAGAGGACCGATTCATGGGCAGAAAATATATAGAGGAAAGTCTTGACCTGAAAATGGGACGCGATGTACAGAACCACCCACGTGCTCACGAAGTAGGTCGCCTTCCAGACCGACCCAAGCCTTATGTTCCCTGTCGCCGGCATGATCACGGTGAGGGGAGAGACAACGAATTTTACGGCGAGAGGAAAAATGAGAATTCTCGCGTAATCCCCGGCAATCGCCCATTGTTTCCCGAAGACGAACGAAAATAACGCCGGAGAGAAAAGGATGATTGCGACAGTGGGGCCGGATGCCAAAAGCGCCAGGTACCCCGCAATCTTCAACACGTAAGAGGCGCCGTCGTTTCTCTGTCTTGCCTCGGTGGTCCATTGGTAGTAGACCTGGGCCACGCATTGCGAGACGAGCGCCAAGGGGGCGCCTATCACCCTTGTCGTCAGGGCAAATAGTCCGACGACCGAAGGGCCGAAGAATTTTGTGAGCAGGAGCACGGGGACCTGCAAAGATACGATATCGAGAAGAGATGCGGGTGCGGAGTACAGGGGGAAATCCCTGTACTTAATCGCCTGCTCGGTCATGACCTTTCTCTCGAGGCGGATGCCCGATTTCTCTTTGTCCCGCCATATACCCGGAATGAGCGTCAGGGCCGCTGCGGCCTTACCGCCCATCAGGGAGGCGATGAGGCCGGTCGCTCCCCACGAGGAGATGCCGAGACCGATACTCGCAAGCGGCGTTACGACCGATTCGGCTATCTTGTTCACCGCCAGGCGCCTGAACTGTTTCTTGCGGTTGAACCAGTACATGAGTGTCCCATGGAGGCCCATCATAAACGCCATTATCGGCGCCAGAGTGAGATACATAGCGATGTGGCTGTTCCCCAGGAGTGCCGTAAACTGTCTGTTAAAAAACCACGACGCGAAAAAGAGGACCGAGCTGAAAAAAAGGGCAATCACGAGGCAGACCGCCGCAAGGTTGAGCGCGTCGCCGTCCTTCTCCGGCAGCATCACGGCCCCGTCGTAGTTCGCTGTGATGGGAGCGGAGACCACTGTGACGATAGAGACGTAGAGTGCGAGTATGCCGTAGTCGGCGGGGCTATAGAGGCGCGTCAGTATAGGAGCGGCGATGACCGGGACAATCATGGCGACGGTTGCCCCGGACATCAGGACAAAGACATTGCGCACGAAGCCGTCCACAAGGCGGAGGCTCTGGAGGGCGGGCGAAAGGATGTTGAAGAAGCTCCTGTCCTCCATCGTTGCGAAGGCAAAGATGCGCGACTTGAGAGTTGTTACGAGGGCTGATAATGATTTCAAACTTCCCTGGACCCCCCCCCTACTTCCCGCTTATCTTGAGCCCGTCCACGAGGAGCGTAGGGGAACCGTGGGAGCCATAAAAGATGAGGTCTTCTCCCACGGCCTTTACCCGGCCCAGAAGGTCGAAGAGGTTCCCTGAAAGGATTACACCCTTGAAAGGGACCAAGGCGTGTCGTACCCGGCGGTGGCCGATAGCGCCTACGGAGAAATCGCCGGTGACCGGATTTGCCGTATGGGTGCCCATGAGCTCCTCGACAACGATCCCGCCTTCCCCTGCCTCCGGGTTGCCCGCGCTGCCGGCTCTTATGAAAAAGCCCCTCGCACCGCACCTCGGCGGCTCCTTGACGCCCGTACGGACGGCGCTTCCCGTGGACGCCTTATCAAGCCGCTTTCCATAGCAGGTATCGTATAGAAAGCCTTGAAAAACGCCTCGGCTGACGAGCACATTCTCTCCGGAAGGGACTCCTTCGCCGTCGAAAGGGAATGCGCCTGCGCCCCTCATGCCCGAATCGACTATGGTCAGGAGGTCGGAGAAGCACGTTGCGCCGGTTTTGTCCTTGAGGCGCGTCTTGTTCTTGTACAGGTTCTCCGAAAGGAAGGAGGGTGCGAGGATTTCGAGGATCTGGCAGGCGCATCCCGGCGTCAGGATTCCCTGATAGACGCCTGTCTCCAACACCTCGCCGCCGAGAAAGGAGACCGCCTTTTTACCTATTTCAGTCCCGAGCTTCCGTCCGTTCAGCTCGCCGTACTTCAAGGACCAGGACCAGTCGTACCAGGAAACCTCTTCTTTGCCGTCCTCCGCGACGGCCGTGGCGCTGAGAGAATAGACGGTCTTTCTTGCCTCGGCAGTAAGCCCGTTCGAGTTGACGATCTCCACGTGCAGCTCGGTCTCATGGAGCTCGCAATTCCTGGTTCTCGTGATCCGCTTGTCTGCCGCCCGGATGGTCGATTCCATCTTCAGGAGCGCACCTATCTTCACATCGTCGCCGGCCCGGATCCCGCTCTCATCGTACAGGTCGAGCCGGGGATAGGATCCCCAACTGCCTGGAAGGCCATTGCACGGGTCGGCATCAAGATAGGGCATGACCGTCCTCGCGTTTTCCGCTAGTGCCGCAGCCCCCTTATCGCCCTTTTCGAAAGTGTAAGAGAAGCACATCCGGCCGTCCCTTATGCCCCGAAGGGCTATGCCCTCTTCCTCCTTCAGCGCTATGGTCAGGATCTCGCCGTCTGCGGCCTCGAATGTCTTCGTCCGCTCCTTTATAGAACAGACCTCCCAGCTCTCGAGTATGCTTCCCAGATGGCGCGTCCAGAACTGAACCTCCATACAAGCCCCCTTCAAATATATACGGCAGTTACCGCGGTACGGCAATCATAGCGACTTCGTCGCAGAGAGGGAATTTGGGACACTTGACGCAGTCGGTCCAGATCTTCTGGGGCAGTTCGGTCTTCTCCACTTCTTTGAAGCCGAATCGCCCGAAGAATTTGCAGGCGTAGGTCAGGACGAAGAGCTTTTTTATGTCGAACTGGCCGGCTTCTTCCATGCACGCCCTGACCAGCCGGCTGCCGAGCCCTTTTTCCCTGGCATGCTCCACTATGCAGAGAGATCTTATCTCGGCCAGGTCTTCCCAGCATATGTGGAGCGCGCAAGCGCCCTCGACCTCACCCGTCTTGCGGTCCTCGAAGACAAAATAATCGCGCATGTTGTCGTAGAGCTCTGCGAGCGACCGCGGGAGCATCTCGCCTCGCCCGGCGCACAAATTGATCAGCCGGTGAATGTGAGCAATATCGTTAACCCGAGCTTTCCTGAGCACTTCTAAGCATCTCCTTTGCCTGCGCATGAGTCTTATCCGTAACGGCGATACCGCCGAGCATTCTGGCCACCTCGCGTACCCTCTCGGCGGCGGACAACTCCCTGATGGAGGCCCGGGTAATTGATTCCCCCTGGTCTTTCTCGACCAGAAAATGGTGGTTCCCGTAGACCGCTATCTGGGGTAAATGAGTGATGCAGATGATCTGGTGGCGCGCTGAAAGTTCCCGGAGTCTCCTTCCCACCACCTCCGCGACCCTTCCGCCGATGCC
>JBEKOT010000140.1:0-5899 GCA_049521495.1 Syntrophorhabdales bacterium | reverse complement strand
ATCGCTTGCCATAGGCCCCTGGGCTTGTAGACAAAGGGTAAAGGACTTGACAACGCCGTCCGGGATGAAGTACACACAGAATGGGGGCATCTCCCCGGACGCAGTCGATAACACATCGGCCCAAGAAATGAACAAGTCGAGAAGACGGTAATATTCGAGGACGCAAATGAAGGAGGCAGGGAAAGAGCATGGCGGAGATCGAGATCCCGAAGGTCGAGGAACTTGAGGAAGCGAGGGAGAGGAGCTTTACCAGGCGCGTGGCATTGGTGACGGCCGTATTTGCGGTGGTTTTGGCGGTTACGTCGGTCGGCGGGAGCAAAGCCATGAAGGAGATGCTTCTGGCCCAACAGAAATCGTCCAATCAATGGGCCTATTACCAGGCAAAGGTGATTCGCGAGCACATGTACAGGTCTCAAGGCCTCTTGCTGGAAGCCCAGCTCCTCGAGCGTGGAAGCGCGATGAAGCCGGATGTGAGAGAACACATTCAATCGCTTATGAAAAAGGCTGGCGACGAGGCGGCACGGTTTGCCGCAGAGAAGACGGGTATCGAGGAAGAAGCAAGGAAATATGAACGCGAGCGCGACGTCTACCGGGGCAAAGACCCGTACTTCGAATACGCCGAAGTGTTGCTCCAGATCGCCATTGTCATGGCCTCCGTTGCGATCCTCTCCGGATCGCGCATTGTCTTCTATTTCGCGTCGGTAAGCGCAGTGCTCGGCACCATTCTGTCCGTCAACGGGTTTTTTCTGATCTTCCGACTGCCGTTCTTCCTTGAATGACGCATGGAGCCCGGCTCGCTCTAAAGGGGGCGCAACTTATCGCATTCGGGCCCGGCTCGTTGACAAGAAGCGGCACCGGGTTTACTATTCGTAGTGTGGAGGGACGGAAAATGGGAAGAATGACTTGCGCTATAGCGGCCTTCGCGGTAGTCTCCATTGTTTTCCTCGGCTGCTCCACCAATTACATGACCATGAGGCAAAACATGTTCAGCGGAAGAAGGGCTCTCGAAGAGGGCGATTATGCCCGGGCCGAGCAGCTCTTTCTGAGGTCGGCACAGGCCGAGCCGAGCCCCCAGGCGTACGCATTTGCAGCGACGGCCGCCTACAAGGCGAACGACCTTCCCAACGCGGAGCGGTTCGTGGATGAGGCCCTCAGGCTGGACGGGAATTCTTACGCTTACATGCGCATGCTCGCCTACAGGTCCCTCATTCTCCTGAAAGAGGGCAGGTCTCAGGAGGGGGTGCAGGCCCTCGACAATTACCTGAGCTACGGCAACTACTATCCCATGCCGAGTTACGGTGAGGTCCGGCAAATACTATCCAGCGGCGCGGTATACCTCCCGCGACTGGAGCAACTGCTCGACGACGAGGTCAGGACATACGAAAGCGACTACGCCCAGTACTACGGCGAGGGCACGGGATACCTGGCGGAGAAGTATTACGGCCCTGTCGGGCACACCGTGCCCGAGCGCTAGGCCCCATCCCCCGCCGGGCCTCAACCTAAAATGCCGGCCAGCCGCTTGGCTGCCCGCTTTTTTGCCTCCAAATCCGTCTCGCGGTAGATCGTCACCCTGTGGGCCTCCGGCGACCCGCCGCCGTGGATGTCTGAAATAGTGTCGGCGCTCTCCAGGGCCATCTTTTCAACTAGCCTGTACATCTTTACCCGGTCTTCCACGGAATGGCCGCCAGCGGCCTTGAGGTACTTGCTCAGGAGCGGGCCTATCTCCGGGTTTTCGAAGTCCCTGTCCGAGGGCAGGTCTGCCACGAAGCCGCCGCAGATGTCTATCATGAGCCGTATGGCCTCGGAAAGCTCCTTGCCCTCGTGGAGCTTCGACGCATTGGCGAGGACCGTGTCGATGTAATAGTTCCCCGAGGGCTGCCTCCGTCCCTCGTAGGAGGCCGCAAGGCAGCAGGCATAGAGCGTCTCGGCCCTGTGGATCATGTCTATGATCTTCTGCTTGTGGTGGCTTACTTTCGACGTGCCGTTGTAGTCCATGAGGGTAAGGGCCGCGCCGATCATGCAGTCGATCTTGCCCGACTTGCACCCGCCGTGGCTCTGCCTGTGAAGGGCTGAGAACTTGACCACCATCTCCTGGGCGAATTCGGTCTCGCCGCACATAAAGACCCGGTCCCACGGCACGAAAACGTGGTCGAAGATAAGGGTAGGGCAATACTTCGAATAGAAAGCATTGCCGATGTCGCAGCCGTCGATCTCACGCATATCGAGGGTAGACCTGCCGACTATGTGGATCAGCCCTGCCGTATCGGAAGGGACTGCGAAGGCGACGGCATACTCCTCGTCCCCCTTGCCCATGGCGCGCGTAGGCAGGACGATTATCTCGTGGCTCGAAAGAGACCCGGTCTGGTGCGCTTTGGCGCCGCGCACGACGATACCGTCTTTCCTCTTCTCTACGACGTGGAGGTACATATCCTTGTCCTGCTGCTCCCTCGGTCCTAAAGACCTGTCGCCCTTCACGTCCGTGACGCCCGCGTTCGCGGCCAGGTCGTTCTTCTGCATGTACTTCAGGAATTCGGTGAAGCGGCTGTTGTAGCTCGTCCCATACTTCTGGTCGATATCGTACGTGACGATCGCCAGGGTGGAGAGGCAGTCGAGCCCCGTGCACCGCTGGTGGCAGGTGCCGACGTAGTTGCCGAGCTTGCGGTTGACCTTTACCCGCGCCACGAGGTCCTCGATGCTCGAAGGGGGCAGGGTGAACCTGTTGACCGGCTCGCCGATGAGGGGACTTTGGGTGACTACGAGTTCCCTGTACTCTTCCATGCCCGCTATCTCGTAGGTGGCGGCCGTCGCCTCTATGCCTGCCCGCAGGCGCGGGTGGTCGACGACGTTCGTGACGCGCTTCCCGAACATATACGCCGTGGGATGAAGCGCCCGGAGCGATTCGATGTATTCCTCTTTTGTCTTGAGTGCCATTACCTGCTACCTCCTCAAAATGAATAGATCTGGATATCAGAATTCCGATCGTTCCTGTTCAGCGAGCATCTGCCTGACGGCCGCCAGAACCTGCCGCTTGACGCTGGACACGTGGGCGGCGAGGATGGAGCGCGCCTTCTTTGCGTCCCTGAGGACTATCGAGTCGTAGATCTGCTGGTGCTCTTCGTCGACGGACTGGAGCGACGCCATGGGGAGATAACTCCCGCCGTACTTCAGAAAGAGTATATCGAAGAGGTTCTGAAGGATGCGCATCTGCGTCTCTTTGCCGGCGAGGGACGCCAGGGTAAGGTGGAACTCCCTGTTCTTGAAGAGCCTCTCCTTCAAATAGAACTCGCGCTGGGCCGACCTGTGCGCCTCAAGGGCCGCCTTAAGCCGGCCGATCCCCTCGTTGTCGAGGTGCTCCACCGCGCTCTGAACGAGTGACGGCTCGAGGAGCTCGCGGAGCTCGTAAATCTCCTCGATCTCCTTCGCGCTGAAAGGCGCCATCGAGTAGCCCCTGTTCGCCTCATGGCGCACGAACCCCTGGAGCTCGAGCCATTTCAATGCCTGGATGATGGGCGTTGGGCTCATCTGGAGCCGCTCGGCCAGCTCGCGGTACGCTATCTTCTGCCCTGGAACGAGCTCCTTGTTATAGAGCATGCGGCGAAGGCCCTGGTAGGCGGCCCGGCTCCGGTCCTCCTGATCGCCCGGTCTTACCTCTGTGCTGTCTTTTCTGGGCACCCTATCTCCGGATAAATGTAATTGTATTTATAATTTCATTTTTTCACTCGTGTGTCAACATTTGTTTGGGGCGGGCAGGGGGGAGTCGTGCCCGTGAAGAGTCGGGACCGCATAACTGGTGAGGGGCAACTTGGATTTAATTTCAAATCAAATCCACAATTGTATTGACAATCAGGCCGGTCCTATCTATACTCAATCACAAATAGCGGTAATCGTCTGCGAGGAAGGGTCCCATGAGACTTCACGAATTCGAGGCTGCGGACATTTTTGAATCTACGGGCATCCCTGTGCCGCGGCGGGGTGTCGCGGCATCCGTCCATGAGGCGGTCCACGTGGCCGGGGAAATAGGATACCCGGTCATGGTCAAGGCGCAGATCCTGGCAGGGGGCCGGGGGCTGGCCGGCGGCATCAGGAGCGCCTCGACGCCGGAAGAGCTCAAGGAGGTCGCCGAAGCGCTCCTGGCTTCCGAGATCAACGGCCTGCCCGTGCGGAAAATCCTGGTGGCGGAAAGGGCCGACATCGTAGAGGAGCTTTACGTGGGCGTTACGGTCCACGGCTACACGGGAAAGCCCGTCATCGTCGTCAGCACCGAAGGCGGGGTGCATATCGAGGAGACGGCCCGAACCTCGCCCGAGAAGGTCGCATCAATCCATATAGACCCGAAGGTCGGCTTTTATCCCTACCAGGCGCGCTCGCTCCTCGGCAAGCTGGGCCTCGACCGCCGCCTGCTGACTGCTTTTACCGATGTCATCACCCAGGTCTACAAGGTCTTCTTAAAATTCGAGGCGATCATCGTTGAGATAAACCCTTTGGCCGTGCTCCCTAACGGCGGGCTGCTCGCGGTGGACGGGGTCCTGGAGATCGACAACTCTGCCCTCGCCCGCCTGCGCCACCCCCTGCCCGATCCCGTAGAGCGGATCGAGGACCCCCGCGAGCGGCGGGCAAAGGAGATCGGCGTCACCTACGTGGAGCTGGACGGTGATATAGGCCTGATCTCGTCGGGGGCCGGGCTGGGCATGGCCTCCATGGACATAATAGCCGAAAAAATGAGGCCCGCCAACTTCCTCGAGACCGGGGGAGGCATAACCGCCGACCTGCTTTACAAGTGCATGGACCTGGTCATGATGAAGCCTGGGCTGAGGGCGATCTTTATCAACGTTTACGGCGGAATAAACCCTATCCATGAGGGAGCCAAAGGCGTCGTCCGCTACCTTTCGGAGCACAAGGTGGGCATACCGGTCGTCGCGAAGGCCCTGGGGAATCACCAGGAGGAAACCTGGGAGATCTTCCGGTCCGCCGGCGTCCACGTGGTCACGGAGCCGGCGACGGAGAGGGCCGTAGAGAGGCTCTACCAGCTCGTCGGAGCAGGGTAGCCGATATTCCCGGGGGCGGCCGCACAGAGGTCTAGTATGGGTATATTGATCGATGACTCGACCCGCGTGATCGTCCAGGGTATCACCGGCAGGATCGGCGCTGTCCAGACGCACTGGATGCTGGCCTACGGCACGAAGGTCGTGGGCGGGGTAACGCCGGGCAAGAGCGGCTCGACGGTGGAAGGGCTCCCCGTTTTCGACAGCGTGGACGAGGCAGTGCAGGAAACGGGCGCAAACGCATCGGTCTTCTTTGTGCCGGCCCCTTTTGTGCTCGACGCCTTTCTCGAGACGGTCGACGCCGGGATCGAGCTGATAGTCGTGGTGCCGGAGCACATCCCCGTGAAGGACGTCATAATGATGCGCGATTACGCCGCAGCAAAGGGCGCCCTGGCCCTCGGGCCTACAACGCCGGGCATACTCGTCCCGGAGAAAGGCAAGATCGGCATCATGCCCGCGTCCCTCTTCGCAAAAGGGCGCGTGGGGATCATCTCCAGGAGCGGAACCCTCTCCTACGAGCTCGCGGGCATCCTTTCAGAGGGCAAGGTCGGCCAGAGCGCAGTCGTGGGCATGGGCGCCGACCCTGTGGTACTGACGAACCTCGCCGATATACTGCGGCTTTTCGAGGAGGACGAGGAGACGGACGGCGTCATTATAGTGGGGGAGGTCGGAGGCGAGCAGGAGGAGCGGGCCGCCGCCTACATAATGGAGATGACAAAACCCGTGGCTGCCTATATAGCGGGCCGCCATTCCCCGAACGGGAAGCGCATGGGTCACGCAGGCGCGATAGTAAGGGGGGAAACGGGGACGGTCGCCGGAAAGCAGGCGGCCCTGCGCGCTGCCGGGGCAAGGGTGCT
>JBEKOT010000139.1:0-6159 GCA_049521495.1 Syntrophorhabdales bacterium | reverse complement strand
GGAACCGCCTTCTTTTACGACCCTTACCATCAGGTATGCAAAAGCAGGCGAGGCCCGTTATATAGGCCACCTCGATACGGTGGACATTCTGTTGCGGGCATTCAGGTCGGCGGGCATCTCTTTGAGGATGCATGGAAAATACCATCCCAAGCCCCGCATCTCCCTCTCTGCTGCCCTGCCCGTCGGCATCGAATCGACCCGCGAGCTGATAGAGATAGAGGCGGAAGGGACAGTTGAAGTGGACAGGGTGCTGGCGCGGCAGATCGATGCCCATCTGCCCCGGGGCATGCGCGTTCTCGGAGCAGAAAGGGGAGAGCTGGCCGGCCGGGCCGACGGCTGCGGCTACCTCCTCGTAGGTAAACAAGGCCTGTCCGGCGACTTCGTGGAGATAAAGAACGGACAAGGGAAGGCGTTCTACCGGTCGGCCGGCGGTCGCATCAAGGAGATGTGGCTTTCCGGCGACTTCACCAGGATCGTGAAGGTAGAGAACAGGAGAATCGATGGCATCCGAGCTGATAATCAACGCAACCTTCAATGAGACGAGGATCGCCTTCCTGGAGAACGGCGTCCTCACCGAATTCTTCGTCGAAAGAAAGAACGGCAGGAGCATCGTAGGCAACATCTACAAGGGCAGGGTCGTCAGGATACTGCCCGGCATGGACGCGGCCTTCGTCGACATAGGCCTCGATAAGTCCGCCTTTCTTTACGTGGGCGATATCGTGGCCGACATGATGATGTACGAAGAGTTCGAGGAAACGGGCACGATCCTCGACGTGAGCGAGCGTATCGAAGGTGTGCTGGAGGAGGGCCAGGAGATAATAGTGCAGGTATCGAGGGAGCCCATCGGCCAGAAGGGCACGAGGGCAACGTCGCGCATCACCCTTCCGGGAAGACTTCTCGTCCTTATGTCTGCCAGCGAGCATACCGGGGTATCGCGCAGGATAGAGGACGACGAAGAGCGCAAGCGGCTTGCCTCGATCCTGAAGAGCATCTGCCCGAAAGGCTTCGGTCTCATCGCCAGGACGGCGTGCGAAGGGAAGAAGGACGACGAGCTCTTGGTGGACCTCGGTTTTTTGAGGCGCATGTGGGAGGGTATCCAGGAGAAGGCGAAAAAGGCGAGGGCACCCGCCCTGCTCCACCAGGACCTGAGGCTCATATTGCGCGTCATCAGGGACTTCCACGCCCACGGCCTCAAGAAGATAGTCGTAGACGACCCCGCCCTCTACAAGAGAATCGAAGAGTTCCTCAAGGAGTATTTCCCCGAGGAGCGGTGCGAGATCGAGTATTTCGACGAGAAGGAGGATATATTCGACTTCTACAGGGTCGAGGTCGAAATCGCCAAGCTTACCCAGAAAAAGATATGGCTCAAGTCCGGGGGCTACATCGTTTTCGACTACACCGAGGCCCTTACGGTCATCGATGTCAATACCGGGAAATACCTCGGCAAAAGGGGTCTCGAAGATACCATCCTCAGAACGAACTTGGAAGCGGTCAAGGAGATCGCCTACCAGATACGCCTGCGGAACGTGGGGGGTATCATCGTCGTCGATTTCATCGACATGGAGCGGAAGGAGTCGAGAGAGACCGTATTTAAGGCTCTCCTCGACGCTCTGAAGAAAGATAGGATAAAGACCTTCGCCTACCCGATCAGCGAGCTGGGGCTGGTCCAGTTGACAAGGAAAAGGACGAGAGAAAACGTGGTAACCATGCTGACCGAGCCCTGCCCTTCGTGCGACGGCGCGGGCTACGTAAAATCGAGGTACACCGTTTGCTACGAGGTTTTGAGGAGCCTTCGGGCCGCGTGCAGAAAAGGTGAGGGGAAAGAGTTCAACGTCTACCTCGCCCCCGAAGTGGCGCGCCTTCTCGTAGAGGAGGAAAAGAGCTCGTTGGAATACCTTGAGAGCAGCTTCGGCGTGAAAATCAATATAATCGCAAGGTCCATGCCTGTCTTGGATAGTTTCGAGATAAAGGCGGCAGTCCCGCAGGCGAGGCCGGCGATCGCTGATGGGCCGCCGGTTGGTCCGGGCAATGTTTGAGCGCACGGTCCTCTCGCCGGCGAAGGTGAACCTTTATCTGAAAGTCGTCGGGAAAAGGCCGGACGGGTACCACGACCTTGTCAGCGTCGTCGATATCATCTCCCTCTGTGACGTGCTGCATCTGAGGCAGGCAGAGGGCGGACGGGTTAGCGTGCGGGACGACCGTGGCTTGCTTGCGGACGGGCCGGCCAACACGGTCTACAGGGCGATCATGCTCCTGAAGGAGCGGTACGGGAATCTTGACGGTCTGGCCGTTGACGTGGAAAAGCGCATTCCCGTCGGCAGCGGCCTCGGGGGAGGCAGCGGGAACGCGGCGACGGTGATGAAGGAACTGGTGAGTGCCTGGGGCATTTCCGTAAGGCCCGAAGAGCTTGCCGAGCTGGGCAAGGGTGTGGGCTCCGACGTGCCCCTCTTTCTGTACGGCAAATCGTGCATTATGAGGGGGGTCGGGGAAAGGATAACCCCTGTTGCGCTGCCCAAGATGTGGTACGTCGTGGTCTATCCCGGTGTCGCCATAAGCACCGCGGCGGTATACAGCGGCTTAAGAATCTATTTGACAAAAAATGAAAATGACGTTACAGTTTCGGGTAATTTCTCACAAATTACGGACGTTGCGGATATGTTGGAGAATGACCTGGAAGAGGTCGCGATCTCGATATGTCCGGAAATAAAGCCGATAAAGGAAAGACTGCTGGAGGCCGGCGCACTCGGCTCGCTCATGAGCGGGAGCGGGTCCGCCGTTTTCGGCATATTTGAAAATGAAGGGGCCGCGCAAAAAGCTTTGGAAAAGTTGGGGGGTCTTGGAAGTGTCTTCATAGCTCACAGCCTTTAGAAGGAGGCAGGCATGGAAATTACCGATGTGAAGATCTACCCGGTCAACGAAAAGAAGGTGAAAGCTTACGCATCAGTTATTTTTGACGAATGTTTCATTATCAGAGACCTGAAGGTGATCGATGGAGACAGCAAGCTTTTTGTGGCCATGCCGAGCAAGAAGATGAAGGACGGATCGTACAGGGACACGGTGCACCCTCTGAACAGCGAGACCCGGCAGAGGATCGAGTCGAGAGTCCTCGAGGCGTACGAGAAAGAGCTGGGCAAGGTAGGTATCTCTAGTTGAGCATGGCCGGGCGCTGGCCGACCGATCGGCTTGACTCTTTTTCGGGGACGGCCGTCGGAAGGCCACAGCGGGGGTTCGAAGCCTCCAGCCCCGGTGTTTCATAAATCGGCTGCACGTTATTTCGGGAGGATGGGTAAAAAGTGGACAAATTGAGGATATTCAGCGGCAACGCCAACAGCGAGCTGGCGGAAAGGATATGCGCGTACCTCGAAGTGGAGAAGGGAAAAGCGAGCGTCAGCAGCTTCAGCGACGGAGAGATCCAGGTTGAGATCGAGGAATCGGTGAGGGGAATGGATGTCTTCCTCATCCAGCCTACGTGCCCGCCTGTCAACGAGAACATAATGGAGCTTCTGGTAATGATCGACGCCATGAAGCGGGCCTCGGTGTCAAGGATAAACGTGGTGATTCCGTACTACGGTTACGCAAGACAGGACAGGAAAGTGGCGCCGCGGGCGCCCATCTCGGCGCGGCTCGTTGCAGACCTCATAGAGGTGGCCGGCGCGACGAGGGTGCTAGCCATGGACCTGCACGTAGGACAGATCCAAGGCTTTTTCAACATACCTGTCGACCATCTCTACGCCATGCCCGTGCAGCTCGATTATCTCTCGAACATCGACGACCGTATCGTCGTTGTTTCTCCCGACGCGGGAGGGGTCGAGAGGGCGAGGGCGTTTGCGAAAAGGATGAAGGAAAATACGACCATCGCCATCATCGACAAGCGGAGAGAAAAGGCCGATGTCTCCAAGTTGATGAACATTGTAGGAGAGGTCAAGGGGAAGGTCGCCATCCTGCTCGACGACATGATCGATACGGGGGGCACTATAGTCCAGTCCTCCGAAGCCCTCATAAGGGACGGGGCAAGCCGGGTCTATGCCTGCTGCACCCATGCGGTGCTTTCAGGGCAGGCGGTCGATAAGCTTAATAAATCGCCGATACACGAGCTGGTCATCACGAATACCATCCCTCTGAGAGAGAAGGCAAAGCAGCTGGAGAGGGCAAGGGTGCTCGATGTCTCACCCATACTGGCGGAGGCAATAAGACGCATACACAACGAAGCGTCGGTCAGCTCGCTGTTCGTATAGCTTTTGCGGAACAAGGAGGTCTGCATCATGGAAGAATTGCTCATAAAGGCGGAGGTAAGAGGGGGCAGAGGAAAGGGAGAGGCCCGCAAGCTCAGGAGAGCGGGCGTAATCCCCGCTATCCTCTACGGAAGAGACGTTGATTCCCTCGCCCTTTCCATCTCGTCGAAGGACTGGAGGCACCTTGAGACCAGTGCGAGGAGCAACGCGGTCATCAGGATGGTCGTGTCGGGCGGACTCGGCAAAGATGAAAGGCCGGTGATGATAAAGCAAGTGCAAAGGCGCCCGGTGGACCGCTCGGTGCTCCACGTGGATTTTCTCCAGGTGTCCATGGAAAGGGTTGTCCAGGTCGAGGTCCCTATCCATCTCACGGGCGACCCTGTCGGTCTCGTGAAGGGCGGCGTGATCGAGCAGCACCTTCGGACGGTCATGGTCGAGAGCCTGCCCGGCCAGATACCGGAGAAGATAGATTTAGACATATCGAACCTCGATATCGGCGACTCCATCCACATCCATGAGATCGCGCTGCCGGGCGTCAAGCTCCTCGACCCGCCGGATGTAGCCGTTGTCGGCCTCACGCCGCCGGAGATTGAAGAAAAGGTTGAGGCTCCTCCGCCGGCTGCCGAAGAAGCAGCGCCTAAGGAGGAATGACATTTTTTGTTCCTCGTCTGCGGTCTGGGCAATAAGGGTGCTGCCTACAGGCACACCAGGCACAATGTAGGCTATCTGGTCCTCGACAGGTTTTCGCGGCTGCGCGGCATACCTATCTCCAGGAAGCTGGCCGGGTGCGCCGTCGGCGAGGGGGACGACCTCATCCTCGCCAAGCCGGACACTTTCATGAACCTCTCGGGCGGTCCCGTCTCCGCCCTGATGCGGAAAAAGCGGATAGCACCGGACAACCTTCTCCTGGTCCATGACGACCTGGACATGGAATTCGCCAAGGTGCGCATCAGGTGGGACGGTGGCGACGGCGGCCACAAGGGCGTGCGCTCCCTTGTGGAGGCCCTACGGACGCCCCTCTTCTACCGCATAAAGATAGGCATAGGCAGAGATCCGGCGATGATGCCGGAGGACTGGGTGCTCTCCCGTTTCAAGCCGGACGAGGCGGCCGCCCTCTCGGACGTTCTAGACAGAGCGTCGGAAGCCATTGACGTCTTCCTTAACGAGGGCATCGAAAGGGCGATGAATATCTTCAACAGGCAGTGACGCAAGGAGCAAGAAATGGGCTTTTCCTGCGGCATAATCGGCCTTCCTAATTCCGGGAAATCGACCATATTCAACGCCCTCACCGCCCTTGCCGTCGCGGCCCAGCCCTACCCCTTCTGCACCATAGAGCCGAATGTGGGCGTGGTGCCCGTGCCCGACGAGCGCCTATCGAACCTGGCCCGGCTGACGGGGCCGGAAAAGGTTACGCCGACGACCATAGAGTTTATCGATATCGCCGGCCTGGTCAAGGATGCCCACAAAGGAGGGACGCGGAGATCGTCGAGACGGAGATCGTCATCGCGGACCTCGCCGTCGTGGAAGAGAGGATCGACAGGATAGAGCGCCTGGCCAGGGTGTCGAAGGAGAAACACGGGCACGAGCGAGAGGTCCTCGAAAAAGCCAAGGCTTTCCTCTCGGCTGGCCGCTTCATAGACGGGTCAGCAATGTCGCCCGAAGAGGGCGAAACCTTGCGGAGCTTCAATCTCATATGCTCTAAGCCCGTCTTCTATGTCGCCAACATCGACGAGAAAGACCTGGGACGAAAAGGGCAGACGTCCACCCTCGAAGAGCATGCCCGAGCCAGCGGGTGCAAGGTTGTCCCCATTTGCGGAAAGCTCGAGGAGGAGCTCGCCTCCCTTCCTGCGGAAGAGCGGCGGGACTTCATGGAGATGTACGGCATGACGGAGGTGGGCATAGAGAGGGTTATCCGGGTCGGCTACGA
>JBEKOT010000138.1:0-6321 GCA_049521495.1 Syntrophorhabdales bacterium | reverse complement strand
GGATACCTGCGTCTCTACGCCGAACAGCTTCATTTGGGGTGATGTTTTCTTATACATGCGGTATTCTAGCATTTATCCAATGTAATACAATAGTTTTCTTGGGAGTTACTTCTCAGGAATCAAATATTGACATTCCCCTCTTTTTCGCTTCAATTACTCAATAACGTTCGTCCTCCCGGTCCAGAACACACGGTCTCGCATCTGGCTCCTCTGCTCCCACTAGTCTTACCACTTGAAAGAGTGCTGTGCAACGAAAAAAACAAAAATGTGGGCTCCAGGAAGGTATACGCTAGCGCCGGGACGAAGCCCCCAGATACCCCCTGCATTTCTGCTAGGAAGGAGGCGGTGCGGGGATGACAGCGCCCAGTTCTGCCTCCTTCCGTCTGAGGAGACGGATCGCCCGGCGGAAGCGGACGTACCTCCTGCCCGCCTCCATGATGAGCAGGCCGCCGAGGGCCATGAAGCAGGCGCCGGTCACGACCGCGAGGATGCCGCCCAGGAATTTGACGATCACAAGGCCGACGGAGGTAAAGGCAAGGCCCGTCTGCATGTAAGAGTGCATTGTTCTTTCCCTCGACAGGAGCGTTTGCTCCTCCGCTAAAATGATTCTTATATCGATCTTCCTTGCCATGAAAGAGAGTATAACTTTTTCGCGCGTAACCGACAAGCGGCGATTCGGGGCTGGGGGGCAGCGAGGGGGACGACCGGGTTTAACCAAAGTCAATAATAAAGGTACTCTTCCCCTATCAATAGGCTCTACTCTCCTCCCTAGTTAACTCATTTCCTCGTCTTCATGAATCTGCGGGTCTCTGACCGGCTTAAAGAAACGGCTTGAGGAGCACTTTCATCTTACCGTGTCTCCTCACGGAGTTAAGCACCTCAGCATCGTCATAATAGAGCGCCCCCTTGGGGCAGAGCTTCACGCACTGGGGGTCACCCGCGCAGAGGTCGCATTTCATGCACTTGCCCGTATCGCTGTCGACAGTAATTGCGCCATAGGGACAGACAAGAACGCACGCCCTGCAGCCAACGCATTTGTCCTGTTTCAGTAGCACGCCCGTTCCGTCTGCTTTAATCGTAATGGCATTGACCGGACAGGTATCGGCGCACAGGGGAGATTCGCAATGCTGGCATGAGACAGGCACGTCGATGCCCCGCTCATCGAGCTTCAACACGCGTATCTGAGATTTTGAAGGCCTTACGGCCCCCTCTTTTTCGAACGAGCAGACGGCCTCGCATAGCCGGCAACCGGAGCAGGCCTGTATGTCCACCATGAATATCTTTTTCATTCCAACCCCCCCTTTCTCAAAAAATCGCAGAAATGTTATCCCTATCCTTCTGTCAGCCATCCACATCTGCTGGCGACGGGATGGGTGCGCATATGCTCTGGCAGCCGTTCCAGGGGGAAGCCGGCCCTTATCAGAACCGCTATGGGTCCCGCTTCCGCCAGCCCTCCTACAAACTGGGCGGCGGCCAGGGATCCGCCTCTCGTTACGACGCGGCTGTAAACGGAGCCCGCCTCTCGTTCTATGACTCGGGTCCCGTTTTCTCCTCCTCTGCCGGTGCTTGTGACGCCGATTGAAGCGACAGTGTGACCGAACAGGTCGAGGACCGTGCCCGGCTGAACAGGGGCATATGATGTCACCAGTCCGGCGCATATGGAACCGGCTACCCTGCCCATCTGCCTGGCATTCAGCCAGAAAAGCTGCAGATAAGAACGTTTGTCGATCGGGTCCACGAACTCCGCGCAATCACCGCACGCATAGACTCCCGGTTGGTTCGTCTCCATGCGCTCGGTGACCTGTACGCCTCCCAGAGTTCCTGTCACTATGCCTGCCGCACGGGCAAGATCGGTGCGTGGCTTTACTCCCACGGTCCACACCACCATCTGGCAGCCGATCTTTCGTCTGTCGGTTTCGACGGCCTGCACAAGGCCTCGTTTCCGTACGATCCTTGTGACTTTTTCTCCCGTAATTACCCTGACCCCGTTCTTCTCCAGAATTTTAACGATCCTGATCCCTGCCTCCTTGTCGAAGACCATGGGGAGCACGGAATCGAGCAGCTCGACAAGGGAGACACGAAGTCCCCTTTTTCTTAACGCCACCGCGACTTCTATCCCTGTCGGTCCGGATCCGACAACCACTCCATCCGTCGCCTCGCACCGTGCGAGTTCGTCGGCATCCTTGATAGTTTTCAGTACAAAAACACCGGGTCCGCGCATCCCCTCTATGGGGGGCTTGACGGCTTCGCCTCCTGTCGCCAGGATCAGCTTGTCGAAGTAGAGTTTCTCTCGGCCCACTTTCACCGACCTGTCGTTCAAGTCTATGCCCGTCACAGTTTTGCCCAGCCTTGTCTCAACGCCGCGGTAATGGTACATCGTCTTGAGGAACGTCCGCTCCCTCGCCAATTGTCCCGAAACGTACTGGGACAGGACGCAAGCTGAATACAGCGGGAAAGGTTCATCGGAAAGCATGGAGACGCGGGCAGACGGCTTATGGCGCCTGATGGACTCCATGGCCGTGTTGCCGGCCACCCCGTTGCCCACGATGATGATGCTTTCCCTCTTGACCGAGCTCATTTCCGCCTTGGGAGCTTGATCCCGTCTTTTTCAAGCTGCTTTACTACATCGCCCAGACCCAGCTTCTCCATCGTTTCCCGGTATGGCCAGCTGGTCTTCCTGTCGTAGCCTTTCGCGTCGTAATACTCATCGAGCATTTCATCTGCCTCGAACACCCTTCCCTTTGCCGGTCCATCCGGCATCGGCTCCTTAAGGAACCGGTAGGGCGGGTAATCATCCTTGCGGGTAAAGCCGGCCTCCCTGATATTGTATGCCTTCTCGAGGGCGGTCAAACGGTTGGCTGCATCGAGAAGATCTTTGCTTGAAAGAGGAAGACCCGTAACGGCCTCGTAGAGCTTGGATAGCACTTCCCTTCGGTAGATCAGCTCACCCATGGACGCCACGTAGGTCACGTAAACGAGCTTGCAGATCCCCAGAAGGTCCGTAAACGTGCAGCCTTCCTCGAAAAAGGCGACAACCTTGCCTTTACCGTCTGGAAGATGGGGATCGACCGCCTTTTCCGTCCCGAACATCTCCTTTATCTTATCGAGCTCCACGGCGGGCGGAAATTCTGAGAGCGAGTAGAGGTGGTCGGCTCCCCGCCCGGAGGTGGAGCAGCAAAGACCGTACATCTTATCCCCCCTCGCGTCTTTGGATGGATATTCCATGCCCTTAACATGCACTGCGAAACGGTCCGAGCCCCGTCCGATCCGTTCGCTCATCCTCTTCACCCCTTCGGCAAGAAGGGCGCCCAGGCCTTCCCTGTATGCGATCTTCCTGATTAGCTCGAGCTGCACCTTATAATCACCCCATTCGAGCTTGAGGCCGCCCGTCTCTTTTTCGTTCAGAAGGCCCTTCTGATAGGCCTCGAAAGCGAAGCCAAGCACACCGCCGGTCGAGTAGGTATCGAGACCGAAGCGATTGCAAAGCTCGTTCGCTTTGATGATGGAAGGCAGATTGCTGTTTCCCATGCGCGCACCCTGGTTTGTCAGGGTGGCATACTCCGGCCCTCCTGCGCACCAGGTTCCCGCAAACTCGCCTTCCTTCACGCTGGTATACCGGTCACAGCCGATAGGGCACATGAAACATGCCCTTCCCCTCTGCGCGGGCGTATACCGCTCGAGCATGGTCTCTCCGGATATCTCGAAGGCTTTATCGAAATACCCGGTCTGAAAATTGCGCGTCCCAAGGGCCCCCGTTTCGTTTACGATGTTGAGGAGCACTGTCGTGCCCAGTTTTGGCGCGATGTCTCCCGAAAGGGGATCGCTTTTCAGGTGGCCCAGAATCTCCCGGAGCAATGCCTTGTACTGTACCTCGTCTGCAACCGCCACCCCTTTCGTCCCCCTGACGGCCACCGCCTTTAGGTTCTTTGAGCCCATTACCGCCCCCATGCCCGTACGGCCGCCGCAATGGCCGTCGTAGGAAATCAGGCAGGCAAACGGGACCAGGTGCTCGCCGGCCTGGCCGATAGAAAGTACCTGCATGTCGGGGTCACCGGTCTCTTTCCTGATGATGCGGTCCGTCTCGCGCGTGTCCTTCCCCCATATTCCACGCGCATCCCTGATATCCACGTTGTCGTCCTCTATGAGGATGTAAGCCGGATTTTTCGCCTTTCCTTCTACCACCAGAAGGTCATACCCGGCGTACTTGAGGGCAGGCCCCCAATGACCCCCGAAATTCGCATAACCGAGAGCGCCGGTAAGCGGCGATTTTGCTGCAACGAGCGCCCTTCCGCCGGTCAGCGCGACGCCCGTCAGGGGACCGGTCCCGAAGACGATAAGATTCTCCGGCGACAAGGCATCCACACCCCTTACGCGATCCCAGAGCAGCTTGGAAGTAAAACCCCGCATGCCGACGAAAGATCGGACCGTCTCTCCGCTCAGCTTTTCTTTCCGCACCTTCTTTTTGGAAAGGTCGACAAAGAGCACGTTGCCCGTATAGCCTCCCATCTTTTTCTTTCTTGCCATTTACCTACCTCCCGTAGTTTCAGCCAATGCTATCGCCCGTGCAGCATCCGCTATTCACCGGTCCGTGACCGCTCTATCCGGTTTTTATTCGCTTCATAACTCGCCTGGCGAGGCGCGTCAAAACAGTTACCGGCGCTGAACATCCGTCCCGACTTTACGTCCGAGGCTTCTCGGCAGGTTCGCGGAATCCGCAGGGCGTCGTTTTCTCATCGAGCGATACAAAGCGGTATATTCTTGCTGACTAAATTACATTTGATCGGCGTGTTTTTGTCAATACAAATTGCAAACTCCCGAAATAGAGGCGGTTACCGGGATGCGGATGGGCGCGTCTTCGGAACGGCGGAGGGAGAAGATACCGATGGCAAGGAAAATAACTTGACCGTGCCGGAGATTTCTTTTACACTAAAAAATTGACGAGCGATGCAAGCAATTCGTCCAGCCGTAAAATCTGAGCATTTCTCCCCTGTCGGTTTTCCCTTGAACCAACCGCCCGGAAGAAAGATTTGAAGGCCCGGGGCGTCGGTGATCACACCTTTATTTGCTTCTCTCGCTTAAAACAGATCCTCAAACCACAAGGTCATAACTATAAGGAGAACGGAGAATGAGAAGGGCGCTGCTGGTCTTGGCGATTGGGTTCCTTATGATATCGGGCATGAGCGGGAGCGAGAACGTCTACGCCCAGGCAAAGAAGAAGCCCATAAAGCTGGGTATGGTGGCGGATAAGACCGGGGCAAACGCGGCTTACGGGTATTCCCATGAAAAAGTGGTCAGGGCGGCAGTGGCAAAGATAAATAAAGAAGGCGGCATCATGGGCCGGCCGTTGGAACTGTACGTGGAGGATACCGAGAGCAAGGCGCCCGTCGGGGCACTGAAGTTCAGAAAGCTGGCAGAGACGTATGGTGTCGATTTTGTCATCGATTCCAATAACTCGGGTGTGGCCATTGCGTGCAGCCCTGTTGCAAAAGAGCTGAAAGTACCTTATTTCCCTTCCGCCTCTGCCACGGAGTTGTCGGGGGAGAAGGGGAACAGGTACGTCTTCCCGGCTTGTACGTCCGTCCGGGAAGAGGCAAAGGGGGTTGCCAAGTGGGCGGTACGCAACCTCGGAAAGAAATGGGTCACAGTAGTAGTCAATTTTGCCTGGGGATGGTCCAACGAGCAGGACTTCAAGAACTATATTGCAGAGAACGGCGGAACGGTAGAGGAATCGATCAGGGTACCCATTGGGACGAGTGACTGGCTACGCTACCTGTCCGGCAAGATACCCAAGGACGCAGATGCCGTCTATTTTGCCTGCTTCGGCTCCGATTTCCTCTCTTTCATAAGGGATCTGCATGCCGTCCGCCCTGATATAAAGAAACTGGGAGCCGTCTATTGCTTTTCTGCACAGGATATAAAAGCAGTAGGGACCCCGGTCGAAGGGGCATACTGCCTCACGTCGTATCCCACCACGCTGGAAGGGTTAAATACGAAGGCGAACAAGACGTATCGCGAGCTTATAGGGGTAGACCCGGAGGGTAAAGAGATCGGAACGGGCACGCGGTTCGTTCTGGCCTACAACTGGGCCATGTGGCAATCGGTGTTCGCGTTGAAGGCGGCCATGGAGAAGGTCGGATGGAAGGGCAGGGAGGATACCCCGAACGTGATCAAAGCGCTCGAGGGGACCCAGTTCAAGGAGGGCGTCGAGTTCCCACAGGGCGACATGCGCTTTCGCCCCCAGGACCACCTGGCCCTCGCCGGGCTCTACGTAGAGCGGGTGGTGAACGGAGAATTGAAGGTGGTGGCGAAGATTCCCGTGGC
>JBEKOT010000137.1:0-5978 GCA_049521495.1 Syntrophorhabdales bacterium | reverse complement strand
AGGCGATCATGGCCGAGATAGCCTCGCTCACGCCGTCTTACGGAGGCATCACCTATGACCGCCTTAGCGAAGGCGGGATCCAGTGGCCTTGCCCTTCAGTAGACCATCCGGGCACCCCGTACCTGCACAAGGGGCAGTTCGTTAGGGGCAAGGGGAAGTTCCATGTGACTCCTTACGTGCCCGCCCCCGAGCTGCCCGACGAGGAATATCCCCTCTTTCTTACGACGGGCCGGATTCTATACCACTACCACGGGGTCCTTTCGAGAAAATCGAAGCCGCTTTCCGAGATGGCACCCGAACCGATAATAGACGTCAGCCGCGAGGATGCCCGCAAGATAGGCTTCAACGGAGAAGGGGCGCGGGTAGTCGTGGAGTCGAGGAGGGGGAGCATCGAGGCAAGGGCGCGGGCAGTCGATTATCTTCAGGAAGGGCTTGTGTTCATGACCTTCCATTTCAAGGAAGCGGCTGCAAACCTTCTGACCCTCGACTCCCTCGATCCCGTATCGAAGATACCGGGGTACAAGGTATGCGCGGTCAGGATCCGGAAGGCGACCGAGGAGAAATAGGACGGGAGGGAAAAGGCTTTTTCGTAGGACCAAAATCGTAGTTGACAGGGGCAAACCTAAGTGTTATTCTTGTTCGTGATTTTCTTCACGTTCTTCTCACTCATTCCCGCCATGGAAAGCCGTTTTTTGCTAACGAGAGCGGCATATGTCGCGAGGGATGGGGGAAACGTATGGTGGTCCCAGAAAATAGAGTAAAATTTTCGGACAGCGTAACGAAAAGGAGGTAACAGTATGTGGCAACTGAGGAATGATGCGCAGGCGAAGGTCGAGGCTGCGGTCAAGATATTCCTGCCGCCGTGCCAAAACAAATGCCCGATCCGCGAAGACATCCAGCGGACGAACGTTCTCATCTCCTTGCTCCCCCAGGACCCTGAAGCGGCACGTGCCGGCGTGCTGCAGATCGGTGATCACCTTCACGAGAGGAACCCTTTTTTCACCGTCTGCGGCTACATTTGCGGCATCTGCGAACGGGAGTGCAACTACAGGACCAAGGGCGGCTCCATCAAGAGAAGGCTTTTGAAACGCTTTCTTTCCGACACATACACGCCCTACATGAAAAAGAGGGCGGCTCTCGATATCAAGCAGGACGGCGAGAAGGTAGCCGTCATAGGAGGAGGCCCGGGCGGCCTGATGTGTGCTTGGGAGATGGCCAAGAGGGGGCATGACGTAACCATTTTCGATACAAACCCGAAGCTCGGCGGCGCCCTCCGGTACATCCCGAAGTATCGCCTTCCGGAGGACGTGCTCGACACGGCCGTGGAAAGTCTTGTCCGGATAGGGGGCATAAAGGTTGTCAAGGATGCCAAGCTGGAAGGCGACGTGATCTCGGACCTCAAGGCCAAGGGCTTTAAGGTGTTCTTCGTCGCCACCGGCACACCCTACCCAAGGCCGCTTACCTTCGGCGTCGACAAGGTGGAATGGCAGGGCATGGAGGGCGTAGAGTACGGGCTTACTTTGCTCGATGAGGCAGGAAGGGGCCTTCTCCCGCTTGATTATTACAAGGGCAAGAGGGTCGTCGTCATCGGCGGCGGCAACGTGGCCTTCGATGCAGCGAGGACCGCATACAGGCTTGGCGGCCAGGTAACCGTCGTCTGTCTCGAGAACGACGACAAGGCAACAAAGGACGGCATCCCGGCAGACGTCGAAGAGATAGAAGGGGCACATCAGGAAGGGATCAAGATCGTCTATTCCAGGGGTGTCAGGAACATTATAGCTGAGAAAGGAAAATTCAAGAAGATCGACTGCCCGAAATGCACGGGCGTCTTTGACTATAAGGGCTTCAATCCCCAGTTCGACTGCAGTGATTGTCAGGACGTGGAAGGTGATGTCCTTCTCATTACGATAGGCCAGATGTGGGACCGGAGCCTGTTGCAGAACTCGGGCCTTTTCGACGAGCGAGGCAGGCTTGCCGTCGATCCCCTTACCCGCAGGAGCATGCTCAGGGGAGAGGTCTTCATCGGAGGCGACGTCAGAAGGATCGGCTTCATGGTCGACGCCATGGCCGAGGGGAGGGAGGCAGCCCAGTCGATGGAGCGGTATCTCCGCGGTATGCCTATGCAGCGCTGGGGCCTCAGGAGGGAGACCACGGGGACGCCTGCCAGGAGCACCTTCAAGGCCGAACCCCCTGTAAAATGGACTTCCCCCGACAAAAGAAAAAACTTCGACATGTTCGAGATAGGCTTCACTCTCGACGAGGCTAGAGAGGAAGCAAAGCGTTGCCTCGCGTGCGGGCCTTGCCCTGCGTGCAAGGCGTGCGTTTCGGTGGGAATCCAGCCGGAGCTGCCGGCGGTGCAGGTCGACGAATCGCTATGCTCCGGCTGCGGCGTGTGCGTCTCCGCCTGCAACTACGAGACTGCCCAACTCGTCGAGACGAAAGAGATCGTGGAAGGCAGAGAGGTGAGGACGCGCCTCGTCAGCTACACCGATCCAATAAAGTGCAAGGCCTGCGGCATGTGCGTCTCCGCATGTCCTTCTGGCGCCAGGGAGTTGGTCCCCGACCTGTCGAAGATGGAGAAGCAGAACATCGGCGAAGAACCGGGCGTTGTCTGCTTTACCTGCAAGTTCGGTTACGGCTACTGCGGAAACGGGGTCGGGGCAGGGGTAAAGACATTCATCCCCGTCGCATGCATCGGAAAGGTTGACTCTACCGATGTCCTGAACGCTTTCAAGAAGGGGGCCGACGGGGTGCTCCTGCTCGGCTGCGGCGAAGGCGACTGCCACTTCCAGGACGGCAACGAGGAGGCGCGGAAGAGGGTATACCTCCTGCAAAAAGTGCTCGAATCCTTCGGCATCGAAAAAGAAAGGGTCAGGGTCGTCACTTCCTTCGATCCGGAAGGGGCGAGCGTCTCGAAGCTTGTCAAGGAATTCAAAGATAAGCTCACGGGTCTTGGACCGATCAGGGTTTAGGAGGAAGACATGGCTGATAAACCAAAAGTGGCAATAATGTGGCTTGGAGGCTGCGGCGGGTGCGACGAGGCAATCGTCGACCTTAATGAAAACGTTCTCAAAGTGGCGGCCGCCGTCGAATTTGTGCTCTGGCCGGTAGCTCTCGATTTCAAATACCATCACATAGAGGCGATGAAGGACGGGGAGATCGCCCTGGCCATCGTGAACGGCTCGGTGAGGAATTCCGAGCTTGAGGAGTTCGCCAAGGTCCTGCGCAAGAAGTCCCAGCTAGTCCTTGCCTTCGGCGCTTGCGCCTGTTTCGGCGGTACGCCGGGCCTGGCGAATTTCCGCTCCAAGGACGACATCTTCCAGTGGGTGTACAAGGACGCTCCGACAGTCACGAACCCCAAGAACAACTACCCCCAGACTGTCACTAAGGTGGACGGCAAGGAGCTTACCCTCCCGGAACTTTTCAACGACGTTCGCACCTTGAGCCAGGTCATCGACGTCGATTACTACCTTCCCGGCTGCCCGCCCCCCGTCAACCTCATACTGGAAGCGGTCAGCGCAGTGCTGGAGGGCCGCCTCCCCCCGAAGGGCTCTACGCTGGCGCCGGAGAGGGCGCTCTGCGACGTATGTGAAAGAAACAAGACCAAGCCCGACAGGCTGGCCGTCACCGATATAAAGAGGATACACGAGATCGAGGCGGACCCCGAGAAGTGCTTCCTGGCTCAGGGCGTGGTCTGCTCTGGACCGGCGACGCGGGCCGGCTGCGGTGAGGTCTGCCTGAAGATCAACATGCCCTGCAGGGGCTGTTTCGGCCCGGTCGAGGGCGTCAAGGACATGGGCTCCAAGTACCTGTCTGCCTTCGCTTCACTCATACATGGCCAGAACCTGGACGAGGCTCTAAAGGTCGTCGATGCCCTCGACGATCCTGCGGGTTATTTCTACCGTTTCACAACGGCGTCTTCTCTGCTGCACAAGAAGAGAGAAGCATCCAAAAAAGCGTGAGGTGTGAGCATGGGTAAAAAACTTTCGATAAATCCGGTAACCAGGTTGGAGGGCCACGGGAAGATCGAGATCTTTCTGGACGATCAGGGGGATGTGGAGGACGCCTATTTTCAGGTAACGGAGCTCCGGGGCTTCGAGCGTTTCTGTATCGGCAGGCCCGTGGAAGAGATGCCGAGGATCGTGCCGAACATCTGCGGCGTCTGCCCCACGCCCCACAACATGGCATCGACCAAGGCCGTGGACAAGGTCTACGGCGTCGAGCCGACCATTACGGCGAAGCTAATAAGGCAGCTCCAGTACAATGCCTTTTACGTGGAAGACCATTTCATTCATTTCTTCTTCCTCGCCGCGCCCGACTTCGTGGTCGGTCCAGACGCCAACCCGGGAGAGCGCAACATCCTCGGGGTAATCCAGAAGGTGGGGATGGAGATCGCGGGAAAGGTGATCGAGGTCAGGAAGAGGTGCAGGGACATTCTGCGCCTCCTCGGGAGCAAGGCCCCCCATCCGGAAGGAGGCCTGCCGGGCGGCGTTTCGAGGGGGATCAGCGAGGAAGAGCGAGCGATCATAAAGGAGACCGCCGACTATGCCGTCGAGTTCTCGAAGTTCGCGCTCCAGCTCTTCAAGAACGTTGTGGTCAGGAACCCGAAGTATCTAGACCTCGTCCTCGATGACGCCTATAACCTCAATACTTATTACATGGGCATGGTCGACGACAACAAGTGTGTAAACTTCTACGACGGCAATCTGAGGGTCGTCAATCCGGAAGGCAAGGAAAGAGCTTTGTTCGACCCTCAGTTCTATACGGACCATATAGCCGAGTGGGTAGAGCCCTGGACCTACATAAGGCTCACCTATCTAAAGGTCCTCGGCTGGCAGGGACTGAAAGAGGGCTTCGGCTCATCCCTCTACCGCGTCGGCCCGTTGGCCCGCCTGAACGCGTCGAAGGGCATGGCAACTCCCGAGGCGCAGGCCGAGTATGAGGAGATGTATGCGGTCCTCGGGAACAAGCCGGCGCACCACACGCTCGCCTTCCACTGGGCAAGACTGATAGAGGCATTGCAGGCAGCCGAAGACATGCAGCGCATCGCCGGTGACCCCCTTCTCACGAGCAAGGACATCCGGAACATGAACCTCCGCCTGACAAAGAAGGGTGTCGGCTGCGTCGAGGCGGCGAGGGGAACGCTGATCCATCACTACGAGACGGACGATAGGGGCCTCCTTACTAAGGCGAACCTCATTGTGGCCACGCAGCATAACGCGGCCCCTATCTGCCTTTCCGTGAAAAAAGCGGCCAAAGCCTTTATCAAAGGGGGAGAGGCGAAGGAAGGGCTCCTCAACATGGTCGAGATGGCCTTCCGCGCCTACGATCCCTGCCTCGGCTGCGCGACCCATACGCTCCCGGGAAAGATGCCCCTCGAGATAGTCCTCCGCGACCGCGAGGGGAACGTGGTAGACCGGATAGGGCGGGACGTATAACAACGGAGAAGAACCGGGCGGGGCCTCCCACACATCCAGGCCCTGCCCGGTAGTATCATGGCCTCTCACAAAATCCTCGTACTCGGGCTCGGCAATACTATTCTGGGGGACGACGGCGTAGGAATCCGCGTCGTGAGAGAGATGCGGCGCCTATGGGCCGGCGACCCCTCGGTCGAGCTGGTCGAGGCGAGCCTTGGCGGAATGGTGCTCCTCGACCTCATAACCGGATTCGATAAGGTGATCGTCGTCGACGCTATTATGGCGGAAGACCGGAAGCCGGCCGGGTTCGTCTACGATCTTTCCCTTGACGACCTGGGAGCCCTGGTGGTGCCTTACGCTTCCCACGCCCTCGATTTGAAGACCACGATCGAGCTGGGCAGGAGGCTGGGGTACAAGATGCCGGCGACAGTGGCTATTCATGCGGTCAAGATAGAAGAGAACACTCTCTTCACGGAAGAGTTGTCGCCCACCGTGGCCGCGGTGGTCCCCCTCCTGGCAAAACGCATTATCCAGGACCTCGACGGACCCCATAGTTAAAAG
>JBEKOT010000136.1:0-5983 GCA_049521495.1 Syntrophorhabdales bacterium | reverse complement strand
TTCTGTCATCCTCCATGATCCTCCCCTCCTTATTTTTGCGGATTGCGGGGGTCTCCCTCACCCCAAGTGCCGCTCCCTCAATGATAGCCGCTTAAGCCTTCGCATCAAGCCCCCTCCGGAAGGCCGCGACGTTCCAAGAGAGGGTCTTTTTCGGTACGCTTACTTCAATCGCCTTTTCCATAGAGTGTATCGAAACGACTGCGGTTTTCCCGATCGGGGCGCCAAGGACAATGAGGCTGGCCACTCGTGCTGCCCATCTCGCTTGCGACGACGACCCGTGTTGTCCGGAACATCGGCTCCAACCTACGGGATGGGCCGCAAACCACTTCTCGAGGTTTACGTCGAAGGGACCCGTATACTTTGTGTAGATAGAACGGGCATCGCCGACGACTTCGCTGTTGGGACCGGCCGTCGCCATTGTGCAGAAGAGAAAGAAGTTTGCAAGGGACAAGAATAGAGCGCGGCGTTTCATATCCCTCTCATTTCATTATTTGGTATACATCTTTGTGTACCATTATAACCGCTTTTGTGCAAGCATTTTTTTGCCGTGGGCGCGCCCCTCTCCCGTCTCAACCTCTTCCCAACGTCGCAGCTCGCCCTCCCCTCCTGGACTCGTGATGTTTTCTTCGCAGTCGGCAGCACAACACATTTCACTTCGTACTCGGGAAGGCGAAATGGTCTTTATTTTATAAAGGCGGTCTGGTATCCTTTAACAACCCTCGCAGGCTAGTTTACCCATTTAAGAGACCCAAGGAGAGGATACATGGCCAAGCAGAAGTCTCCCCGCAAATTCCCCGAACTTCGGAAAAAAGCCGAGAAGCTGATCGCAGAGAACGGGGGAAAGGTTCCCCGCATCTCTTATAAGAAAGACCTGCAGGAGCTGAGCCACGAGCTTTCCCTCTACCACATCGAGCTTGAGATGCAGAACGATGAACTCCGAAGATCGCAAGAGAAACTCGAAGAATCCCGCTCACGCTATGTTGATCTCTACGAATATGCGCCGGTTGGTTACCTGACCTTTGATGAGAAGGGCGTTGTCTTAGACCTGAACCTGACCGCCGCGCACCTTTTGGGCCTTGACCGCACATTTCTTCTCAACAAACCCTTCTCCCCCCTGGCAGCCCCTGAGTCCCAGGACGCGTTTTATCTTCACCGACGCGAGGCGCTGCGCTCTCCCGGCACGCACACCTGCGAGCTTATGCTGAGGAGAAACAGAGGGCAAGAGCACTTTCTTGCCCGGCTTGAGAGCGTCGCCGCGCAGTCTAACGGGGCTGCAGTCATCCGAACGGTCCTCACGGACATCACCGAGCGCAAGCAGGCGCTTGAGACGCGTTCTCAAGAGCTTGAGAAGAAGGTCAAGGAGCGGACCGCCGACGTAGAAGAGCTGCAAAAACGCCTTGAAGAGGCGGAACAGATCATAGAGGCGATCCGCAGAGGCGACGTAGACGCGGTGGTCGTCGGTTCCGGTGAGGAGGGGAGCAGGATATACACCCTCGAAGGCCCGGACCACCCTTACCGCAACATCGTCGAGACCATGAACGCCGGTGCCGTCACCATCAATGAACAGGGCATCATCTTCTATTCCAACGGTGCTTTCTCAAACATGACCGGCATTCCCCTCCAGACGCTCCTCGGCTCTTCCTTCAAAGACCTGCTCGTCCCTGAAGACCTGCCTTTATTCCTCGATTTTGTGAAGAAAGCCCGCGAGGCAGACAAAACAACCGGAGAGGTCGCTATCAGGAGCGACAAAGGGAAGCTCTTTGTCAGGCTGGCGGGAAGCTCCCGAACGGCCTATGGGATAGAGACGACATGTATCGTTATCACCGATATCTCCGCTCTGAAATCAGCGGAGGAATCCTCGCGGAAGGAGGCGATGCAGGCCAAGCGCGAGCGTGACCGGCTCATGACGCTTATCGACAGCATGAACGAGGGGGTTTGGTTCACGCACGCCGACGGCCGCATTGTGCTTGCCAATTCCGTCGCAAAGTCACAGGCTGCGGAAGTGGGGATAGACCCCGATGCCCTCCTTCAGTCCCAGTGGTCTTCACTCCTTCCACGGATAGACATGTTCGCCCCCGGCGGGACATCCCTTCAAATGAAGCCCTTTTTGCGGGTATTTCGGGGAAAACCGTTTCATGGGGCGGAAATAGCCCTCCGCAACAGAACAACCGGAGAGGTTTTCTACCGACGGATTTCGGCGAACCCCATATTCGACAGCGAGAAACGAGTGGAAGGGGTCATTACGGTTGTGCAGGATATTACGGCCGAGAAGCGGGCAACAGACGAGAAGGCGCAACTTGAGGAGCGGCTCAGGCAATCTCAAAAAATGGAAGCCATCGGCACGCTCGCCGGTGGCATCGCTCATGACTTTAACAACATGCTTGCCGTCATTATGGGTAATGCCGAACTCGCCCTCGATGATGCTGAAGGCAACCATGGAGTAAAGCGGAATATCGAACAGATAGTCAAGGCATCCAAGCGCGCAAGAGACCTTATCAAGCAGATTCTCACATTCAGCAGAAAGACCGCAGCAGGAAAGAACCCCTTAAATTTGACCCCTCTGATCAAAGAGACGCACAAGCTATTACGCGGGTCATTGCCTTCTACTATAACCATCGGGCTTGACATAGAGACTGAATCGGACACGGTAACGGCGGATCCGACGCAAATCCAGCAGATCCTCGTGAACCTTGCCACAAATGCAGCCTACGCGATGCACGACAAGGGGATCCTGACAATCGGCCTTTCGAATGTCACTTTGCAGCAAGGTGGGCCGCTGCCTGACCCTGAAATGCCTTCGGGAACCTACGTGAAGCTGACGGTGAGGGATACGGGGAAGGGCATGAGCGACAAGATCAAAAGGAGGATATTCGAGCCTTTTTTTACCACGAAGCCTTCGGGCCAGGGGACCGGTATGGGTCTGGCCGTGGTGTACGGCATCGTTAAGAGCCACGGGGGTGCAATCACCGTAGAGAGCGAGCCGGGGAAAGGGTCCAATTTCACAGTCTTCCTGCCCCATGCCGGGGAGCAGGCGGAAGAAGAGGCAAAAGTGAGAGGCCGTATGCCTTACGGCAAGGAACGCGTATTACTGGTCGATGATGAGGAATTCGTCATCGAGATGACCTCTCAGATGCTCATGAATCTAGGCTATGAAGTGACCACGGCCCGGAACGGGTCCGAGGCGCTGAAAATGTTCCTCGATCGACCCTCCGGTTTCGACCTTGTTATCACCGACCAGACCATGCCCGGCATCACCGGTGTCGATCTTGCCGAAAAGATGCTGGAAGCAAGAGAAGACTTTCCGATCATCCTCTTCACCGGCTATAGCGAAACGGTGTCACCGGAGAAGGCAAAGGCGGCAGGCATCCGCGAATTTGTCATGAAGCCCTTCACGAAGCGGGAAATAGCGAAGACCGTTCGCAGGGTGCTGGATGCTGAAAAGAAGCGGGCAGAATAGTACGGGTAAGGTCTAGAAATCCCTTGACTTTGGCTGTCCCCTGCGGTATTCGGTTAATTGGCTTCACCGTATTTTGCGTTCCGATAATGCTTCAAAGTAACTGACCTATCACCATGCCGTAAAATCGGGGGTGGGGGGGTAAAATGAACAAAACTCAGGCTGAAGGCGTTCTTGAGAAAGCACTGACAGGAATCAAAGGGCTTGACGAGATCACGAACGGCGGTTTGCCAAAAGGCAGGCCAACGCTGGTAGTCGGGAGCGCAGGTTCGGGCAAGACGCTCCTCGCCATGGAGTTTCTCGTCCACGGCTCACGGGACTATAACGAGCCGGGCGTATTCATGGCTTTTGAAGAAACAGGCGAGGAACTGACCAAA
This sequence comes from Syntrophorhabdales bacterium, assembly GCA_049521495.1. Classification (GTDB taxonomy): domain Bacteria; phylum Desulfobacterota; class Syntrophorhabdia; order Syntrophorhabdales; family WCHB1-27; genus CAWEPK01. Next base: position 2,152 of record JBEKOT010000136.1, on the reverse strand, counting down.
AACGTCAAGTCGCTCGGCTTCGATCTGAAGAAGCTGACCGAAGAAAAGAAGATATCGGTCGATTACGTCTATATCGAGCGAAGCGAGATCGAGGAAACCGGAGAATACGATCTCTCCGGTCTTTTCATAAGACTCGGCACTGCCATCGATTCGATCAAGGCGAAGCGGGTCGTCCTCGACACGATAGAGGTGCTCTTCGCAAGCCTCCCCAATGAGGCCATCCTCCGGGCAGAGCTAAGGCGTCTTTTCCGGTGGCTGAAAGACAAGGGGGTGACGGCGATCATTACCGGCGAGCGGGGGACAGCTACGCTGACCCGCCATGGGCTGGAGGAGTATGTGGCCGACTGCGTGATCGTCCTCGATCACCGCGTTACCGAACAGCTCTCAACCAGACGCCTCCGCATCGTCAAGTACCGTGGCTCCTCTCACGGCACGAACGAATATCCGTTCCTCATCGGTGATCTGGGCATAAGCGTACTGCCCGTCACGTCTCTCGGTCTCAAGCACGCGGCCTCAAAGGACCGCATCCCGACGGGCATTCCCCGTCTCGATGCCATGTTTGCAGGCAAGGGGTATTACCGGGGAAGCACGGTCCTCCTCTCAGGAACGGCAGGCACCGGAAAGTCAAGCGTTGCTGCGACCTTTGCAAAGTCGGCCTGCGAGCGTAAAAAAAGAGTCCTCTACTTCGCCTTTGAGGAGTCGGAGAGCCAGATCGTGCGCAACATGGAATCGATAGGCATTGACCTCCAGCCGTTCATAGACAAAGGCTTGCTCCGGTTCGAAGCGTCACGCCCGACGGTCTTCGGTCTCGAAACGCATCTCACCACCATACACAAGGCTATCGACACCTTCCAGCCGAGCGTCGTCATTCTCGATCCCATTACCAATCTGATAACCGTGGGTACCGAGCACGAGGTGAAGTCTGTGCTCACCCGCCTCATCGATTATCTAAAGACCGAGCATATCACGGCTCTGTTCACCAGCCTCACGCGAGGCGGCGAGAGTCTCGAACAGACCGAAGTCGGCATATCGTCGCTCATGGATACATGGATGGTGCTCCGGGATTTGGAAAGCAGTGGCGAGCGGAACCGGGGCATTATGATTCTCAAGTCCCGCGGCATGGCCCATTCGAACCAGATCCGCGAGTTCCTTCTCACCGATCACGGGATCGAGCTTCAAGATGTCTATCTTGGCTCCTCCGGAGTCCTGACGGGCTCGGCACGTGCGGCACAGGAGGCGAAAGAAAGAATGGCCGAGGCGGAGACGAAGGGCGAACTCGACCGGAAACGACGAGAACTTGAGCGCAAGCGACTTCTCGCTGAAGCACAGATCGCCGCCATACGGGCGGCCATCGACGCCGACGAAGAGGAGATGAAGAAGATCGCCCAGCAGGAACAAAACCGGAAGAAAGCTCAAGGGGAGCAAAGGGAGGAGATGGCGCATCGCCGCAAGGCCGACATGGAGGTGTCCTATGACCGCTAAGAAAAAGGGCCAGGCGAGCAAGAAATTGGAGGCGGGCGGCGAGACATGGGAACTCCGGCTGTACGTGGCAGGACAAACTCCCAGGGCGATCACGGCATTTGAGAACCTCAAGAAGCTTTGTGAGGAGCATCTTTGCGGTCGTTATCATATAGAGGTCATCGACTTATTGAAGAACCCTCAACTCGCCCAAGGCGACCAGATCGTCGCGGTCCCGACTCTGGTTCGGAAGCTGCCGCCTCCATTGAGAAAGATCATAGGGGACCTGTCGAATACCGAGCGTGTGCTCGTCGGGCTTGATATGAAGCCCCGAAAACTCACCCTGGAAGTGACGGATGAAAAAGGAAACGCCGAAAGACAGCATTGAAATCTTCGAGAAAGCGATCAAGAGATCACGCAAGAAGAAATATATACTGCGCCTTTATATTGCCGGTACTTCAGCCAAATCTACCCACGCCATAGACAACCTCAAAAAGATATGTGAAGAGCACCTTAAGGGTCGCTACGACCTGGAGGTCATCGACATCTACCAACAGCCGACGCTGGCCGAAGGGGAGCAGATCATTGCCGCCCCTACTCTGGTTAAAGAACTTCCGCCGCCCTTGAGAAAGTTCATCGGCGATCTGGCTGACACGGAGAAACTTCTGGTCGGTCTCGATCTCAGGCCGAAGGC
>JBEKOT010000135.1:0-6280 GCA_049521495.1 Syntrophorhabdales bacterium | reverse complement strand
CTCTCCGTCGATACGGTAATCACCGCCCTCGGCCAGAAGCCCGATGCCTCCTTTGCAGGGGCACCCCTTGCCGGGAACGGGACTGTAAAGATAGACCCCCTTACCGGTGGCGCAGGCCTCCCCGGTCTATTCGCGGGAGGGGACGCAGTCACAGGCCCCTCCTATGTCATAGACGCCATAGCAGCAGGCAAGAGGGCGGCAGCTTCCATGGACCTGTACATGAGGGGAGAGGACGGCGGGGTGGTGAGCCCGGCGGGAAGGACGGGGGAGGGAGCAGAGGGGCCTCAACGCCTTCTTGCATACGAGCCGGAGGCGATGATGCGGGAAGCTTCCCGGTGCCTGGCCGGACAGGTGGAAGGGTGCATCGAATGCGGTGAATGCGAGCGGGTGTGCGAGGTGGGGGCCGTCGACCACGCCATGAAAGACGAGACGGTAGAGCTTTTGTGCGACGGGATAATCCTCGCGCCCGGGTTCGACCTTTATGATCCGACGGAAAAAGGGGAATACGGCTATGGGGTGCTGGAAGGGGTTATGACCGGCATCGAGTTCGAGAGGATAAGCTCCGTCACCGGACCGACAGAGGGGGAGATCATCGTGAACGGAAAGAGGCCCAGGCGCTTCTTCTTCATCCAGTGCGTCGGCTCGAGGGACGCTCAGAGCGGCGCAAGGTTCTGCTCCAGGGTTTGCTGCATGTATACGGCAAAACATGCGAGCATCGTGATGGAGAGAGTTAAGGATGCAGAGGTCTACGTCTCTTACATCGACGTGCGGGCCTACGGCAAGTACTACGAGGAATTCTACAAGAGCACCCAGGAGGCAGGCGCCCGGTATATAAGGGGTATTCCGGGAGAGGTAACGAAGGGCAGGAACGGGCTGCTCGTGAGGGTGGAGGACATGCTCTCCGACGAGCTGGCCGAAATAGAGGTAGACCTGGTCGTACTTGCAACGGGTGTGAGGCCCCGCAAAGAGACGGCAGAGCTTTGCCGTATGGCCTCCCTGGAGCCGGACCCTTACGGTTTCGTCAAGGTAGACGCCATTGCCCCTTCCAAGACAAGCGTTGAAGGCATATTCGTGTGCGGCATGGCCTCGGGGCCGAAGGACGTCCCCGATACGGTCGCCTCTGCGGGAGAGGCGGCATCCCGTTGCCTGGAGTACATGGGCCGATGAAAACCGGCATATTCATCTGCCACTGCGGACACAATATCAAGCATACCGTCGACGTGGGGAAGTTGCGCGACTATTTCGGGAGGTTCCCCAACGTAGTCGTCTCGTCCGACTATCCCTTCGTCTGCTCGGAGCCCGGCCAGGACATGATCAGGGAGAGCATCGAGAAAGAGGGCCTCGACCGCGTAGTTATAGCCTCGTGCACGCCCTCGCTCCACGACGAGCTTTTCAAGGACCTAGTGCGGAAGGCCAGCCTGAACCCTCATCTCCTCCGGCGGGTAGGTATAAGGGAGCATTGCTCCTGGGTCGGGGACGACATCTCCCGGAACACGGAGAAGGCAATAAGGCTGATAAAGGCCGGCCTCTATGCGGCTGCCCACTACGTGCCCCTGGAGGAGAAGCAGGTGGAGGTCGTGAAGTCCGCCCTCATCGTCGGTGGGGGCGTCTCGGGCCTCTCGGCCGCCCTTTTCCTCTCGAACATGGGCATCCAGGTCTATCTTGTAGAAAAGGAGCCGGTCCTGGGCGGCCGGGTGAGGATGTTGAGGGACATCTGGCCCGTACGGAAGGACGGCGAGGCGGTTATCGCACCCATGGAGGCGGCCCTCAGGGCCAGGGACAACGTCGAGATCTTTACCTCGGCGAGCCTTGTAGGTTTCGAGGGCGCCTTCGGCAACTACCGGGCGACCCTCCGTGGCCTTTCGGGCGAGAGGGGGATTACGGTGGGCGGGTGCATCGTTGCCATAGGGTCTGCACCCTTCGATGCCACGATTAAGCCGGAGCTGGGCTACGGCAGGGACGAGCGGATAATGACCACCGTCGATTTCGAAGAGAAGGCCGGCCGCCTTCCCCTGCCGCCGAAGCCGCGGGTCGCCATCCTCCATTGCGTCGGGTCTAGGGACGAGCAGATAGGAAGGCCTTACTGTTCGAGGATTTGCTGCATCAACGCCCTCCGCGTGGCGGAAAGCCTCAAGGAGAGGTACAAGGATTCCTATGTCGAGTCCTTCTATATGGACGTCCGTGCCCATCCCAGGGGAGGGGAGGAATTCTTCGAGGATACGCAGGCGAAGGGAGTGCTCTTCACGAGGTGCAGCGTGGCGGAGATAATCCCCGGCCGCGACGGCCTATCCGTGAGGGGCGAGGACACGCTCCTCGGCGAGCCCTTCGAGCGGAAGTTCGATCTGGCCGTCCTCTCGGTCGGCATCTCTCCCCCTCCTGACGGTCCCGCAGTCTCTTCCCTCATGAAAATAGCCCTCGACAAGGACAGGTTCTTCCTTGAGGCCCACGTGAAGCTCAGGCCCTACGATACTGCCGTGAAGGGGATATTCATAGCGGGGGCATGCTCGGGTCCGAAAGACATGGAGGAGGCGATCAACCACGGCAGGGCCTCGGCCGTGAAGCTCTTCGGGTTTTTGAGCGCCGGCTTCGCGACCGTGGACCCCTATGTCGCCGTCGTGGATGGGAAGCGGTGCAGCGGTTGTAGGATGTGCGAAAAGGCTTGCGTTGCAAAAGCGATAAAGTATGACGAGGCTGCGAGGGTCGTCCACGTCGAAGAGGCGGCCTGCATGGGGTGCGGCCTCTGCAACAGCACGTGCCCCTCCTCTTCGATCAGCCTGAGAGGCTACGGTGACAGCGCAATAGATGACGAGATAGCGGCCCTGGTGGAGGCGATATGAGTGCGACAGAAGAAAAAACTGCAAAGGACCCCCAGATAGTCGGCTTTGCCTGCTCCTTCTGCACCTTCAAGGCGTCAGAGATGGCAGGGAGCCTCAGGATGAAGTACCCCGACGGTGTGAAGCTGGTCCAGGTGCCCTGCTCGAGCAGGGTGGACCCGGCCTTCGTGATCAAGTCGATCTTCGAGGGTGCCGACGCCGTCTTCGTGGCCGGTTGCCACCCGGGCGACTGCCATTTCATCAAGGGGAATTATTTCACCAGAAGGAAGATCGCGGCGTTGAAGGAGATGTTCGACGCCTTTTCCATGAAGGAAAAGCTGCGCCTTTTCTGGGTGAGTGCCGCAGAGGCCCGCCGTTTCGTGGAAAAGGTAAGGGCCATGTACGATGAGATAAAGGAAGCCTCCCATGCAGACGCAGGCAAAAAAGATTAAGGAAGGCGCCCTGGAAAGGGGCCTGAACGGGTTCCTGGAGGACGAGGGCTGCCTGGTCTTCGGTTTCGAGAAGGGCGAGGAAGGTGCCCGTCACCGGATATTCAAGGGAAGCCTCGACCGTCATACGCTCCTCAACCCCTCCTTCGACGTGAACGGGGCGCTCTACCTGCGCCGCATATTCTCGAAGGGCGCAAGGATTATCGTCATGCTCAGGCCTTGCGAGATAAGGGCATACGTAGAGCTGGTCAAGCTTGCCCAGATCGAGCCCGAAGGCATTATCGCGGTCTCCCTGGATTGCCCTGGCACAGTCTCTTCAAAGGAGAAGCTGAAGGACCTGCCCGCCGGGATGGAAGGCCTGGTCGAATATTTCAGGGACACGGCCAGGATGCGGCCCGCCTGCCGGGCGTGCGGGGAGAGGAGGGGGGTCGTTGGCGACGCAGGCTTGCGGATAGCTAAAGACGGCGCCTTCTATGCCTTCTCGTACACAGGGAAGGGGGAAGCCTTCCTCGGCCTCATCGAAGGCGAAGCCGCCGGCGAGGCGCCGGAAATGCTCTTCGGTGAAAGTCCTCGTGGCCGGGCGTTTCAGACGGACATGGAATCCTTTTCGAAAGATTTTTCTCCCTGCATCATGTGCAGGAACTGCCGTGACGTCTGCCCGATGTGCTACTGCCTCGATTGTCTCTTCAACGGCGACGAATACCTTCCGAAAGGGGACGCCCTCCTGAACAAGGTCCTCCGCACGGGGTCCACCGCCATGCCCCAGGGCAAGGAGGCCTTCCATCTCATAAGGATGTTCCACGTGTCCCAGACGTGCGTCGGCTGCGGCGCCTGCGAGGAGGCGTGCCCCCAGGCCGTTCCTCTGGCGATGTACTTCAAGGGCGTCTCCGAAAGGCTCCAGGGCATGTTCTCCTACATGTCGGGCCGCGACCCGGGCGAGGCCATACCCTACCTTACATTTCTGGAGGATGAGTTGCAGGATGCAGATGATTGACAGGATCACAGAGCTCGCGGGCGTGCAGAAGGGGGACCTGTCGGTTTGCCTCGGCTGCAAGATATGCGCTTCAGTCTGCACGGTCAACGACCTGGGCTGCGGCGTCAGCCCCCAGGAGCTCCTTGTCCGTGTTTTCATGGGCCATGAGATAGGCAGGGGCGACGACCTCCTCCGCTACTGCACGGGCTGCTGCCGCTGCACCGAGGCCTGCCCCTGGAACATCCGCGTCCCTGAGGTCGTAAGGGCGCTCAGGGAGGCTTTGGGCGTTGCCTCGCCTTTCGAGAAGGCTTTCAAGGCCTCGATTGAAAGGTGGGGCAGGGTTTACGAGCCTTATGTTTTTTTGCGGTCCCTGCCCTTTCTCATCAGGGAGGGCTATATCAAGCATATGGCTAGATGGACAGGGTATATGAGCATCCATCTACCCCATAAGGTGAAGAGGAGATAGATGCTTTACGCGTACTACCCCGGCTGCTCCCTTACGGCATCCGCCCGCAAGCTCGATAGAGGCGTAAGGCGCATGTGCGAGGCCCTCGGCCACGGCCTCGCCGAGATCCCCGACTGGAATTGCTGCGGCGCCCTCGAATACGGCGACAGGAGCGAGGCCCTGCGCCTTTCGGGCGAGAACCTCCTGAAGGCGCAGGGCCTCGCCAGGGACATCCTTGCCCCTTGCCCGGCCTGCTACAAAAACCTGAAGGAGGCGGACGGGTCGCACAGTTTCACCGTGGTCAACCCTCTGGAGCTTCTCGACAAGGAAGGCACGGGGCGCCTTCAGGCAAAAAGGGACCTGAAAGGGCGGGTCTTTACGCCCTATTACGGCTGCGTCCTCTTGAGGCCGGAAGGGACGGCCATAAGGAACAGGAACGTCATGGAGGAGGTTATCTCCTTCTTCGGGGGCGAGGTAGAAGGCGCTAAAGTCAGGGACCGCTGCTGCGGGGGGAACCAGTTCTTTGCGAACAAATGGGCAACGGAGAAGCTCTCGTCTTTGATCGTCGAGAAATCGAGAGGCGACCTCGTAGTCTTCTGCCCCCTCTGCCACATGGCGCTGACGACCTTTTCCAAAGGCAGGAGGATCCTGTACCTCACCGACGTGATACTGTACGTTATGGGAGAAAGCGGCGCGTTATGAACGTACTGATAGTAGGCGGCGGCATCAGCGGCATATCTGCCGCCAAGGTAATCCTGAAGGAAGGCCACGACGCGACGATCGTCGAATCCGCACCCGAGCCGGGTGGCCTCATGTCCCGCATCGCCAACTGCCGGGTGGGGTTCAAGACCTTCTATGACGAGATAGGATCCCATCCTCGCCTCACTCTGATCAAAGAAGGGAGGATCGCCTCCTCCGAGAAGAAAGGCGGCCGATTCATGGTCACCCTCGAGGGCGGCCGGTCCATTGCCGCCGACAGGGTCGTTGTCGCGACCGGTCTTTCGCCTTACGACCCCGTCGCCTACAAAGGACCGAGGGTGCTCACGAGCCTGGAGTACGACGCGCTCATAGACCAGCGGAATGGAGACCTCCCCGAAAACTTCGACCGGATCGCCTTCGTCCTTTGCGTCGGCTCGCGCTCCGAGGAGTACCCCCTTTGCTCGTCGGTCTGCTGCTCCTACACGATCAGGGAGATAAAGTGGACCCTCCAGAGGGCGAAGCCCGCCATCACCGTTTTCTACAACGACCTTCGCCTCTTCGGCCAGGAGTTTTTTCTGGAGAAGATGTACCGCGACGGGGGCGTCAGGTTCGTCCGCGCCAATTCAAGGTATTTCGAGCCCGAGGGAGAGACGGTCCGGGTGCGCTATTTTACTGGCGGAAAGCTGGCGGAAGAGGTGTTCGATTACGTGGTCCTGGCAATCGGTCTCCGGCCGAACCCGGCCCTCGCCGCCCTTAGCCGGCTCTTCGGCTTCTCCTGCAATCAATTCGGTTTCGTAAAGGAAGAGGCCCCCCTGAAGACGGACGTGGAGGGCGTCTATGCGTGCGGCGGAGCCCTCGAGCCGATGAGCATCAAGGATGCGATCCTCACCGGGTTCGGCGC
>JBEKOT010000134.1:0-6459 GCA_049521495.1 Syntrophorhabdales bacterium | reverse complement strand
CCGATGCGGGTCGCTCTAGTGGAGCACCAAGCCTATATGGAATCCTCTTGTAAGATCCCTCCCTAGGAGAGTGTAGATTAATGGCGCAAATGGAATACTCCGGAAGGGCCTTGCCGGGGATGAACGGAAAGACTCAAAGGGTAGGACAAAGAAAAAGGGCCGGGGAAGAACAATGGCGGGAAGGGAACCCATCGGCCGCGCCTATAGTCGGCGCGGTGTTCGGGCTACTAGTGAAGGGAGTATTTTCAAATGCGCTTACCCTGCTCATACCCCCTCCCCCCCATTGAATAGGCAGGCTCTTTTTGATAGAATATCTCCTTGAGAGGACAGGCAATGCCCGTCGATTGCCTGCCTTCCTTATCGACCTGACTCCTTGCCCAAAAAGAATTGGAGGACGGGCCTATGCGCATTATGAAGAGGCCGGGGAGGGCGTGGGGTAAAGCGAAAAATAGATGGATGCCAGAGAGCATAACCTCAAGAACATCGACGTCCGGCTCCCGAGGAATAGCATGACGGTAGTCACCGGCCCGAGCGGTTCGGGCAAGTCTTCTCTGGCTTTCGATACCATATACGCAGAGGGCCAGCGCAGGTACGTCGAATCTCTCTCGTCCTATGCCCGCCAGTTCCTCGAGCTCCAGGAGAAGCCCGATGTCGATTATATAGAGGGCCTTTCTCCGGCAATAAGCATAGAGCAGAAAAGCATCAGCAAGAACCCGAGGTCCACGGTCGGTACGGTCACCGAGATCTACGACTATCTGAGGCTGCTCTTTGCCCGGCTGGGCCGTGTCTACTGCTACGGCTGCGGGAAGGAGATCAAGAGCCAGCACGTGCCTCAAATTGTGGACGCCATACTCGCCCTCGGCCAATCGACGCAGCTTTCCGTGCTTGCCCCTATCGTGAGGGGGAGGAAAGGCGAGTACCGCAAAGAGATAGACGACCTTAGAAGACAGGGCTTTACCAGGATCAAACTTAACGGCAAAATGGCCGATCTGAGTGAGAACATCGTGCTGGACAAGAAGAAAAAGCACGACATAGATGTCGTAATCGACAGGCTGACCCTCAGGGAGGGCATCGAGAGGCGTCTTTTCGAGGCCGTCGAGCTGGCCCTGAACAAGGCGGGCGGCATCGTGAAGGTGGAGACTGCCGGACAGTCGCTCGTTTTCAGCGAGAAGTTCGCCTGTCCTGACTGCGGCATCAGCTATCCCGAAATGACGCCCGCCATGTTCTCTTTCAATAATCCGTACGGAGCCTGCCCTGACTGTCTTGGCCTCGGCGTAAAGGAGTACTTCGATCCGGACCTGATCGTCCCCAACAAGGAGCTCTCTCTGCGGGAGGGCGCCATCATGCCCTGGAGCGACAAGAATCCCATTGTCTTTCTGCCTTTTCTCGAATCCCTGGTGAAACACTATAGGATAGACGTGAGGAAACCCTTCAAGAACCTGCCGCAGCATGTGCAGGACGCATTGTTCCACGGGTCCGGCGGAGACGAGATCGAGTTCTTCGAAGAGCGCGGCCACAGGCGCCAGCTGGTGAGAAGGCCTTTCGAAGGAGTGATAAAGGAATTGGAGCGGGAGTGGCGGTCTGCATCGGTCTGGGAGAAGGAGAGGTTCGAGCGGTACATAAATCTCATACCCTGTCCTACCTGCAAAGGCGCAAGGCTTAAGAAGGAGATGCTCTGGGTGCGGTTCGGAGATATCAACATCTACCAGGCCACGGAGATGACCATTGCCGAATCCTACAGGTTTTTCAGCGGGGCGGACCTCGCCGAAAAGGATCGGGAAATCGCACGTCCGATCCTGAAGGAGATCACATCCCGCCTGAAATTTCTCATAGACGTCGGCCTCGACTATATCTCGCTGGAGCGGTCCTCGGCAACCCTTTCTTCAGGTGAATCTCAGCGGATACGCCTGGCGACCCAGATCGGCTCAGGTCTGACCGGGGTGCTTTACGTGCTCGACGAACCGAGCATCGGTCTTCACCAACGCGACAACGAGCGCCTCCTTGGGACCCTTGCGAAGCTCCGGGACCTCGGAAATACGGTAGTCGTGGTCGAGCACGATTATGAAACGATCCTGCGGTCCGACTACGTGATAGACTTAGGGCCGGGCGCAGGAGAGAACGGGGGATACCTTGTCTTCATGGGGACGCCGGAAGAGCTGAAGGCGGATGACTCATCGATCACAGGACTCTACGTCTCGGACAGACTCAGGATAGAACAGCCGGGGAGGCGGAGGAAGCCGAGAGGTTCAATCCGCCTGGCGGGCGCAGCCGCACACAATCTGAAAAATATCGAGGTTGAGATACCCCTTGGCGTCCTTACCTGCATTACCGGCGTCTCGGGCTCGGGAAAAAGCTCGCTCGTCATCGACACTCTTTTCCCCCTTCTGAAGCAAAAACTCTACCGTTCAAAGGAGAGGGCAGGCGCTGCCTCGGGCATTGCAGGCTTCGAGGCAATAGACAGGGTGATCGACATCGACCAATCGCCCATCGGCAGGACGCCCCGCTCCAATCCGGCAACTTATACCGGCGTCTTCACCTTTATCAGGGAGCTTTTCGCCAAGACGCCCGAATCCCGCGTGCGGGGCTACAAGGAGGGGAGGTTCAGCTTCAACGTCAAGGGCGGCCGGTGTGAGACCTGCGCAGGCGAAGGTTTCGTGAAGATCGAGATGCAGTTCCTTCCCGACGTACATATCGTTTGCGATGTCTGCAAGGGAAGGAGGTACAACAGAGACACGCTGGAGATCGAATACAAGGGGAAGAACATCGCCGATGTCCTCGGGCTGACGGTAACGCAGGCAATGGATTTCTTCGATTCCATACCTCACATCAAGGGCAAGCTGAAGGTGCTGAACGAAGTGGGTCTTGGATATATCAGGCTGGGCCAGTCGGCCACCACGCTCTCCGGGGGAGAGGCCCAGAGGATCAAGCTTTCGCGGGAGCTGTCGAAGAGGGACACCGGCCAGACCTTGTACATCCTGGACGAGCCGACAACGGGCCTCCACTTCGCCGATATAGAAAAGCTCCTCTTTGTCCTCAACGAACTTATCGAAAGAGGAAATACGATAATTGTGATAGAACATAATATGGACGTGATCAAGTGCGCCGATTATCTCATCGACCTGGGTCCTGAAGGGGGAGATCGGGGCGGCTATGTCGTTGCGACGGGCACGCCGGAGGAGGTAGTCATGAACCGTGAGAGCCACACAGGCCGGTTCCTCGGCCGCTACCTGAACGGGGGGCGGCCGTGAGGAGGGCCATCGTCATACCTGCCCGCTACGGGTCGACGAGGCTTGCTGGGAAACCGCTCGTGGAAATCGCGGGTAAACCGCTCGTGCAATGGGTCTATGAGCGGGCGTCGGCATCGGCTCTCAAGGATGAGGTGCTGATCGCGACGGACGACGAGAGGATCAGAAAACGGTGCGCCGACTTCGGCGCCGAGGTCGTCATGACGGGCCGATGCCGAAGCGGCACCGACAGGGTCTGCCAGGCAATAAGGAACAGGGAGGCGGACATTGTCGTCAACCTCCAGGGCGATGAGCCCGAGATCAGGCCCGACATGATCGACGCCCTCTTTCGCGCCATGGAGGCAGAAGAGCTTGTGATGGCCACGCTCTGCTCGAAAATCGGCGACCCCGACGAGTATGAGAACCCCCATGTAGTGAAATGCGTCTTCGACAGGAACAACTTTGCCCTTTACTTCTCCAGGGCGCCTCTGCCTTTTCTGCAGCGGCCGGCGTCAATCCCTTTTTTTAAGCACATCGGAGTCTACGCCTTTACCCGCCCTTTTCTGGAAACCTTCGTGACCCTTCCCGAAGGGCGGCTCGAAGCCGCGGAATCGCTCGAACAGCTCCGCGCCCTGGAGGCCGGCTACAGGATCAAGGTCATCCTCACCGAGTACGATGGAGTGGGCATCGATACGGAGGCGGATTTGGAGCGGGCCGCGGAGCGGCTTGCTCGTCTTCCGGCTTAGACCCGTCCTTCCCTCTTCTTGAAAAGATAGGTGAACCAGAAGCTCTCAGAGTAGCTGTCCAAGAGATCGAGCCGCAGCGAAAGCTTCTCTTGAATACTCGCTCCTTCCGTCCGTATGAGACCTGATACCAGGTAGTAGTCTCTCGTGTAGAACTCCTCTATTCTTGTGAGGGGATCGATAACAGCAAAATGCATGTTGGCGATGATGAGGTCCGCTTGAAGGCACAGGAAGTCCTCAGCCTTTCCCATGACGAGGTACAGCCTCTCTTCGAGACCGTTCAGGCGTCTGTTTTTCCTCGCCGCCTCGACGGCGAGATTGTTGTTTTCTATGCCCACTGCGCTCGAAGCGCCCATTTTGAGGCAGGCTATGGAAAGTATCCCCGTGCCCGTGCCGAGGTCGAGGACGCGGCGGGGACACCGGCAGGCATAGAGTCTGTCCAGGAGCGTCAGGCATCCCTTCGTGCTCGCGTGAAAGCCGGAGCCGAAGGCCATGTTGGGGTCCACGAGGATATCGAAAGGGGCGCCAACGGGCCCGTTCCACGGTTGATGTATGCCTATCCTCCCCACCCGTAAGGGGGCAAGGGGGCCGCCCGACTCCCAGTCTTCGTGCCTGATCGTCAGCTCGGACCTGACGGGCAGGCTAAGACACTCGGAGAGACCCCTTTTCGGGGCACGATAAAAGAGGAACGAATATTGACCCTCCCGCCAGAAGCCGATGTAATCCTCGTCCTTTACGAAGCGGACCTTTTCGCTGACGTCGCCTTCGAATTCATAGATGTATACGAGGTCGTACACTGAGCCGCTCCATCTGCGAACTAAGCACGGGCACGTACGTTTTGTATCCCGCGGGTAAATAACATACGGAAAGGAGGGAAAAAATCAGCGGAAAAACCGGGCAGAGCCTATGCTTCGATCTTGATCTGCTTGGGTTTCACCTCTTCCTTTTTCGGAAGCTCGATCCGCAAGATTCCGTCCTTGAGCACGGCCTTGATGCTCGATGGGTCTATCAATTTCGTAAGGGTAAAAGACCTGGTGAATACGCCGTATCCCCTTTCCATCCTGTAGTAGCTGTCGGGGTCGATACCCGGCTCCAGCCGCCTTTCGCCCTTAATTGTAAGCTCGTTCTCGTGTATCTTGATGTCTATCGAGTCTTTATCGACCTCGGGAACCTCCAGCTTGAGGATGAAGCCGTTCGCCGATTCGAAGATATCGACGGGCGGCATCCATTCGCTCGACACGAAGTCCTCTTTCCTCGTCCTCTCAATGTCCCGGTACATCTTGTCAAGCCTTTCCTGCAGAGTGAACAATTCCCTGAACGGATCCCACCTCGTCGCCGCCATTATCACACCTCCGCTGATTTTACTCTATTATAATGTTCCGAAAGCGCCTCTTCAAGAGCTTATTCCCTGACGCCCTTCCCGCACGGAAAATAGGAAAGTGTGCTCGACTACTCTTTTGGTCTCAACGGTAATAGAATATATGGGGGTGCCCGAAATGACCATACCGTACGGCTTGGCGGAGACAATCGGCCTGCGAGATGAGATGGAGGACGGCCATGCGATCTGGGACGATGAGGAGACGGGCATCTTCAGCGCTGAGGTCTACGACGGGCACGGCGGCTGGATTGCGGCTTCACTCGCTGCAGATATACTTACGGCTTTTTTCCTGGCCAGGCAAAAGGAGATATGGCGGGAAAGAGGCCATAAGGAATTAGATGCGGATGCGCTAAGGGACGCGTATTTAGCTGCGGACCGGTATATCGTCGGCCGTACGGAAAGCGGGTCTGCGACGGCGACCCTGTATATTTACGGGGGGGCCTTCCTTGCCGCAAACGTCGGAGATGCCCGGATAGTTGTCGGAGAAGGGAGAAGGGCGATCGACCTCACGGTCGACCACAAGCCCGATCTTCCCGGAGAAAGAGATAGGATCGAGGCCCAGGGTGGGAGAGTGATCGCTTATGACGTAGCACGTGTTCAAGGGGTGCTTGCCATGAGTCGTTCGCTCGGCGACGGCCCGCTCAAACCCTTTGTAACGGCCGAGCCGAGGGTCGCCCGGGGGTTCTTCGGCAGGGGCGATGATGTGGCCGTTATTGCCTGCGACGGCCTGTGGGATGTATTGACTTCGGAAGACGCAGTCAGAATCGCCCGCACCGCCTCGGGACCGTCCGATGCGGCGAAGCTCCTGGAAAAAGCGGCCCTCGACCGTGGAAGCACGGATAACATAACCGTGATCGTCCTGGACCTGCGCGGGTATACCGCAAGCTGCAAGGGGGATGTTCTTCACGTGACGGGGGTACTCGACTGCGCGCAGCCAGGGGGTGCTTGTTCGGCCGGGTAATCCGGGTTCTCGAGCCTCTCGCCGTCTACCCGGAATTACTTGACGAGGGGAAGCATGGCCTTGAACTCGGGAGTCCCGGCCCGCTTCAGGAGCTCGTAAATCACCATCTCGGTTGAAGTTATGGTAATGCCCGCCGCCCTCATCCTGTCGAGC
>JBEKOT010000133.1:0-6013 GCA_049521495.1 Syntrophorhabdales bacterium | reverse complement strand
CCCTAATGCCGTTGGGCCTTTATTGCCGGGATCCCATTAAACGGAGATGCGCTCCAGATATTGATAATAAAGGGGATTCAGGGTGGAGAAGAGACAAATCCGGATTATTGTCTCCATTCATCACGGCATCCATGTCCATTATACACGTTTCTTAACGCCTTTGCAGTTTATGTAACGTGCTTTTATGAGTCTTTTAATAGCAGCACGGAGGTAAGCTGCCTCTCCTCTCGCTTTGCCAATCGTTTCCTGCCCTTCGGCAAAACGAATATTGGAATACGAAAGGGACGGGTACAACAGCCCGATATGATTCAGGTGCGGCGTTTCCTCATTTCACGAGTCTCCGTCGCCCCTGCCACAAAAACCACTGGAAGTTGTGTGCAAAACCCGAGAAGCTCTAAGAGATCGGCCGCTTTTTGACGACCCGTCGCAACGCCTCGACCTTCAGTCCAAGGCTGCCTAGCAGCCTCGTCAAGCGGCCAACCGCAATTTCCTGGACATCGTTATCCGCGAGAGCCGTGAGTTTTGCCAGGAGTTCGGCTGCCTTGTCTAGCCTGACCTTCGATTCAGGCATTGTTTTCCGTTCGACTAGGACGGCAATCTCTTTGGCGAGGGACTCGATCCCCTGTCTGATCTCGATAAATTCTGCTACATTGTTCATGTTTTGGTCCTTTAGCCTGGTGACGCTTGAAACATCGTTAAGAATCGCTAATGATACAGCCTTCTTTAGCCAATCTCTTTTTTACAGCAAAGAGAGGAGGGCAACACTAGCCCTTTGTGTTAATAGTATACGCTTTTTCGAGCCAAAATATCAGTCTAATATCTCCCGAGTCGATTGTGCCTCGGGATTTGGCCGATAGGGGTACCATATCTCATTAAGACAATCTTTCTCGTCAGAGCGCAGTTTCTTAATTGCGGCCAACGTGGTATACTATGTCATTCATACATCGACAATAGGCGACGACTCACCTCGGAAGGACGCGAAATGACAGCACCGTCTGAAATCCCGCCATTTTTACCCTTTCCGGGGTGCAGGCCTCCGTGCCCTCTCATACGTATTGGGCAGTCCTGCATTTTTGAAACGAGACCACGCTACTGTCAACAAGAGGAGGGTTCGTGATCGAGAGTAAAAGTGTAGAATCGAAAATGGTAGCAGCGCAATTGACTACCGACGAGGGGGCGTTTATCTGCAATATCGACCAATCGGATATGACAAAGGTGGCCGCCCGGGAATCGGGCACGTTCATCATAATCCATCATGCTATTCGACTCGACGCGATGTTCGAGGGGCAATACGAGCTCTATAGGACAAAGGTTGTTGAGACAAGCTCAATCGATTCCTTCCAGTCCTTTACGAAGAAATCACGGTTCATTCTACGGAAGGTGCCGGATAGGCGATAACCGGAAAGAGGAGAAGCGGGCAGAAGGTTCTTCCGTAGATGCCCTCACCCCTCACCTTCCGCCTCCGTTAACATTTAGGGCTTTGACCAGGCGAGCATGTCCCGCAGCTCCTGCCCCTGCACGATTTCCTTCTCGGAGAGGAGAAGCGCGAGGTCATTGAGGACCGGCCGGCGCTCCGACAGGATGTTCCGCACCCTCTGGTGGGCCAGCTCCATTACGGTTGAGATCTCCTCATCGATCTGGGTCGCCTTCGTTTCGCTGTAAGTTTTGTTCGGTGAATAGCCCTCCGGTGGAAACATGGGCCGACGGGGCGATTCGTAGGTGACGAGCCCCAGGCGGTCGCTCATGCCGTATTCCACGACCATGGACCGGGCGATGTCGGTGGCCCGCTGCAGGTCGTTTTGGGCCCCCGTGGAGATATCCCCGAACACCAGCTCCTCCGCGACCCTGCCGCCCAGGAGTACGGCGAGGCGGTCGAGCAGCTCCGCGCGCGTGAGGAGGTACCTGTCCTCAGTGGGCTGCTGCTGGGTGTAGCCGAGCGCCGCGATCCCGCGGGGGATAATCGAGATCTTGTGCACCCGGTCCGCGTGCTCCACGGATTCGGCCACAATTGCATGTCCTGACTCATGGAAGGCCACAATCTCCTTCTCCTGCGCGTTCATGACCCTGTTCTTTTTCTCCAGTCCCCCGACCACCCGGTCGATGGCCTCGTCGAATTCCGAAGGTCCAACCGCCTCCTTATCCTTCCGGGCAGCCAAAAGGGCGGCTTCGTTCACGAGGTTCGCCAGGTCGGAGCCTACAAAGCCGGGGGTCAGGCGCGCTATCTTGCCGAGATCAACATCAGGGCCCAGAAGAACGTTCCTCGAATGGATCTTCAGAATGGCTTCCCGACCCTTTATGTCCGGACGGTCGACCAGAACCTGCCGGTCGAATCGCCCGGGACGCAAAAGTGCGGGGTCCAGGATCTCGGGTCGGTTGGTGGCGGCCATGATTATCACACCCTTGTTCGATTCGAACCCGTCCATCTCCACGAGAAGCTGGTTCAACGTCTGCTCGCGCTCGTCGTTGCCCCCGAAGACGTTCATCCCCCGGGCCTTCCCCAACGCGTCCAACTCGTCAACAAAGATGATGCAGGGGGCCTGGCCGGTTGCCTGGGAGAAGAGGTCGCGCACGCGGGACGCGCCGACGCCAACGAACATCTCCACGAACTCGGACCCGCTGATGCTGAAAAAAGGGACTTTTGCCTCCCCTGCCACGGCTTTCGCGAGGAGGGTCTTTCCGGTCCCCGGCGGCCCCACCAAGAGCACCCCTTTGGGGATCCTCCCGCCTAGCCTTTGAAATTTGTCAGGCATCTTGAGGAACTCGACCACTTCCAGAAGCTCTTCCTTGGCCTCATCGATCCCCGCAACGTCTTCGAAGGTGATCTTCGTCTCGCTCTCCGCAAAAAGCTTGGCCTTGCTCTTGCCGAAAGACATGACCCCTTGGCCCGGCCCCATTTTTTTCATGGCAAACCGCCAGATGAGGAGCATAACGCCCAGCGGGAGCACCCACATCAATAAGCCGCCGAGGAACTTGCTGTCAAAGTGTCCGGAATAATCTACCTTGCTCTCGTCAAGCTCCTTGACGAGACCGGGATCATCGACCCGGACAGTGGTAAATTGAAGGTCCGGTCTGTTTTCTTTTCCTTTCAGGGTTCCCGAGATGCTTTCCGGGCCTATTGTCAGCTTGCTCACCAAGCCCGCTGCCAGGTTCTGTTTGAACCGGCCGTAAGAGATGGTCTCCACCTTGGAAGAAACGAAGTGTTGCTGCAAATACATAATAAGTAGGATGGCCGCCAGGAAATACCAGATGCTGAAATGGGTCTTCGGGGGCAGACGGGCCTTCCTTTTCTGTGGAGTCTTCAGCCCGAACAGCGCTCGAAGTCTGTCTGTCAAATCCTCCTGAGGCTTTTTATCTTCGGACGGCACGCTATCCTTCCCGTTCCAACCGATCTCTGCAGCGCGATTGTTCCCCAATCCGCTGTCCGATATTATTCATTTTGGATTCACTGTTGCTTGGCAATTACCCTCTTCGCCTCCTGAAACAGCTCAATTGCTTGTTCCAGTTGATCGAGGGAAAGAGAGACTCCGGCAGGAGTCCCTATCAGTTCGCCGTCATCCGCCGTATGATGAAGCCTGAAATCCATCATTTTGACGCCTTTGACCTCCCGGATCGTCACGAGCAATTTCTGTCTGTTTTTGTCGTTAATCTTTCCTATAAGCATAAATGCTCCTTTTGATTATGGGATCCGACCCGGGAAGCGGTACCGTTCAGTTCCCCGCCTCCCGCAACGGCGTCCTCATTTAATGCTCTACCCAGCCTGTTTCCCGATCTCTCCCCTTCTCTTGAAACCAATGACCGGCCGAGACGTCAGGTATTTTTCCACGAGGTAATACCGTACCTCGCCGTGACAACTTTCGGCTCTTATGTGTCTGTCCAGATTTATTTCCGATGACCGCAGAAATGTCTGCTCGATGACCGTCTCACGGTGATCGGGGAGCTTCGATACATCGATGTTCGAGATTAGAAATTTCTTCTCGATTTCAATGAAGTTGTCGGATACTACCCTTGCTTGTCGTCTCATCGGCTTTCTCCTTCATGGGACAACAATGGAGGCTGAGACTTGAGAAGAGACGGACCGACATAGGTCTTGCCTCAATCAGGGCGTCGCGCTTCTGCAACGGCTTTTTTCCCCTGTTCCGCAATTGCAATCGCCGCCGGCTTTACTCCTTACCTTTCAATTTGACCGCCGGCAATGTCGTGCGAGACACACAAAAAAAGATATGGAGGTGAAGGGGCAAGACCCCTTCCCGGGGTCTTGCCCCTTGCGAGCTTAAGCAGCTGCGACGTTTATAGCTCTTGGCCCTTTTGGCGTCTTTTCGACGTCAAATGTGACAGCCTGACCTTCGGACAGAGACTTAAAACCGCTGCCGCTGATCGACGTGTGGTGAACGAAAACGTCTTCGCCGTCGTCCTGAGCAATAAAGCCAAAGCCCTTGGACTCGTTGAACCATTTTACGATTCCCTTTGTCATAATTCTACCTCCTTTCGTAGAGTGAAAGGTTACGCAAGGCAATAAAAAAAGCCACAAAGCTCAGATGTCTTTGCGGCCCCTAGTACGGCAAAAACGTAAACTTTGAAATTATTATCTCATAACCCGGAGCCGAAGTCAAGTGAATTTGCACGAGCCGTTCTTGGGCGTCTGCACTTCATTCTTCCCGGCCTTTTCCGCTCCTCTCAGGCATGACTTGTTTGCATTAGCTTCCGCCTGCCTTTAATATCCGGCATCCCCGGGTCCTCCTCGCACTGCCCGACACATGCAATGCCCTTCAGCTCGTCCATCAGCTCCTTGACCGAGAGCACTTTGTCAACCCTGCAACCGTTTACCCCTACCGTGTAGAGGGGTTCTTCCTCATACGGATTGTAGCCTGCCGAACTGAGAAGCCCGTTGCATATGCAGAAACAATCGCCGTTCTCGCTATCAGCCGGGCAGCTCCCCTGTCCGCCTTTGGAAAGCAGGTAACCCTTGTCGCAACGCGGACGGCGCCGTTTCTCCCGAGCACTCACAAACATGGGAGCGTGCCGCAGGACCCTGAAAGGCATGCCGCAGGGGGACCCGGGTCTTCGCGAGACGATAATGTCCTCCCGCGTTGCATCCACAACGGCCTGTTTATACAAGACGGAGGCGCTGCTCTCCTCCGTCGCAAGAAAACGCGTGCCCAACTGGACGCCGTCGGCGCCGAGACGCAAAAAACGGATAATGTCGTCATGGGAATAGATCCCCCCGGCGACGATGACCGGGAAGTTGCCGAATCTAATCGCGGTCTCCTTGACAGGCGGGAACAGGTTCTCCAGTCTGTTCGACTCCAGATATATGTCGTCGAACCGGAACCCGAGGTGTCCGCCCGCCAGCGGTCCTTCGAGCACCACGGCATCGGGCCTGTAGCCGTACCTTTCCCATTTCCTGCAAATAAGGGTGAGGGCGCGGGCCGAAGAGACAATCGGAACGAGCGCGGTTTCCCCCGGCGATTTGATCCCCGGAAGGGTCAGAGGAAGACCGCCCCCCGATATGATGACGTCGGCTTTAGCGTCTATCGCCGCCCTTACAGAGTCCTCGTAGCCCCTCGCAATAGCCGCCATTATGTTGATGCCGGAAACCCCGCCCTTCTCTTTGGCGAGCAACATTTCTTCACGCACCGCTTCATATGTGCCGATCTTCTTTTTCAACCGCCGGGACAGCAGCCGGTCAAGGCCGGCACTCGAGACAATGCCGAGTCCCCCTTCCCGGGCAACGCTGGAAGCAAGGGGAGAGAGCGAAACACCGATGCCCATGCCGCCTTGCACAATGGGCGCCTGAATATGTTTCTCCTTGATAGTCAAAGGCGGCAGGGTCGGCGATAAGAACACAAAAACTCCAAGGGACAAGAAACTTAGCTCGGAGAGAGCAATCCTTAAGAAAAATAGACGGAAACCCAATCGAAGCCCCATAGCTTCCCATTTTCCCCGCCGGGTTTCAAGAGAAAACTGCAAAGATGTCGCTCCAAAGAGGGGAGATGGAGCAGCACAAGTATGTGCT
>JBEKOT010000132.1:0-6437 GCA_049521495.1 Syntrophorhabdales bacterium | reverse complement strand
CCGAAGGAACGTCCTTAAATCAATCCTGATGGGCGGCTGCTATCTTCCTGGCCCTTTCCTGGCCCTTCCAGTATTCGATCCTTTCCCGCATAAAGGTTACCCAGCCGTCTATATCGGCGGCTTTGTACCCCTTGGAGACCATATCCTTCTTATAATCCGCGATGACAGGCTCGACGGCCCTCGTCCATCTCTCCATCTCCTTGTCGGAGATGGGAACCATTTTGCCTCCCTGTTTCAGAAAGAAGTCCTTGCCCTCGATCTCTATATTATTCCATGAGACGGCCCATTCTTCCAGGAACTGTCCGGAATAATCTGTAATAAGGGCCTGCATGTCGGGAGGCAGGCTTCCCCATTTGTTCTTGTTCATTATCAGGTAGAAGATGTTGACGCTCGATATTTTCCACGATCCGGAGTTGTACTTGAGCAATTCGCCTATCTTGAAGCCCTTCATCTGTTCGAAGTTGCCCAAGTTGCCGTCGAGCACTCCTCTCCTGAGGGCCTCGTAGACATCAACCATTTCGAGGGGCATAGGCAGGGCCCCGAGGGCCTTGGTGATATCGGCGATCCTGCCCGTACCTCTTATCTTCATCCCCTTCAAGTCCTCCAGCGTTCTTACCGGCTTCGCCAGGGTCTGCACCACGCACGGGGGGCTTGTGCTGAACATTATCACGTGATAGGTTTCCCACTCCTTCGGCTTGAACTTATTGTAGAAGTCATTGGCCGCGTGGGTTGCCACCCAGCTGCTTGGGAACCCGAGCGGCAGCTCCATGATCTCCATAACAGGGAACCTGCCCCTGGTATAGGTGCAGTGGGATACACCGAAATCGGCAATTCCAGATAGCACTCCCGCGGCTATCTTCGGCGCCGTGAGGAGTGTGCCGCCGGTATACTGGGTGATCTCCAGCTTGCCGTTGCTCCTCTTGTTCAGCTCTTTGCAGTACTTCTCCATGATGATCGAATTCATGTGGGTGGACGGAAAAAAATTTGCGAGCTTGAGCTTGATGCCTTCCGCGGCAAGCGCTTCAGCAGGGATCCAGGAGGAAAACAGGAACGCCGAGAACACGAGTAGCAGCAGTGCCCTTCTTCTCATATGCCCCCCTTAATGCTTCAATGTGCTCACATTACCCGTCATTCATTGGCGGGCTCACCTCAAAAAGAGCTGACGGCTTCTCAAGCACCTTTCGGGTTACCCTACTATTCTTACAGTTGAAAGAGGGCGGTGCAACAAAAAAACACGTGTGCCGATCCGTGCCTCCAGGACGAAACAAAAAATGCAGCCTTCCCGCTGAATCTGGTATAATTTCGGGGCCTTCGAATATTGGGAGCCGTGTGGCGCGGGCGGCGGAAAGGAAGCAGGCCGCGCGAGCGGTAAAGGCCGGTATCTCACAGGGCAGGACGAGGAGGACCGACGAGGACATGAAGGAGATCAGGTTCCACGGCAGGGGAGGGCAGGGGGCAGTGATGGGCGCCGAGATGCTCGCTTATGCCTTTGTCCTCGAAGGTAAATTCGCCTCCTCTTTCCCGACTTTCGGGGCCGAGAGAAGGGGTGCGCCGGTGGCCGCCTTTCTTCGGTTCGACGAAAAGCCGGTCAGGCAGACCCATCAGATATACGAGCCCGATTGCGTCGTCTGCCTCGACCCGTTTATTGGGCGGTCGGAGACGATCTTCGCGGGTCTCAAGGCCGGGGGGAC
The DNA here is from genome assembly GCA_049521495.1 of Syntrophorhabdales bacterium. Taxonomy (GTDB): domain Bacteria; phylum Desulfobacterota; class Syntrophorhabdia; order Syntrophorhabdales; family WCHB1-27; genus CAWEPK01. Next base: position 4,746 of record JBEKOT010000132.1, on the reverse strand, counting down.
AGCCATCATAAATACGCCAAGGGACAGGCTTGCGAGCTGGCCGGAGCCGCTGAAGACCCTCGGTCTCATCGACGCCACCGCACTGGCCGTCGGCGAGATCGGCAGGGCCATTGTCAACACCTGCATGATCGGCGTTGTCGCGCGGGTGACCGGCTGGGTGGGCTTGGAGTCCGTGCTGTCGAGTCTGGAGATGAGCTTCGAAGGGAAACTGTTGGAGAAGAATAGAGACCTCGTAAAGCGTGGTTATGAAAGCGTCGCGATAACCGTTAAGGAGTGATAGTGAGATTTATCAGTAAATTCGAAGGACCATGGTCGACGCCGAAGGATCCTCTCGATGTAAAAACCGGCGAGTGGCGGTCGCAGCGGCCCGTTACCAGGACCGAAAAATGCCGACAGTGCGGCTGGTGCTTTATCTTCTGCCCTGCGGGCTGCATTCGGGAAGGGCTGCACCACTTTTCGGCCGATCTCGATTATTGCAAAGGCTGCGGGGTCTGCGCCAGGGTGTGCCCGGCCAGGGCAATCGCGCTCGTGCGAGAGGAGGTCTGATGTCGGGCATCGATTGGAGAGGCCAGGTCAGGGTGCTGGATGGGAACCGGGCAGGCGCCTTCGGGGTCCTGCTTGCGCGCCCGGACGTTATCGCGTCTTACCCGATCACGCCCCAGACGCCGCTATTGGAGATGGTATATAAGTTGGAGGCCGAGGGACTGTTCGATCCGGAAATGGTCGAGCCCGAGGGAGAGAATTCCGCGATGGGCGTGCTCCTCGGCGCCTGCGCGGCGGGAGGCCGCACGTTCACTGCGAGCTCCTCGCAAGGTCTTTCCTTTATGGGCGACGCCTACCTGCTTGCCTCGGGGAACCGTTTCCCCATCGTAATGGCAATAGGCATGAGGGAGCAGGTGAGCCCCCACGGCGTCCTGGCCGGGCAGCAGGACGCGGTCCTTGTGAAGGACCACGGTTGGATCCAGATCTACACGGAGTCCTGCCAGGAGATCCTCGACTCCATCATCATGGCCTACCGGCTGGCCGAGGATTCAGATGTCCTCCTGCCCGTGAACGTCTGCTACGAGGGCTTTTATTTATCGCACCATTCCCAGAGGGTAGTCATCCCGACCCAGGAGGAGGCGGACAGGTTTCTCGCGCCCCTCAAAGAGATGAGGAGGCTCACGTGGACCCTCGACGATCCGATGGTCTTTTCGAGCTACACGGTCCCGCCGGAGCTTTACACCGAATACCGTTATAAGATGTGCGCGGCCCACGAGAGGGCGAAGGCAAAGCTCGACGAGATCGATACGGAGTTCGCAAAGGTTTTCGGCCGCAGCTATGGCGGCCAGATCGAAGAGTACAGGACGGAGGACGCGGAATTCGTCATCGTGACGATGGGATGCTCTACGGGGACGGCAAAGGTAGTGGTCGACAAGAAGCGTGAAGAAGGCATGAAGGTGGGCCTGGTGAAGATACGGATGTTCCGTCCGAGTCCGAGGGAGCGTCTCGTCCGCGCGCTCAGCGGAAAGAAGGCGGTAGGCGTCATCGACAGGAACGTATGCTACGGCTGGAACTGCGGACATAATTACGTGGAGTTGAAGACCCTCCTCTGCGACCTGAAAGGGCCGCCGCCGAAGCTTCTCGACTTCATAGCGGGCCTCGGGGGGGCGGATATTACGGACCGGCACGTGGAAACGGTGATAGAAAGGACCTTTGCCGCTATGAACGATGGAGGGCAGGAAGCGGTCGCCTGGCTGAGCCTCGAATAAGGAGAACGATGTCGGAGAAGAGAAAGCACGTCATCGTCGGATGCGGTACGGCGGCCCTGGCTGCGCTTAGAGCGATACGAAGGGTGAACTCGCTGGACGAGGTGAAGCTCGTCACGATGGAAGACACTCTTCCCTATTCGCCCACTTCCCTCCCGTACATGATTTCGGGCAGGGTGAAGGAATCGGAGATTCCGATCGTGACGGAGGATTTTTTCGATGAAATGAAGGCCCTCCTCGTGAGGGGAAAAGCTGTTGTGGCCATCGATGCCAAAAAGGGAGAGGTGAGCTACGACTCCGGGGAAAGCGAAGCCTGCGATACTATCCTCGTAGCTACGGGGAGCGAGCCGGTCCTTCCCTCCATACCGGGCCTGGGCGACGGGCAGGCCTTGCGGCTGAGGACGCTCCCCGACGCGAAGGGCTTGATGTCAAGGATCGAAGGCGGCAAGACAGCCGTTATCGTCGGGGCAGGCCTGATCGGTATGCACGTAGCGGAATGTCTGGCCGAAAGAGGCTTGAAGGTGAAGGTCGTGGAGATGCTTCCCACTGTTCTCCGCGGCTATTTCGACGGGGAAGCGGGGACGATGGTCCAGTCCGTCCTCGAGGAACACGGCGTGGAATTTTATACGGGCCGGCGAGTCGCAATGGTGGAATGGAAAGGAGGGGGCGTCGAAGTCTCTCTTTCGCAGGGCGAGATATTGAAGGCAGACCTGCTCCTCATGGCGACGGGCGTAAGACCCAGAGTGGAGTTTTTGGCGGGGAGCGGCGTTGAGATAGGCGAGGGGGTGTTTGTCGACGACGGGATGAGGACGAATATCCAAAATATCTTCGCCGCCGGCGATGTCGCTTGCGCCAAAGAGTTTCTCACGGGCGAAAAAGGCATGAACCCCGTACTTCCGAGCGCGGCCGAGCAGGGCAGGGTCGCCGGCAGGAATGTGGCCGGAGAAAAAGCGGAATATGAAGGATGGTTGACTATGAATATTTTCAGATTCTTCGACCACCTCGCTGTCTCCGTGGGCAAGACGCTGCCGTCCGAAGGGGACGAAGTCCTTATCGAAAAGGACGACAAAAAGGGAGAGTATAAGAAGATCATTTGCAGGGATGGCGTGCTCGTCGGCGCCGCTTTCATCGATGAAAACCTGAGCGGCGGGGCCCTTCAATACCTCATCAAAAAGAGGGTGGACCTCGGCGCATACAAGCAGGATCTCGTGAGGGCGCCCGGGGAGACGGCCCTGTGGCTGATGCGTAAAGCGGAGAACGAAAAAACGGTCTCCATTGAGGAGTAGATAAGCGCCATTGCGGGCATGGGGCAGGATATGAAGACATTCTATGACACCTTGAGGATTAGAGAGGATCTTTGTCCTCCCGGCTGCTCCGCGTGCGCCGACAGGTGCCGAGAGGTAAAACGGGACCGAATGCTATGCGGGACCGGCATCCGGGCGCTTCATCTTCCCGAGGCGGGCGTTCACACGGCCCATACCTGCAACCAGTGCTCGGAGCCTGCCTGTCTCGATGTCTGCCCGGTGGGCGCCATAACGAAGAGCGCATCGGACGGCGTTGTCAGAATCGATGACGGCAGATGCCTTGGGTGCGGCGTCTGCAGCCTCGCCTGCCCTTACGGCGGCGTAGATTTCGGCAGCGGGTCGAAAAAGGCGTCAAAGTGCGACCTGTGCGACGGCGACCCGCAGTGCGTAAAGGCTTGTCCCGTCGAAGCCATATCTTTCATGAAAGCCCGCTCCATCACCAGCCACTTCCATGACGACCCCCTATTGTGCGGGTCATCCCTTTGCGTGGGCTGCCCGGCCGAGACAACCCTTCGGTTCGTACTGCGGGTGATGGGCAGGGAGACGTTTCTCTTCGGGGCGCCGGGCTGCGCAACCAATGTCCTGAACGGTATGGGAACGAGGACGATGATCAGTATTCCGAGCCATATGTCGAACATGACCAGCGTGCCTTCCACCATGACCGGCGTCAAGAGGTATTACCGGAAAATGGGCAAGGACGTGCGGTGCGTGGCCTTCGTGGGCGACGGGTGCGCTACGGACGTCGGCTTTCAGCCGCTCTCGGGGGCTGCCGAGAGGAACGAGAATATCATCTTCATATGCTATGACAACGAAGGCTATATGAATACGGGCATCCAGAGGAGCAGCACGACACCCTTCGGAGGATGGACGACCACGACGCCGGCCATGGGCAGGCGGAAGGGGAAAAAGATGTCCTCCAAGAACGTGCCCCTCATCATGGCGGCCCACGATATTGCCTACGTGGCGACGGCGGTCATAGGCTACCCTGAAGATCTTCTGAATAAGCTGTTGAAGGCGATGGCCGTGAAGGACGGCATGTCGTATCTCCATATCCTCAGCCCCTGCATACTCGGCTGGGGATATCCGATAGATGCGTCTCTCGATATCGTGACAGGCCCAAACCGGTCACGGCATATACGAAGCTCCTGAAGAAATTCGCCCACCTCGAAAAGGCGGACCTGGAGGAGCTTCAAGGCATTGTGGATAAACGCTTCAACACGATCGAGGCCCTACAGGAGGCGTAGACGAAGTAACACCCCCCTGGAGCTGTGTCCCGCCGGAAAGGGCCGGGAGATGGCATCTCCCCAGGTTCATTGCCCCCGGGCAAAACAGGGCACGGGCAACAGTATACCGTGAACCCCTGTTCTGCCCCGATCCCGCCGCTGACCGGGCATGGGTCCCGGTCTAACGGATATGTATAGGGAAGACTAAGTTGATGCCCGGCGGAGGGGGCGGCGGGGCGTATACAACCGGCGGAGGGGGCGGCCCATAGCCAGGTGCCGGGTAGTACCCTGGTGCGTAGTATCCCCGGGGTCCGTGGTATGGGTGGCCGTGGCGTCCGCGCCCATGGTATCCTCTGTCATCCCTTGCGAGAACCGGGGTTATGGACATTCCGACGATGATGACTGCAAGAACGAGAACTGTCACGGTCCTCGCAATTGCTCTAGTGTTCCTGGCCCATTTGTTCGAGCTTT
>JBEKOT010000131.1:0-9716 GCA_049521495.1 Syntrophorhabdales bacterium | reverse complement strand
CAGGCGGCAACGAGGACTTCATGGCGGGCGCCCTGCCTCCGGCCGGGACGAACATATTCATCAATTATCTCGTCGACTACAATATCGGCCAGCTCAAGGACAACGCCGGCCGCAACGCAACGTTCTATCCTACCGGGGGTACTAAGGTCAATACCGACATCAACGTCCTGGTCGATGCAATGCGTTTCGTCAGGGTGACTAAGGTAAAGCTCATGGGCGGCGATCTGGTCATCCATGCGATTGTTCCCTTCGGCAATGTTCATGCGAGCAACATGGTCAATCTGCCCGGCGGCGGCACGGCGTACGGCCCGGGCTTCCCTGCATCGTCTACTACCCTCGGGGACATCGAGGCTGGGGCAGGCATAGCCTGGCATCCGTCTCCCGTCTTCCATCACATCTTTGCGATAGACTTCGTAGCGCCTACGGGATCTTATCAAGGAGTGAGTGCAGCCCAGTTAGGCGGCAGCAGCAGCCGCACTTTCGTTGCCAACCCCTCGAACCTCGGCAGGAACTACTGGTCCTTCAACCCCCTGTGGGCGTTCACTTACATAGGCGACAAGAACTCCTTCATTCCAGGGTTTGAGCTCTCTGCAAAGCTCATGTACTGGATCAATACGGTCAACACCGCGACGAGCTATGTCTCCGGCCAGGAATTCTCTGCAGACTATCTCATCGGCTATCATATCAACAAGAACTGGGCCATCGGCGCGAACGGCTACTTCCTGTGGCAGACGACGAACGACAAGCAGTTCGGCAGTACGGCCATCGATCCTCTCACGGGCCTGGCTACCGGCGTGATGGGCAAGGAGCTTTCCATCGGTCCTGCCATCAGTCTCAATATACCCCATGGCTGCCTCACCTTTAAGTACCAGAGGGATATATACGCGCAGAACCACCCGGAGGGCGACAAGTTCTGGCTGAAATGGGTTTACGCATTCTAGGGATCTGATCCGGTGCGGTGTCCCCCTTCCCTTATGCCGGGGCGGGGGGACACCCTCCTAAGGAGCAGCCGGCTAATCGCTGCTAGGACCGCGTCCTCACTCATCGCATGTTTACCGGTTTTTCTGTAGGTGGAGGAGTTCCCTCCCGTCGGCTTTCAGTGATCAGGCAAAAGCAATGCCCGCGGTTGTCCGCTTCTGAAAGGCAGCGTGCGAAATTCAGATCTCGAACCCGAGGGCCTTGAGCCGGGCAAGGGCAAAGACGGGTCCGTCCTTGCAGATGTAACTGCCGCCTATGTTGCACCTGCCGCACAACCCTATCCCGCACTTCATGCGCGCCTCCAGGGTGGTAATGATCTCGTTGTCCCCGAAACCCAGTCTCTCGAGGTTTTCCAGGACGTACTTGATCATGATAGGCGGTCCGCAGGTGACAGCGACCGTGTCGTCCGGACCGGGGGCCGCATCGGCGAGGACCGCGGGGACGAAGCCTTCCCGGATCGGCGGGCCCGGAGAGCCCGCGTCGACGGTGAGTATGAGATTTATATCGTCCCGCCTCCCCCAGTCCTCCAGGTCCTGTTTGTAGCAGAGGTCGGCGTAGCTCCTGGCGCCGTAAATAATCGAGATATCGCCATAGTCGGCCCGATTGTCGAGGATGAAGAGGATGAGCGTCCGAAGGGGAGCGAGCCCGATCCCGCCTCCTATGAAGAGCACCTTCTTCCCTTTCATCTGGCCATAGGGGAACCAGTTGCCCAGCGGCGCTCGCACGCCTACCTGGTCGCCGACGGAAAGCTCGTGGATCGCGGATGTGACCTCGCCCGCCTTCATGACGCTCAACTGGAGATAGTCCTTGCGGGTAGGGGGAGAATTGATGACGAATGTCGATTCTCCTACCCCGAAGACGGAAAGCTGGGCTACCTGGCCGGGCTCGAAGGTGAAGCCGGCCATCTTTTCCCGGTCGTTCAGGACTACCTTGAGCGATTTTATGGTTGGTGTCTCGTCGACGATCTCGACGACCGTTGCGAGATCGGGAAGGTAAGGGTTGCTGACGGCCATGATCCTCCTTAAGGCGATGCAGCCAGCTCTGCCACGGTAGCGCTTATCGCAATGGAGGCCGGGCAGAGGCGGATGCAGCGGCCGCAACCCGTGCAGGCCGGTTCGCCGTACTTTTCCGGGTAGTGGACGAATTTATGGGCTACCCTGTTCCTGAATCTTTGCCATTTATGCGACCGGGGGTTGTGTCCGCTGGCCTCCAGCGTGAAGTGGGTGAACATGCATGAGTCCCAGCTCCTTATGCGCTCTCCTGCGTTCACGCCCTGCTCGTCCGTGATGTTGAAGCAGTAGCACGTCGGGCAAAGGTAGGTGCAGGCGCCGCAGCCCAGACACCTCTGGGAGACCTCTTCCCAGAAGGCGTCCTGTACCGAAACAAGCCTGATTTCCCCGCCGCCGGAAAAGACCGGTTTGAGGGCTTCTTTTGAGGCGGTTCGCCTTTCCTCCGCCTCCTTGCTATAAGGCGCCCCTTCCTCCAGGGCCGTCCCATTAAGCGCTTCTGCGCCCTTGTCCGTAAGAACCTCGACGTAGTAGCCGTGACCGATGTCCGTGAGGAGGACGTCAGAGCCCGCAGCATCGCAGGGGCCGCCGCCGACAGAGGTGCAGAAGCAACCGGCGTACGTCGTGTCACAGGTAAGGGTGATAATGGTAGTCTTTTCCCGGCGCTCCCTATAATAGGGATCGACGTCTAGAAAGACGCGGTCTATGATGGTGAAGCCTTTGGCGTCGCAGGGGCGGTCGCACAGGATTATTGCAGGGGGCGCCTCCGTCTCGGCCCGGAGCACGACGGCCGCTTTATCCGGTGCCGCGGGGTCTTTCCTGAAATCAAAGGTGAAGAGCGCTTCACTCTGGTGGTAAATGATTGCCTTTGGCGCGCATACGGCCGGTCCGTCAAGGCAGGGCGTTTCCTCGGGCAACAGACGCCGAAAGGCGATCGCTTCCCCTTCCTTGCAGGGGGCGTAAACCTCGCCGCGACCCGAGAGGGCCCGGACGAATTCCTTCCATCGCTCTTTTGCAAGATAGGCTGCCTTCCTCATCAGACCTTGTGCTCCTCGAGGCGCTCTTCGTCCACCTTGAACGTTAGAAGGGGCGGTTTTCCGGCGGGGTCGGTGCCCGCCACGTAGCCAAAGAGTTCCAGCATATCCATGTTGATCTTCTTCTTCAGCGTCATGAGGGAGATGCCCATGGGACAGGCGCGCTCGCACTCACCGCACTCCGTACAGCGGCCCGCGAGGTGCAGCGTGTGTATCATGTGGAACATCATCTTTTCTGAAGCGGTCGTTTCCTGGGTCATCCAGTGGGGGTCCCGCGTCTCCGCTATGCAGCTCTCCCGGCAGACGCACAAAGGGCAGGCGTTGCGGCACGCGTAGCAGCGTATGCATCGTCCCAGCTCCCTTTCCCAGTATGCCAGCCGCTCGGAAAGAGGCATGTTCTCGATGACCCTCACGTCTTCGTAAGCTGACGGGGCGTCCTTCGTAGCCTCGACCGGGCCGCCGACGAGCACGTCGTAAACGAGGGGTGTCGGGTGACGGCAGCTTCCGCACTTGTCCTGGAGGATATCGTTAAGGGCGATCCGATTCTCGCCCTTGTCCGTAGCGGCTACCATCGATCCTTCCGTGAAGGCGATGGAAAGGACCTTCCCGTTGCGGAGGGCTGCGGCGACGCTCACGACGCCGTTGCAGGGGATGCCGATGACGAAAAGGTTTTCTCTTTTTATAAGCCCTTCCTGGAGAAGCTGGACGACCGTCCTGGAATCGCACCCTTTGACGACAACGCCGACCTTTTTGTTATTGAGCCGGGTAAGGTACGAGGCAAGGTTCTGCTCGCACAGGGGTGAGAATACCAGGCCGTCCGCCCCTTGCGGTCTCTCGATGAAGGAAGGCGCGGCATGAAGGGGGTCGAACCCCCGCCCGTAAGCGATGACGACATCGACCCTGGAAAGGGCATCGGATACGGTTTTCTTGAGCGTCTCAAGGTCTTCATTTGTAAAGAGCAACGGCTCCGCCTGTTTGGCCGCTAAAGCCGAGGCCGGCCCGGTTAACGGCGCATGTTTTTCCCGTCCTTCGTCGATAGGTCCCAGCTCGTGGACCTGCCTCGTAAAATCTATCACGGTCCGCTGCCACCTCTCACCCTCGGATGCGGACACCCACGTGTAGTGGAACCTGCGCGCGTCGATACCTACAAAAGGCAGGAACCGCTTCAGCATCTCGAGTCTCCGTCTCGCGTAGAAATTGCCCTCCGAGTAATGGCAGTCCCGTGGGTGGCAGCCGGAGACAAGGATGCCGTCCGCGCCCGAAAGAAGGGCCCTTACCACGAAGAGCGGATCGACCCTTCCGGAACATGGCACCCTTATGATGCGCAGGTCCGTCGGCTGCTTCAGGCGGGCCACACCCGCGGTATCGGCGCCGCCGTAAGAGCACCAGTTGCAGAGAAAAGCAACGATGCGAAGTTTTTTAGCCGCTAGATCCTGCATAGGGCGTTTACCTCCGCGAGGATCTGGTTATCGGTAAAGTGGGAGAGCTGTATGGCGCCGCATGGACATGTAGAAGCGCAGACGCCGCATCCCGCGCAGACCGTCTCGATTACGGAAGCGACGGTTTTTCCCCGAAGGCTCTCTTCCTTGATTGCCTGAAAGGGGCATGTCTTCATGCATTTCAGGCAGCCGACGCAGGCCGACGTGTTGACGCGCGCGATGACCGGATCGGACTCGAGCATCTCCTTCGAAAGGAGCGAGAGGACCTTCGCGGCAGCGGCGCTCCCCTGGCCGACGGATGCGGGTATATCTTTAGGCCCCTGGGCCGCGCCCGCAAGGTAGACGCCGGCCGTATTCGTCTCTACGGGCCTCAGCTTCGGATGGCTTTCCACATAAAAACCGTTCGTGTCGTACGAAATATGAAGCTTCTCCGCCAGCTCTGCAGCGCCCGGCGCCGCCACGGCAGCCGTTGCAAGGACGACGAGGTCCGCCTCTACCTCGACCTGGGCGCCTAAGAGCGTGTCCGCCCCTTTGACGACCATCTTTTTACCCTTCGGGTAGATGCGCGAGACCCTTCCGCGGATGTAACGCACGCCGTACTCCTCCTGGGCGCGGCGTGTGAATTCGTCGTAGCCCTTGCCCGACGCCCTTATATCCATGTAGAAGACGTAGGACCGGGAATCGGGGATGTGGTCCTTCGTAAGGATCGCCTGCTTGGCGATATACATGCAGCAGAAGTTGGAGCAGTAAGGCACGCCTATCGACCTGTCCCTGGAGCCGGCGCACGAGATGAAGACGACCGACTTCGGCTCGGCGCCGTCGGAAGGTCTCAGGATGTGGCCCTGGGTTGGGCCGGATGCGTTGAGCAGCCTTTCGTACTGGATGCCGGAGATAATGTCCGGATAGCGGCCCGCTCCGTACTCGGGGAGTTTCTCCTGGCCGAGGAGGCCGTACCCTGTTGCAACGATGATGGCGCCCACCTCTTCGGTAACGAACTCGTCCGCCATCTCGTAGTCGATGGCTTTTGTCGGGCAGACCTTGGCACAGACGCCGCACTTGCCTTTAATAAACTGCCTGCAAAACTCCCGGTCTATCCTGGCCTTCTTCGGGATCGCCTGGGGAAAGGGTATGTTGATCGCCTTCGTCGGCGCAACACCGTAGTTGAAATGATCATAGGCATTCTTACCGGGGCACTTTTCCATGCATTCACCGCAGCCCGTGCACTTCGACCAGTCGACGTAGGTCGCCTTCTTGCGGACCTTTACCTCGTAGTTGCCCACGTAGCCCTTGATATCCTCTATCTCGGAATAGGCGTGGAGGCTGATCAGCTCGTGCTGGGCCACATCGACCATCTTGGGTCCCAGGATGCAGATCGAGCAGTCTATAGTCGGGAAGGTCTTGTCGAGGCGCGCCATCATGCCGCCGATGCTCGGGCTCTTCTCGACGACCACCGTCTCCAGTCCTCCGTCAGCGCAATCGAGGGCCGCCTGCATGCCCGCAACACCTGCGCCGATCACGAGGACCCTCTTTTTTACCGGAAAGGAAGAAGAGACGAGGGGTTTGTTCCGGATAACCTTGGCGACGGCCATGCGGACCGTCTCGACGGCCTTCCTGGTGTTCTCTTCCCTGTCCTCCCCTATCCAGGAGCAGTGCTCCCTGATGTTCGCCATCTCAAACAAATAGCGGTTAAGTCCTGCCTTTTCTACGGTCCGCCTGAAGGTCACCTCATGCATCCTTGGCGAACAAGCGGCGACGACGACCCGGCTGAGACCTTCATCCCTGATCGCCTTCTTGATCTCGGCCTGTCCGGGCTCCGAGCACGTATACATGTAATCCGTTGCATATACGACGCCCGGGAGCATACGGGTCTCCGCAGCCACGCGGGCCACATCAACCGTCCCTGCGATATTGTTGCCGCAGTGGCATATGAAGACGCCTACTCTCATTTATACCGCGCTCCTTCCACCCTGCCACCGTAATTGCAGACGACAAACCTCATCCGGAGCCGACTCCTTGCTTTTTTGCCGGCCGTGAGGGGGAGATCAGGGCATCTGCGCTGATTATGTTCTTCGTAAGCCCGACCTCCTTCGGCGTGTAGCCATACGCAAGGCCCATTATCTGTGAGAAGTAGAGGACCGGCACCGCGAAAGACGTTCCGAGCGATCTATTGACCTGGGACTGCCGAAGATCGAGGTTCTGCTGGCAGAGGGGGCAGGCGACTGCTATACAGTTGGCCCCTGCATCGAGCGCCATGGAGAGGACCTTCGCCGTGAGGCTTAAGACAATATCCCTTTTCGGGACGCCGAAGGCGGCCCCGCAGCACTCGACCTTGAAGGCGAAATCGACAACTTCCGCGCCTATGGCGGTGAGCAGCCGGTCCATAGAGACAGGGTTCTCGGGGTCGTCGAAAGCGGCGATCTTCGGGGGTCTGTTGAGGATGCAGCCGTAGTAAGGGGCGATCCGTAAGCCGGCAAGGTCAATCGTTACGGGCCCGGCTGCCTCTTCCGGTCCGATGTCCTCGTAGAGCACCTGGAGGGCGGATTTAGCCGTTACCGTGCCGTTGTAAGGGGTCTCGAGGAGATCGTTCACGTCCTTCCTGAAGAGCTCGTTCCCGGCCATCCTTGCTTGGGCCTTCTTGAAGGCAGAGAGGCAGGAAGGGCAGGGCGTCATAAGGGCGCTCGCGCCCATGGACTCAACTATGGCGAGGTTGCGGGCGCAAAGCGCAGCGGCGAGGAGGTGGTCGAAGGCGTGTGCCGGCGTGGAGCCGCAACAGCTCCAGTCCGGCGGTTCCATAATTGTCACCCCCAGGCTCTTCATGACGAGCCTGATCGACCTGTCGTAGGCGCTGGCCGTTCCTTCCAGCGAACATCCCTGATAGTAGGCATACTCCTTCATTTTGCTCTTTTTTCAGCGAACTTACTGAAAATTTTCGCCATCTCTCGTTTGCCTTTGATGTTGCGTGGCAGGAGGCGGATCAATTTCTTCCTGGCGACCTTCGTTCCGAGGTCTGCATCGGTAAAAAGATGCCCTGAGGCTATATTATAGCGCATTAGGATGCCCGGCTCGAAGATCCGCCCGTGACTCTTCAAAGAGGACAAAAAGGCCTCGTAGAAGATCTTGATCTCCTTCTCCGTGTATCTACTCTCCCTGTATGCCCTTGCCCTCAGGTAGTCCATGATGCATGCCACATCGATCTCGCAGGGGCACCTTGTAGTGCATGTCTCGCAAGTCGCGCAGAGCCAGATGGCCCTGGAAGACATCACGGTTTCCCTCATACCCATTTGGATAAGGCGCATGACCTGATTGACGGGATAGTCGAAAAACTCGGTGTAGGGGCATCCTGCGGTGCAGTTGCCGCACTGGTAGCATAGAGCGAGGTTCTGAGAGGTCTCCGTCAAGACCTCCCCGGCAAAGTCTCCCTCCGTTCCAGCCGTGAGCCTGATTACGTCCATCTGAGAACCCCGGGCGCTTTTTCAGCCGATTGCCCCTCAAAGCACTCGTATACGAGGGCGTGAGAGCACAAGCAGCTGGTGATTTCGGTATGCGGTGCGGCTTTTCTCAAAAACGACTCATTTCCGTAAGCCCTTTCTCATAAATTGACCGATGCTGGACATGAGAAATGCTGCGGCAAAAAGGAAGGCGCCTTTCGCTGACTCGATCAGACGTTCACCAATTCTAGTCATTTTCCCTCCTCGCCATGCTTGTCGATGGCTTTTACACTACAATATTCAGGTTAATCGGTCTCATGTCAAGTGAGTAATTCTTATGACATGTATAAGCCCCGCTTGATAGTTCGCCGGTATATTCGCCGAGAAAACTTATGGATGTCATAACAATTAATGAATTGACTTGCCTGCTTCGCTGCACATATTATGTGATAGTCATCGGGGGTCCCAGAGTCCGGAACAGGTATAATGTATCGATATCATCCCGTCTCCGAATTCCCTACGCAGGACGGACGAACCCTAAAAAGCTCCAATAAGAGGGCAGGATGAATATTTATTTGCCCATTGCCCACGTGAGCATCAACCTCTTTCTTGTTGTGGGTCTGGGTGGCCTGGTCGGTTTTCTTTCCGGTTTGTTCGGTGTCGGCGGCGGCTTCCTCTTGACCCCTCTTCTTATTTTCGCCGGAATACCTCCTACCGTCGCGGCTGCAAGCGATTCCAATCAGATCGTGGCCGCCGCCTCTTCAGGCGCTTACACCCACAGTCGGATGGGCAACGTCGACTTTAAGATGGGCCTCGTAATGCTTTTAGGCGGGATTGCAGGCGGGTCCCTGGGCGTGCAAATCATCAAAGCGCTCTCGGCCCTGGGCGAGGTCGATTTCGTGATCAAGCTGGTCTACGTGGTAATTCTCGGGGTCATCGGTTCTTTCATGTTCATCGAGAGTCTGAACGCCTTGAGGCGTAAAAGCAACGTTAGAGAGTATACCACTGCCCTGGAACCCGAGGAGTCGGGCTTCAAAAAGCTCGCTACGAAACTCCCGTGGCAGATGACCTTCGAAAAATCGCACATGACAACCTCGGTTATCTTCCCGTTTCTTCTAGGAGCATTCGTAGGCGTCCTGGCGGCCGTCATGGGAGTGGGTGGTGGGTTTATCATGGTTCCCTCGATGATCTACATCCTCGGGATGCCGACGATCGTCGCTATCGGCACCGACCTGTTCCAGATCGTGCTTACCTCCATCAACGTCACCATTCAACAGGCTATTCGAAACCATACGGTCGATCTGGTCCTCGTCGTCGTGCTTTTTTTCGGCTCATCCATCGGTGCCCAGGTCGGTGCCCGGGTGGGGAAGCGGCTCCGGGGAGAGCAGTTGCGCATCCTCCTGGCCATCATCGTGTTGGCCGTAATGGTGAAGATGCTCTTCGATTTGCTCGTAACACCGGGCAACCCGATCAGCTTCGCTACCGGAGGCGGGCACTGATGCATCTGCCTGCAATAGGCATCCTGTCTCTCGTTCTGGCAACGGCCGTTTCCGGAACAGCGGCTTTCGCCGGATCGCCCGGCGGCCTGGCATGGAAGATCGAACCGAAGGTACTGGAGAGGTCGCTTTTCTCGAAACCTTATCAGACCTCGGTAATAACCGGGACTTGTCCGGCCAACGCGGAAGTCGTCATCAAAGTCGTTTCACCAACCAGAAGCTTCAAATTGAACAGGGCAGGGAAAGGCCTCGGCTTCGTATGGGTTCCGTCAGGCCACGCGGAGGTTGAGGAAATCCCCGCCATGTACGCCATTCTCAGCTCTGCCAAGATGAC
>JBEKOT010000130.1:0-6132 GCA_049521495.1 Syntrophorhabdales bacterium | reverse complement strand
TCCCAATCGAGCTTGAGGTGGAAGATATGAACGCGAAGGAAAGGATGATCCTGGCCCTTGACGTCGAGAACTTCCGCGAGGCACAGGAACTGGTCTCCCGATTTGGAGGGCACGTGGGCATGTTCAAAGTGGGCAAGCAGCTCTTCACGCATTGCGGCCCCAAGATCGTAGATTTCCTGAAGGACCGGGGAGCAAAGGTTTTCCTTGACCTGAAATACCACGATATCCCCAATACGGTCTCGAAGGCGGCCGTCGAGGCTGCAAAGCTGGGCGTCGACATGTTCAACGTCCATGCCTCAGGCGGTTTTGCCATGATGGCCCAGGCGAGAGAGGCCGTCGAAGAGGCAGCAGGAACTCAAGCGGTCAGACGGCCCGTCATTATTGCCGTTACCGTGCTCACGAGTATCGATGACGCGGAATTGAAGAGGATGGGCATCGGGATGTCGCCGAGGGAGCTTACAAGACGCCTCGCTCTTCTAGCGAAAGAGGCTGGTCTGGACGGGGTCGTTGCTTCAGGTCAGGAGATAGACCTGATAAGGGAGTCGTGCGGTACGGAGTTCGTAATCGTTACGCCGGGCGTGAGAATCTCGGATACGAAGGACGACCAGAAAAGGACCGCCGGGCCTGGCGAGGCGATCCGGAAAGGGGCGACCTATATCGTGCTTGGGCGGACCGTGCTTGCCGCGAAAGACCCCGTGGAAACGCTCGCCTTTGTGGAGGAACAGATAGCCGATGCCCTATCTGGCCAACAGGAATAGCATTATCGAGCAGCTGCGAGCCCATCCTGAGAGGGCCGCAAGGCTCTGGGTCGAGGCGGGGCACGAGGGGGCGTCTGCGGGGGCCATAGAGGAGGCAAGAAAGGCCGGGGTGTCGGTGCGGGTTGTCTCTGGGGAGCAGTTCCGGAGGCGGTTCAGGGAAGTAAGATCACACATCTGCCTTGAGACCGAGGAATTCACCTATGCCGACCCGGACGCGCTCCTCGGAGAGGTGCATTCCCTCGGGAAACCGTTCTTTGCGGCTTTTGACGGCGTGTACGACCCGCAGAACCTGGGCAATGTGATCAGGACTGCAGCATGTTTCGGCCTCGACGCCCTTTTCATCCCTCGCGATAAGGCGTGCAGCGTGACCGGTACGGTCATCAACGTCGCAAGGGGGGGGATCGAGCACATCAGGATAAGCCGCGTGGCGAACCTGGCCCGGCACATAGAAGAACTCAAGAAAAGGAACGTTTTTTGCTTCGGCCTCGACGAGAGGGCGGACATGGACCTTTACAAGGCAGACCTTACGGTCCCCCTGTGCCTGGTCTTCGGCGGCGAGGAAGGGCTCAAAAGGCTCACCAGGGAGAGGTGCGACCTCCTCCTTAAGATACCGACGACCGCTGCTTTTTCATCTTTAAACGTGGCATCCGCCTTTGCCGCATCGGCCTACGAGGCTGCGAGGCAAAGGAGACGGATTTGAGCGCAAACCTTCAGGTGCGGTAGGAGGCGTTTATCTTGACGTAGTCATACGTTAGGTCGCACGTGTAAATGTCGTAGCCGGCCCTGCCTACGTGGAGGTCGACTACAAGCTCGATCTCGCGTTTATCCATCAGCTGTTTTAGCCGGTCCTCGGAAAAGGGCATCTCGACCCCTCCCCGCGCAAGCACCTGCCCCTGAATAGCGATCTCGACCTTGGCCGGATCGAGAGGCACGCCAGCGTCTCCGGCTGCAGCGATGATCCGGCCCCAGTTGGGATCGCACCCGAAGAAAGCAGTTTTGACAAGGGGGGAAACGGCAATTCTGCGGGCTATGCTCTCGGCCTGCGCCTTTTGCCTCGCCCCTTTCACGGTGATATGGACGACTTTAGTGGCCCCCTCCCCGTCCCTGACGATGAGGAGCGAGAGGGCCTTCATAACGCTCGAGAGGACACGCCTGAAAGGACCGACGTCGGCGTCTCGGTCCTCGCCGCCGGAAAAGACCATGACCGTGTCGTTAGTGCTTGTATCTCCGTCAACGCTGATGCGCTCGAAGCTCTGCCTGCCGAGGGCCGGCAAAAGCCGGCGGAGCCTGCCGCCATCGATGGGGTAGTCGGTAAAGACAAAGGCGAGCATCGTTGCAAAAAGCGGGTTCATCATGCCGGCGCCCTTCGCGACGCCCGCAAGGCGATGCGCCCCGCCCGGCAAGGTCTCCTCTACGATTTTCGGGTACGTATCGGTCGTCATTATGGAACGGGCGAAGATACCGAGGTTTTCCTCGTGAAGCCCGGCTAAGAGCCCCGGCAGAGCGGCAACGACCTTTTCCACCGGAAGACGCCTGCCGATTACCCCTGTCGAGGCAAAGAGGACCTCTTTCTTTGCTATGCCGAGATGGCCTGCGAGCCGCCCCGCTATGACCGAGAGGTCTTCCACCCCCTCGCGACCCGTGCAGGCGTTGGCGCATCCGCTGTTCACCAGGAGGGCGCGCACCCGGGCGGCGGCTTTGCTCTTATTGTAAAGGATGTGGGCCGCCTTGACCTTGTTGCGCGTATAGAGGACGGCGACGGGCACGGCCTCCCGAAAAGAGACGAGACCGAGGTCGAGCCCTTCGGCCTTAATCCCCGACGCTACGCCTGAGAACCGTACGCCCTTCAATAGATCAACCTCTGCCGCAGCACTTCTTGTACTTCCTGCCGCTCCCGCACGGACAGGGGTCGTTTCTGCCTGTCTTGCGCCCCGACTGGGCGGGTGTTTCTTCTTCGCCCCTGTTAAAGAAAATCACCGGTCCCTCCGGCTTCATATCTTCATGCCTGGCGGGCTGGATGGCAAAAACCTTCTGCACCGTATCTTGATTGACCCTGTCCAGCATATCGAGGAAAAGGTCGAAGCTCTCCCTCTGGTATTCCCTTAAGGGGTCCTTCTGTCCGTAGCCTCGAAGGCCGATGCCCTCCCTCAGGTGGTCGAGCGAAAGGAGGTGCTCCTTCCAATGGCCGTCCAGGGAGCTCAGGGCAAGGTATTGCTCTATGTTCCGGAGCACCTCGCCGAATTCCTTCTCTTTTGCCTCGTACGCGGATAGCACCGCCGTCCTTACCTTCTCGACAAGACCCGCCTGGGTGATCGACTTGAAGTCAAGATCGCCGATGTCGATGTGGAAGAAAAAGGTTTCGTAGGTCCGGTTCTTGAGGGAGGCGATGTCCCATTCCTCCGGGTAGACCTTCTCAGGCGCATACTCGTTCGCGAAGCCCTCTATTATCTCGTCAACGAGGTCGACTATGCGCTCCCTCATGTCGCCGTCGTTGATAATCTCCTTGCGCATGCCGTAGACGGTCTCGCGCTGCTTGTTCATCACGTTGTCGTATTCGAGGAGGTACTTTCGTATGTCGAAGTTGTGCGCCTCCACCCTGGTCTGGGCGTTCTCTATGGCCTTCGTGATCAGGCGGTGCTCTATAGGCATGTCCTCTTCCATGCCCAGCTTGCCGAGGAGGGGCGAAATGCGGTCGGAGCCGAAGATGCGCATGATCTCGTCCTCGAGGGAGACATAGAACCGCGATGAGCCAGGGTCGCCCTGCCTTCCGGAGCGGCCCCGCAGCTGGTTGTCGATCCTGCGCGATTCGTGCCGTTCCGTCCCGAGGATGTGGAGCCCTCCTTCCGCAATGACCTGCGCCTTCTCCTTCTCGCAGATTTGTCTGGCTTCTTCGAGGGCGGCTGTGCAAGTCTCCTTGTCCTCCTTGCCCTTCGCCAGCATGCGGGCCAGGAAAGCGGGGTTGCCGCCAAGGAGTATGTCCGTCCCCCTTCCGGCCATGTTCGTCGAGATGGTGATTGCCTTGTACCTTCCGGCCTGTGCGACGATCTCAGCCTCCCGTTCGTGGATCTTCGCATTAAGAACATGATGAGGTATGCCCTTTCTCTTGAGCATCTCGGACAGCCGCTCCGATTTATCTATAGAGAGAGTTCCCACCAGAACCGGCTTTCCCCTTTTGTAAAGATCGTCGATCTCGCCGACGACGGCCTTGAACTTCTCCCGCTCGGTCCTGTACACTACGTCGGGAAAGTTCGTCCTTATAAGAGACCGGTTGGTGGGGATTACCACGACGTCCAGGTTGTATATCTTCCTGAACTCCATCGCCTCCGTGTCTGCCGTGCCCGTCATGCCCGCGAGCTTTGCGTACATGCGGAAGTAGTTCTGGAAGGTCACGGTGGCGAGCGTCTGGTTCTCCCGCTCGATCTTGACGTTCTCCTTCGCCTCCAAGGCCTGGTGGAGGCCGTCGCTGAACCGTCTTCCAGGCATAAGCCTGCCCGTAAATTCATCGACGATAATGACTTGGCCGTCCTTCACGATATAATCGACGTCCCTGGCGAAGAGGTGATGCGCCTTCAGGGCCTGATTGATGTGGTGGAGGAACTCGACGTACTTCGGATCGTACAGGTTGTCGACCTTCAGGATCCTTTCGATCTTCGCCACGCCTTCTTCCGTGAGATAGGCGCTCTTGGCCTTCTCATCCACCTTGAAATCCGCCTCCTTCTTGAGCTGGTAGATGAGCCTGTTGATCTTGTAGTATTTGTCGGTGGACTCCTCGGCTGGACCCGATATGATGAGGGGCGTCCTGGCCTCGTCTATGAGGATGCTGTCGACCTCGTCGACAATCGCGTAGTTGAACGGCCTCTGGACGAATTCGTCCAGGGAATATTTCATGTTGTCTCTGAGATAATCGAAGCCGAACTCGTTGTTCGTGCCGTATGTTACATCACAGGCGTAGGCCTCCTTGCGTTCCGGGTCGTCGAGACCGTGCACTACAACGCCCACCGAAATGCCGAGAAAGGAATAGATAGGTCCCATCCATTCTGCATCCCGCTTTGCGAGATAGTCGTTCACCGTAACCACGTGGACGCCCTCTCCACCAAGAGCATTGAGGTAGACGGAAAGGGTTGCCACAAGGGTCTTGCCCTCGCCGGTCGCCATCTCGGCGATCTTCCCCTCATGGAGCACTATGCCCCCGACGAGCTGGACATCGAAGTGGCGCATGTTGATCGTCCTTCTCGCGGCTTCTCTCACGGCTGCAAAGGCCTCGGGCAGGAGCGAATCGAGCTCTTCCCCGTTGCCGAGCCGCTCCCTTAGAAGGGGCGTAACCCCCTTAAGCTGCTCGTCAGAGAAGGAGCGCATCCTTTCCTCGAAGCCATTGATCTCCTCGATGCGAGGCGCGATCCTTTTCAGCTCCCGCTCGTTCTTAGTGCCGATTATTTTTTTGAGTAAATTCCCTACCATAGTGCCCACATTGTACCACAGGGGCAGGCCAAAATCAAAGGCCGGCCGGCCGTTTGAGGCTTAAAATGGGGTTGAAAATGGCCCGGAGTCACGCAAGCCGCAGCCGGGCCAACGACGCCCGGGCATCTCCCCCGCTTATGTCCGGTATAACCCTCAGCTCGAGCACCGTCACGCCATTCAGAGCGACGTCGTACTCTTCGACCTCGCATGTAGTGCCGCCCGGGCTAAAAGTGTACTGCTGGCGCAGAATCTCCCGAAAAGATCGACCGGCATCCCCGGACCATCGCAGCACAAACTCCTGGGTCCGCTTCTTCGTTTCTTCCTCGAATACTATTTGAATTTTCCTGATTGGCAGCGGCTCGTCGAACACCAGTCGAATCGTCTGTTCCCCGGCAGCACCAGCCAGCCAGCCCGGCCCGCCGCCCGCTGTGAGCGCCGACTCCACGGGGTGTCCCGCCTCCTCCGACGTGATCTCGACCTGCGCGAGACGCTCCAAATCCACCCAGCCCTGATCGGTAGGTAGGGACTCCTTCGAGCTTCGACTCATTATCCGTTTGCGCATAATACTCTCCCCATCATCTTTACGATACAGGCCCGCAGATTTCGCCGGCTACCTGGCATCGAAAATATACTGTCTATGAGTTCGGCCCGGCCCTATTTCTTGTGTAGCAGGTTACCTCCTCCAACTCTTTCGCATATCTCTCGACCAGAGAGGAACGGATACGGTGATCCATCTTCGCCATCGTGCCTTTAGGCCATCATTCTTTCAGCAGTATCATCTCCAGGAATACCCATTAAATATAGGACCTTGATGGGAAGTCCTCAACTTTATGTGGCGCATAACATAGTCAACGGCCGGTGAGCCCAGATGGTGCGCCGCCTGTGGCGGCTTCATTTTCCCGTATCTCAGGAGCAC
>JBEKOT010000129.1:0-7567 GCA_049521495.1 Syntrophorhabdales bacterium | reverse complement strand
GTCCACGTATATCCGCCTGTTTTCCTCATCGATCACTACGCCGGGGAAGTTCTCCATGGCCTGGACGTACATGTCCTCGCGAAAGGACACCCTCGGGAGCTGGGGCCAGAAAGGGATGTCCAGGGCAAGGGCGGCATCGAGGGAGGCGGCCACCGAATCGTGGGGCATGATCCCCATGGCTGTGGTCGCCAGGTCGCCCGTAAATCCCAGCCTGCTTCCCATAGCCTAATATCATGCCATTATACGGGGCCGGCTTCAACGGGAAGAAATGTCCCCACTTATATACAAATTCCTGTCGACCGGCGGGACAGCAAATGTTACAATCTGTGATGATTGCAGGTGAAGCTCGCCACCGGGAGACTTTGAAACAACAAAAATTCTTCAAGGGGGGACAGTGAAATGAGCTATTCAAGACGTGATTTTCTCAAAACGGGTGCCTTCGTGTTGGGTACGACGGCGGTCAGCGCCGCGCCTTCTCCCGTCTATGCAACAGGGAAGGCCCCTTCAAAGGAAAAGAAGAACATGGCATCGAGGCAGCCGGCTCCCAATTATGAAATATATGCCCTCAAGTACGCCGGGCCTTTCAAGAGCAGGCTCGCCATGCTGCTCTGGAACGAAGGCTGGGACGAAGAGATCGAAAGAAATTATTACATCTGGGCCATCAAGGCAAAGGATGAGATCGTCGTCGTAGACTCCGGCACCGGGGTGACGCTGGCGGAGAAGAAAAAGCTCAAGAATTACGTGAACCCTGTGGAGATGTTGAAGAGGGTCGGCGCGAACGAATCGAATGTGAAAAAGGTGATAATCACCCATATCCACTTTGACCATGTCGGCGGAGTGGAGATGTTCCCCAAAGCGTTTCCGGATGCCAAGTTCTACGTCCAGAAAAAGGAGTTCGACTTCTGGATAAAGAACCCCATCGGGAAAAGGCCGCCGTTTGCGGGAATTACGGACCCATACGGGAACAAGACCCTTGCGGACCTGGTGAAGGCCGGCCGCGGCGTACTGGTGGACGGAGACACGAACATCATGCCGGGGATCGACGTCATTCTTGCCCCGGGCCACACCGTCGGCCTTCAGGCCGTGGTGGTGAACACGGAAAAAGGCAAAGCCATAGTCGCCTCCGACTGCGCCCATATAGCGAGGAGCTTCAAAGAAGACATCCCCAGCTGTCTCATCACGGATATGGTCGGGTGGATGAAAACGTACGACAAGCTGAGAGGCATCACGTCTCTGGACCTCATTTTCCCCGGCCATGACACGCTGATGCTTACGAACTACCCGAAGGTCGCGGAAGACGTCACGAGACTGGTGTGACACGCAAGGAAGGGGGGGTTCGGGCGGCGTCGCCTTGCGGGCGCTGCCGCCGAACCCCTTTAAAAAGCGGCCTTCTTAGGCTATAATTATCCCACGTGGCAAAATCCGACCGGTTCCTCAAGGCATGCAAAATGGAGCGGCCCGACTGTACCCCTGTCTGGCTCATGAGACAGGCGGGCCGGTACATGGAGGAGTACCGCTCCATGCGGGAAAGGCACAGCTTCGTCGAGATGTGCAAGACGCCTGAGCTTGCCGCAGAGGTCACCCTCCAGCCGGTCCTGCGGTTCGACCTGGACGCGGCGATCATCTTCTCCGACATACTCCTGCCTCTGGAGAAAATGGGCGTCGAAATCCATTTCGACGAGGCCGCGGGGCCCGTCGTCGAGAGGCCCGTCCGGTCGGCGCGCGACGTCGAGGCGCTCCGGCCCGTAGACCCCGCGGCCGACCTGCCTTACCTCCCCCACGCAATCAGGACGGCGGTTTCAGCCCTTTCGGGGAGGGTCCCCCTTATCGGCTTTGCCGGCGCCCCTTTCACGCTGGCCGCCTACCTTATAGAAGGGGGCACCTCGAAGCACTACCAGACGACGAAAGCCTTCATGTACGCAGACGGCGATGCCTTCCGCCTTCTGATGGAGAAGCTCACGGACCTCTCCGCTGCCTGCCTGGCCGCCCAGATCGAAGCCGGCGTCAGGGCGGTGCAGGTCTTCGACAGCTGGGTGGGGACGCTTTCGGCGGCCGATTACGAAAGATACGTGATGGACCACATGGTGCGCCTCTTCGAGTCCCTCGACGGGTCGGTCCCCGCCATCCATTTCGGGGTCGATACCTGCCACCTCCTCAACCTCATGAGCCGGGCCGGCGGCGACGTCATAGGCGTCGACTGGCGCCTCCCCCTGGACGAAGCGTGGGAGACCATAGGCCGCGACCGCGCCATCCAGGGCAACCTGGACCCTGCGGCGCTCCTCGGCCCCGACGCCTTCATAGAAGAGCGGGCGGCGGACATCATAAGGAGGGCCGGGGGAAGGGGCGGCCACGTATTCAACCTCGGCCACGGGGTCCTGCCGGAGACGCCGGTCGAAAAGGTAGACATCCTGGTGCGGGCGGTGCACGAATGCGCTCCTGAAGTCCCCGGTGAGGACCTATGAAGACGGCGGTCTTCCTCGTCAACTTCGGCGCGCCCCGGACCATCGATGAGGCCGGCCTCTTCCTCATGCGCCTTTCGGGCAGGGAAGCGCCGAAGGAAGCAGTGGAGGCGGTCAGGCAACGGTACATGGCCATAGGGGGCGCCTCGCCCCTGATCTCGATCACGCAGGAGCAGGCTGCCCTCTTGAGCGATGCGACGGGACTCCCGGTGGCCTGCGCTTTCAGGTACACCTCCCCCACCCTCGAGGAGGCGGTAAACGAGTGCTACAAGTCGGGCACGGACCGGATCGTCTTCTTCGTCATGTCACCCTACTACACGTCGAAGACGGTCGGCGCCTATGTGAGCGCCGTGGAGCGCTACGTCCCCCTTTTGCCCTACAGGCCGGAGACGGTTTTCATCCACAGCTGGCATGAAGAGCCCCTTTTCAGGCAGGCGTGGGTGAAAAGGATAGGCGACCAGGGCGGCCCGAAAGACGCCTTTTACCTCTTTTCCGCCCACAGCCTGCCCGTCTCTTGTAAAGACGAGCCCTATGCCGGCCAGGTGGAGGAAACGGCGTCTTACGTAGCCGGGCAACTGGGCCTTTCCGCCTGGGCCCTGGGATGGCAGAGCGCGCCCCGGTCGGACGAGCCCTGGATGGGCCCTTCCGTGGAGGAAGTCATCGACCGGGTCAGCCGGGAGGCGTCGGCCATAGTCGAGATACCCATCGGGTTCGTGAGCGACCACCTGGAGACGCTCTACGACATCGACATCGTCCACAGAGCATACGCAGAGTCGAAGGGCCTCGCTTTTTCCCGGGTACCGTCCCTCAACTCCTACCCCGCCTTCATCGCCGGCCTGAAGGCCATCCTTTCCGACCGGCTCGGGACCGGGCGATGAAGAAAGTCGCGATAGTCGGCGCCGGCATCGCCGGCCTGGCCTGCGCCGTAGCCCTCAGGGAAAAGGGCATAGATTTCAGCGTCCTCGAAAAGGACCCCGAGCCAGGCGGAAAGCTCCGCACGGAAGTCGTGGACGCCTTTACCGTGGAGGCAGGGCCCGACAGCTTCCTCCCGGAGAAGCACTGGACCGTGGACCTGATAAGGAGGGTGGGCCTCGCGGACGAGCTCCTCCCCACGAACGAGGAGCACAAGGGAACGTACATCTATTCCGGAGGCCGCCTCCACCGCCTGCCCGAAGGCGTCATGCTCATGGTCCCCACGATGTTCATGCCCATGCTGCGCTCGCGGCTGATCTCAACGACCGGCAAGGTCCGCATGGGCATGGAGGTGCTCGTGCCCCGGAAGAAGGACGGGTCCGACGAGAGCCTGGCCCGGTTCGTCGGAAGGAGGCTCGGCAGGGAGTGCCTGGAGAAGATAGCCGAGCCCCTCGTCGCGGGCATCCACACGTCGGACCCCGACAATATGAGCGTAAAGGCAGTATTCCCGAGGTTCGTCGAGATGGAGCGGGAAAGGGGCAGCCTTATCAGGGCCATGGTTGCAGGTGCGAAGAGGGCGAGACCGGCCGGGCCTGCCGCCATGACTTACTTCATGTCCCTGAAGGATGGGATGGGCAGCCTTGCGGCCGGGTGCGCCGCCTTCGCCGGCGCGGAGAACATCCGCACTTCCTGCGAGGTCAGGGAGGTCGCTAAGGCGGCCTCCGGCTACGACCTTGCCACCGGGTCCGGGCCCATGCATTTCGACGCGGTCGTCCTTTCCACGCCGTCCTATGTGACGGCGCGGATCGTAGGGCGGATGGCGCCCGGCCTCGCCGGCCGGCTTTCCGCCATCGAGTGGTCTTCAACTGCGACGGTTTCCCTCGCCTTCAGGGAGAAAGACGTGAAAACCAACCTGCCCGGCTTCGGCTTCATCGTACCGAGGGTAGAAAAAAGGAAGATCAACGCCGCCACCTGGAGCTCCATAAAGTGGGCGCACCGCGCGCCGCCCGGTTTTTTGCTGGTGCGGGCCTTCGTGGGCGGGCCGGGAGGGGAAAAGTTCATTGAGGCCGGCGACGGCGAGCTCGCGGCGGTGGCCACCGGCGAGCTCCGCGAGATAGCGGGCATAGACGCAAAGCCGCTCTTCGCAAAGGTCTACCGCTTCCCCCGCAGCATGCCCCGCTACACGGTGGGCCACCTCGACCGGGTCGCGGCCATAGACGACGAAGCAGCGGCCTGCGACGGCCTTTACCTCATCGGCGCCTCCCTGCGCGGAATAGGCATAGGCGATTGCGTGAGGAGCGGCTTTGAGGCGGCAGACAGGATAGCGGCGGAATAGGAATACGGCAAGCCGGCGGGAAAGTGTGGATTTTTAGAATCCACGAGCGTAATATAGATTTTTAGAGTAATATAGTCGTATAGGAGAAGAGATGACGGAAGGTCCGCCGACGAGGGTGCTTCTCGTCTACCCGCAACTCCCAGATACTTTCTGGTCCTACAAATACGCCCTAAAATTCATCTCGAAAAAGGCCAGCTCGCCGCCCCTCGGCCTCCTCACCGTTGCGGCCATGCTCCCCCCCGAATGGGAAACGAGGCTGGTGGACACCCAGGTGACCCCCCTCGGGGACGGAGAGATCGAGTGGGCCGACTATGTCTTCATCAGCGCCATGTCCATCCAGGAAAAATCGGTGAGACAGGTGGTCGCAAGGTGCAGGGCGAAGGGAGTAAAAACGGTCGGGGGAGGTCCCCTTTTCACGGCCATGGCCGACGCCTTTCCGGACGTGGACTACCTGGTGCTCGATGAGGCCGAGATCACCCTGCCCCTTTTCCTCAAAGACCTGGAGCAGGGGCGGCTCAAGCACGTCTACACATCCGGCGAGCGGGCCGACATCGGCCTGACCCCCATTCCAAGGTGGGACCTGATAGACATGAAGAAGTACGCCTCCATGAACTTACAATACTCAAGGGGCTGCCCGTTCGACTGCGACTTCTGCAACATCACGGTCCTTTTCGGGCAAAAGCCACGGACGAAGGGCAAAGACCAGATCGTCGCCGAGCTGGAGCGGCTTTACTGCACCGGATGGAGGGGAAGCGTCTTCTTCGTGGACGACAACTTCATCGGGAACAGGGCGAAGCTGAAAAAGGACGTGCTGCCCGCCATAGTAGGCTGGATGGCAGAAAAACGCTACCCCTTCGAATTCGCAACGGAGGTCTCCATCAACCTGGCCGATGACAGGCCGCTCATGGAGCAGATGGTCAAGGCCGGCTTCGACACGGTATTCGTGGGCATCGAGACCCCGGACGAGAACAGCCTCGCCGAGTGCCGGAAGGTACAGAACGAGAACAGGGACCTCATGGACAGCGTGAAGACGATACAGCGGTCGGGACTGCAGGTCCAGGCCGGGTTCATCCTCGGCTTCGACAACGACCCGCCCTCCATATTCGACCGCATGGCCCGCTTCATCCAGGACAGCGGCATAGTCACGGCCATGGTCGGCCTGCTGAACGCGCCCCGGGGCACCAGGCTCCACAAGCGTCTCGGAATCGAGGGCCGCCTGCTCAGCGAGATCAGCGGGGACCACATGGAGTCGATAAACTTCATCCCGAAGATGAACCTGGACGTGCGCGAATACGCGCCCGGCCGGAACAGGATCGTCCGTTTCAAGGCGAACTACCTGACTGCCTTTCTAAGGTCGGTCTTTTTTCTCGGGATCGTCGGCAGGGAAAGGATCGATTACTGGAAGCTGCTCCTGTGGTCGCTCTTCACCCGCCCCCGCCTCGTTCCTCTGGCTATACAACTCGCCATATGCGGGTTTCACTTCAGGAAAGTGAGCGCCGACCGCTTTACCCGCCGGTAGGGCCGCCCTTAAATCAGTTAAAGGAATGTTCAATGTTCGATGTTCAACGTTAAAACCCTGAACCTTGAACATTCTTTTCGCTCTACCTTGAACCTTGAACCTTGAACACGCGCCATTTTCGGCGCCTGGGGTGGCGCCGCTTGTCGGCGCCTGGGGTGTCCGCCCCGTTACGAGCAGGTCGGGCTCCCAGGCCCCGGCAAATCGAACGCACAGAGCCTCAAAAAGGGCTAATCGTCGGGGTCACCGCCCGGATTGCTCGGGTTGCTGGGCTCCTCACTCGTGCCCGGGCTCATCTCGCCTCCCTCCTCTGCGGGATTCCGGCTTGTTCCGCCTGGACCCATCTGGCCGCTGCCTGGACCCATCTGGCTGCCGGTCCCGTACTGGCCGCTACCCTGATTGTCCCGGAGGACGGGCCGCCCATGGTCCCGCCGCCCATGGTCCCGCCGCCGCCCGCCGATCCGCCGGCCGCCTGCCCGGAGGCAGTGTTAAGAGCCGCAAAGGACAGGCAAAGCATCAGCCCTAGGATCGCGATCAATAAAGTCTTTCCCATTCCGTACCTCCTTCTTGCCTTTATGGCGTGTACAATTTCCGGGCGTAACCGCTTTGTCACGGTCCGCCCGGTTTTGCCGGAAGCCCGCTCGTGCCCTGGGGGGTTACGCTCGCGCCCGGTTCAGGTGTGAAGCTCTCGCCTGTAGGCACCTGACCGGTGGCCGGAAAAACCTCAGGGGTCTGGATGCTCGCCGGCTCCCCCTCGTATCCCCCCGGGGCCGCGCTCATTGGCCCGGAAGTGCTCCCTCCTTCGTAGCCGCTCGGACTGGTGCCCGACGGGTTCTGTCCCGCCTCCTGG
Organism: Syntrophorhabdales bacterium; assembly: GCA_049521495.1. Taxonomy (GTDB): domain Bacteria; phylum Desulfobacterota; class Syntrophorhabdia; order Syntrophorhabdales; family WCHB1-27; genus CAWEPK01. Next base: position 494 of record JBEKOT010000129.1, on the reverse strand, counting down.
CCGTACGCAGGGACGGCAGGGACCGCAAGCAGCCAGCCGAGGGCCGCGATAAGACAGGTCAGCGCGCATAGAGTGGTTCCGCCTTGCGCTGCATTACTCATAAATGTCTAAGATAAACACCATCCGGGCCATGTCAACCTCAGCGGCATTCTACGTTCAATGTTCGATGTTCGATGTTCAACGTTAAAACCCCCTCTTTTCTGAACCCTGAACCCTGAACTTTGAACCTTGAACCTTGAACTTTGAACCTTGAACATTCTTTTCGCTCTACCTTGAACCTTGAACATTCCGCCTCGATGCTTATGTTCGGGTATGCGTAAACTGTCCGGTACGGCTATTGCGATCTCTGCTATTTTCTTTATGGTGGGGACGCTCTTTCCCCTCGGGGGCGCTGCCCAGGACATGGACAGCATCGAAGGCGTCTACAGGCAGCAGTACGGGCAGTACACGGCCCTGGAGAGCAGGCTCCAGGACCAAATGGATGCCCTCTCCGC
>JBEKOT010000128.1:0-6315 GCA_049521495.1 Syntrophorhabdales bacterium | reverse complement strand
ATGGGATGGAAAGGATCTTCAGCGGCATCCAACCTACCGGCGATATACATATCGGAAATTACGTGGGAGCCCTGAGGCAATGGGTCGCCCTCACGGAGGAGTACGAGTGTATCTACGGGGTCGTTGACTATCATGCCATAACGGTCGAGTACGAAAGGGGAGACATGGGGCAGAGGTGCCTCGACACGGCCATCATACTTATGGCCTGCGGCCTCGACCCGGCGAAGTGCCGATTGGTTATCCAGTCCCACGTGGCGGAGCACACCGAGCTTGCCTGGATATTCAACTGCGTTACGTCTGTGGGAGAGCTGGAAAGGATGACCCAGTTCAAGGACAAATCGCGGCAGCACAGGGCTAACGTCAATATGGGCCTCATGGACTATCCGGTGCTCCAGGCGGCCGACATCCTCATCTACAAGGCAGGATACGTGCCGGTCGGCGAGGACCAGGTGCAGCACGTCGAGCTTTCCAGGGAGGTTGCCAGGAGGTTTAACGCCAGGTTCAGGCCCATCTTTCCCGAGCCCAGGGTGATTCTTTCCTGCGCGCCAAGGATCATGGGTACGGAAGGCAGAAGCAAGATGTCGAAGACGCTCAACAATTATATAGGCATCCTCGAAGACGAGGGCAGCGTCTGGGAAAAGCTGAGGACCGCCGTAACGGATGTAGCCAGGGTAAGACGTTCCGATGCCGGAAATCCCGAGGTCTGCAACATCTACACGATGCACCGGGCCTTTTCCCCGGACACTGCCGTCAAGGACCTGGACAAAAGCTGCAGGAGCGCCGCCATAGGCTGCATAGACTGCAAGCGGGTGCTTTTCGAGAACATGATGGCCGAGCTCCTGCCTATCAGGGAAAAGGCCTTGTCGCTCAAACGGGATACCGCCTACGTGCTCGACGCCCTCCAAGAAGGAGCTGCCGCATGCCGTCGGATAGCCGGCGAGACCATGGACGAGGTGAGAGACGCCCTCGGTCTCCTCAAGGCTCCATGAAAGACCTCTCCCTCGGCATGTTCGATTCCGGGATCGGCGGCCTCACCGTGCTAAGGGAGGTCAAGAAGCTTCTGCCCCACGAGCGCATAGTCTACCTCGGCGATACCGCACGGGTGCCTTACGGCAACAGGTCTGCTGCGACAGTTACCCGTTATTCATTGGAGAACGCGCGGTTCCTCCTGGCCAAGGGCATCAAGATGCTGATCGTTGCGTGCAACACCTCGAGCGCAGTGGCCCTGCCGGTTCTGAAGAAAAGGCTCCCTATACCTGTGGTCGGCGTCATCGAGCCGCCCTCAAGGGAAGCGGTAAAGAGGACCCGGAAGAAGAGGATAGGGGTGATAGGTACGAGGGCGACCATAGCGAGCCGGGCCTACGAGCGGACCATCAAGAGGCTCGACCCGGCAGTCGAGGTCATCTCCAGGGCCTGCCCCCTCTTCGTGCCCATCGTGGAAGAGGGGCTTGAGGCCGACGACATCGCCGGGCTCGTCGTGGAGAAGTACCTGCGCGACTTTACCCGCCTCTCCTTGGACGTCCTCGTCATGGGCTGCACCCATTACCCGATCCTCGAGCCCCGAATCCGCGAGCTCCTCGGCGACGAAGTTTACATAGTCAATTCCGGCAGGGAGACGGCCGGAGAGGTCCGGAGGATGCTGGAGAGGCATGGCTGCCTCGAAAGCTCGGGCAAAGGTGGATGCGAGTATTTCGTGACCGATGCGCCTGACAAGCTTTCGGATCTCGGCGGCCGCGTCCTGGGCGAAGCCCCGAAAAGGGTCAAGCTCGCAATGCTCGATTCGCCGCTTCCAAGCCCGCCCGCATGATCGCCCGTGTTGTCTTGCCTTTGCCTATCGACAAGGTATTCTCTTACCGTCTTCCCGAGATTCTGGCCCCCTTCGTACGGCCCCTCGCCAGGGTTAAAGTACCCTTCCGCAACCGCTCGCTCGTCGGCTTCGTCCTTGACATGGAGGATGGGGAGGAAGACGGCCTTAAAGAGGTCCACGGCTTGGTCGATTGCGTCCCCCTCATCGACGAAGCCTGCTTCGACCTTTGCAGATGGGCCTCCCACCATTATGTCGTCCCCATAGGCGTCACCCTCAAATATGCCCTCTCCTCCACTATAAGCATAGAGAAATACTGCCTGGTCAAGACCTCCGACCCCACCCTTGCCCACCTTAGCAACCTCACGTTGAAAAAAGCTTGTGCTCTCACCGGTAGGGTCCGGGTCCTGGATTACCTTAAAAAGTCGCTCATCGATGTAGCCGACCTCTTCACGGGCAAGGCTTTGGAGAGGGTCGCGCGGCCCCGGCCGATCGGGGAGGAGACGGTCCGGCCGACGCTTTTTTGGGCAGGCGTAGAAGAACGCCTGGATTTCTATACCTCTCTCATCCACGGAGAGATCAGCCAGGGTAGGAGCGTGCTTATGCTTCTTCCCGATTACCAGGCCGCCGGCGCCTTTTTCTCCCGCTCCTTGTCGAAGAGCTTTCCCGGGTCGGTCTTCTGGTACGCAAGCTCGATGCCTGAGAGGGGGAAGGCCGAGACCTACTTCAGGGCGAGGGCCGAGGGGGGGCGTCTTATACTGGGGAACAAAGCTTGCGTCTTTCTCCCTGTCGCCGATAACGGCCTCATAATCATAGAGAGGCCGGAAGAGGACGAGTACCGCAATGAGGAGGCATTCAGGTTCAACGCAGTGCGCCTTGCATTGAGGAGGGCGGAGATCGAGGGTGTTCGCGCCGTCATAGGAAGCGCAGCCCCGCCCGTGGAGATGGTCAAATTGGCCGAGGAGGGCAATTTAGAAGTCAAAGAAGGCAGACCCCTCGGAAACCCCCTCGTCGCCTGCACTGCAAGCGGCGCCGGCCGGGACCGGCGCGAGCTTCTACCGGATGACCTGATACGCGCCATAGGGGGAGCCTCCGGGTCCGGCGGGAACGTCGTAGTCCACGTCCCGAGGCGTTCGTACGCGCTGAATCTCTCCTGCGCCGCCTGCGGCCGGCTCCTTGCGTGCCCCAAGTGCGGTGCGGCCGGCCTGTCCTATCAGAGACAGACGGAGACCCTTGCTTGCAGCGCCTGCAAAACTGCCCTGCCTTACGAAGAGCGTTGCCCCTACTGCGGCTCGGACTTCATCAGATTCTTCGAGGTGGGCGCCGAATATTTGGAAGCGCGGATAAAAGAGACCTTTCCCCAAGCCGACGTGTTGAGGGTCACGGGCGAGGCGGCCGTTCCCAGGGACTTAGGGTCATGGGCAGGCTGGCACGGAAGGATCATCGTAGGCACCAATATCCTCTCCAAGCTCTACGGTCTTGACACGGACCAGCTCATCCTTTACGGGTGGGAGGACTTCCTCAGGGTAGGGGGTTATAGGGCAAGGGAAAGGATGTTCCAACTCCTTTCGAACCTCCTCGACGCCCTCAGGCCGCGAAAGCTCCTTTTCCATACCCGCAAGGATGCCTTTGACCCCGAGCTCTTTCTCTCCCCTCGGCGCTTTTACGAAGACGAGCTCAAGAAGAGGGAGGCAGCCGAATTCCCTCCTTTCGTCCGCTTTTTCTCGGTAAATATACTCAAGCGCAGCAGACGGTCAGGCGAGCGGGTCATCGAAGCGCTTGAAAAGCTTATAGGCGAAGCAGGACTCAGCCACCGAATGCTGGGCCCCATCCAGGTGAAAGGCCACTACGGCTGGAAAGTCATTCTCAAAGGCGACGAAAAAGTCCTCTCCCCGCTGCTTTCATCCCTTTACCGCCTACCGGGTGTGCATATCGAGGCCGACCCCCTGTCGCTTTAATGTTGGGGGGTCAGGCGCAAAAAGCGCCCGGCCCCTACCAGACCCCTTGAAGGCGGGGCCTATTGGCCTTAGTTTTCTCCTGTGGAAAAATCGCTTTTAAGGAGGATCGTCAACCGGCTGCTCCATATAGGCGCGCGCTTCCTTCCGGGTTGCACCACTTTAAGGCCTTTTCTCCACAAGCTGCGCGGCGTGGCCATAGAAGGCCATGTATTCATAGGCGAAGAGGTTTACATCGAGAACGAGTATCCTGATTGCATCGAGATCAAGGACGGTGCCCAGATAGCCCTCCGGGCGACGATCATGGCCCATTTCCGCGGCTCGGGAAGGGTGGTGATAGGAAAGGACGTCTGGATCGGGCCTCACAGCTTGATCGCTGCCTCGGCGCCCGGCCAGGTGCTGAGCATAGGGGAAGGGGCTGTTGTGGCAGCAGGGGCGATAGTGACCAAGGACGTCCCTGCCCGCACCTTCGTGGGTGGTGTGCCGGCCCGGCCCATCGCACTCGTGGGCGTCCCTATGAGGCTGACGACCAGTTACGAGGACTTCAAGAAAGGGCTGGCACCGATCCGATAGGAGGCGTTCCGGAGAGCAAATGGCGCAGGAGCTTCTGGTCATCCATCCGGATGCCCTTTCCGGTAACGATGCCGCTCTGTCGGCCCTGGCTGAATTTCTTGGTATCAGGGTGCGCTCTTGCCATTTCGGCGATCTCCTTTTGAACGGTCTTGCCCGGGAGGGGCCCGGCGCTGAAAAGCAGCATGCGGCGATAGGATGCAAAACGGTCGCCGCCATAGTGCGGCGCGGTCTTATAGAGAGATTCCGGGTCTTCCTCGGAAGGCATATCTCGTCTCTCCTCGTCCACGGCATGGAGCCCGTTCCCTCGGTTTCGGTAGCGCTGGAGCTTCTTACCGGCGGTCTTGTGAGCCGGGTGAGATCCCAGGACCCCGGTCAGATTTACGAAGTAGCGGGGGACAGCCGAGAAGTGTGCGGGCAGCTCTCCGGTATCTCCGTAAGGCCGGCGGAAGACAGCGAAAATGTCTTCGAGACCGCCGCCCCGCCGCCTGCAGTAAGAAGGCTTGTTAGTTTGGGCGGGCGCCCTTTCTTCGTCGCCCTTCGTACCGGGCTCTGCCCGATCTTTATTGCGGGGGGCAGCCGCGTTGCTGATGTGCGCGGAGCCGTCTCGGGACGGCCGGGGTTGAAGGCCTTCTTCTCGGAGCTCCTCCCGCCGGCCATGTATTTGAAGTGGGCCTTCAAGAAAGCCGCCTGGAACCAGGATAAGAGCCGGGCCTGCCTGATAGTGGACGACCCTCTACTGAAAGAAAGCCATGGGTTCTTGAATTTCCGTAGACTGGTCGACCTGATGGACTCCCTCGATTTCAGCACGTCCATAGGGTTTATCCCCTGGAACTTCAGACGGACAAGCCGCAGGACGGCAGACCTCTTCAAAGCGAGGCGGGACCGGCTCTCTCTTTGCGTCCACGGGTGCGACCATACGCAGGGTGAGTTCGGCCTCTCCGACCTAGGCTGCCTGGACTCCCTGATCACGACGGCAACGCTCAGGATGAAGAGCCACGAGACGGCCACGGGAGTGTCCTTTGACAACGTCATGGTTTTCCCCCAGGGCATTTTCTCGATCCGTGCGATGGAGGCCCTCAAATCGAATAATTACGTTGCTGCGGTCAACCTCGACGCCTTTCCCGTCGATTTCCAGGGTCCGCTCGAATTGGGAAACTTCCTTGAACCCGCCCTCACAGCTTTTGGCGGTTTCCCGCTTTTCTTGAGGCGCTGCCCCGAAGAAGTTGCCGAGATCGCCGCCGACCTTTTCTGGGGAAAACCCGCCCTTATCATGGCCCACCACGACTTCTTCAAGGATGGGTACGCACAGGTCGCCGAGACGATCGGAGCGATCAACGCGATGGACAGTTGCATCGAATGGCTAAGTCTCGGGGATGTAATAAAGAGGTCCCACCTGTCGAAGGAGGAATCCGCGGGGACGACCCTCGTAAAGGGCTATGTTGCCGAGATGGTCCTTTTGAACCCGACCCCCTTGGAGAGGAACTATATTGTGACTAAAAAAGAGCCTTTTGTGCCGCAGCACGTCTCGCTCTCGAGCGGCAGGCCGGCCGCCTGGGAACATTCTTCGGGAGAGCTCCGCCTTAACCTCACTGTCGGGCCCCACGGCTGTGAGTCGGTTTTCATCGCCTACCCGGAAAAGCCCCCTTACCCGCCTGCCTCAAGAAGCCTGGGCCGGGCGATGGCAACGCGGGCCCGGCGCTACCTTTCTGAGATAAGGGATAACTACATCAGCAAGAATAGGACCCTTCTATGCCTTGCCACGAAGCTGAAAAACCGTTTCCTTTCGTAACTCGCGCGGAACTGCGCAGGGGGAAAGGATCTTCTCCTCTCCGCCATCGGACGATTACCGTGGCTGAGGTGAGGGTCAGGAATGGTGGGTCTGCCGTCCGCCCCGTTTGACCTTGAAGTCGTATAACCCTAAGTCCCGGAGCCTGGCTATGCCGACGAAAAACGTGTCCCTGTTGATGCCGAGCCTCTCCATCA
>JBEKOT010000127.1:0-6438 GCA_049521495.1 Syntrophorhabdales bacterium | reverse complement strand
CGTCGAGAAGTTCTTCCGCGACGCCAAGATAGTCGAGATCTACGAGGGGGCCAGGGAGATCGAAAAAATTACCATTGCCAGGGAAATACTAGGCAGGGGCGCTTAATAGGGCCTGGATGGGAGGCAACATGGAGATTGAAAAGGTCGGTATCGTCGGGTGCGGCACCATGGGCGCCGGCATTGCGCAGCTCGCCCTTGAGGCCGGCTACAGGGTCACTGTCCGCGAAACGGATGAGGCCTTGCTCGCCAAAGGCGTAGGCAGGGTGCGGAAAGGCATTGAAAGACTGTGCGAGAAGGGCGCCCTTGGGGCAGCCGACCGGGATAGGATGGTTGCGGGTCTCACGGGTACGACGGCCTTTGCCGATCTTGCGGACTGCGACCTAATTGTGGAGGCTGTTTTCGAGGATATGCGGGCCAAGACCGCCGTGTTCCGGGAGGTGGGCGCAGTCTGTAAGAACACGGCAATTCTTGCTAGCAATACGTCCTCTCTTTCCATCACGGAGATGGCGGTCGCAACAAAGAGGGAAGGCAATTTCTTGGGTCTCCACTTCTTCAATCCAGTGGGCTCGATGCCCTTGGTTGAAATCGTTCGGACCATGGCCACCCGCAGGGAAGTCGTGGATACGGCCACGGGCTTCGTGAGGTCCCTGAAGAAACAGGCAATACTGGCAAAAGACGCGGCAGGATTCATCGTGAACCGCCTTCTCACGCCTTACCTGCTCGACGCCATTCGCACGGCGGGCGAAGGGGTCGCGAGCATCGAGGACATCGATATGGGTATGAAGCTGGGATGCAACCACCCCATGGGGCCTTTGATGCTCGCCGATTTTATTGGTCTCGACGTGCTGAGCAGCGCCGCCGACATCCTCTTCGACGAGTACAAGGACAAGAGGTACGCAGCGCCCCCGGCGCTGAAAAGGATGGTGCTTCTCGGCTTCCTGGGCCTCAAATCCGGGAAGGGATTCTACGACTGGTCCGACCGCGGCAACCCGAAACCTGTCGAATTGACCTCGGGAGGGGCATGAGATGGCAAAGGACAACGTTATTTGCGAGATAAGAGGAACGACAGGCTACATTACCCTGAACCGGCCCGCCGTCCTGAATGCCGTCAACAGGGAGACCGTCGACGATCTCGTGGACGCGCTCAGGCAATGCAGGAGGGACCGGGCCTGCCGGGCGGTAATAGTGGCCGGCGCCGGAGACAAGGCCTTCTGCACCGGGGCCGATATCAACGTCTTTATCGACAGCAGGCAGGCCACCTTCGGCGGCAGGGAATGGTCGCGTTACGGGCAGGCGGCCATGCGTGAATTCGACACCTTGGGTAAGCCCTCCATCGCTGCCCTCCACGGTCTCGTCATGGGAGGCGGCCTGGAAATCGCCCTCGCCTGCACCTTCCGCATCGCGAGCGAGACGGCCCGTTTCGGCCTTCCGGAGATAAGGGTCGGCATCATGCCTGGCTGGGGGGGGGTACGCAGCGCCTCGTGCAGCTTATAGGCAAAGCGAGGGCCGCAGAGCTGATTCTCACCGGCTCCGCGATTGATTCCACGGAGGCCTACCGGATCGGGCTTGTCAACCGCGTGGTGCCGGCCCCGGAGGTCCTCACCGCGTGCGAAGGCCTGGCCCAGACAATTGCCCAAAACGCCCCTCTCGCCGTGGACCTTGCCCTGGAGGCCCTGAACCAGGCGGGAAGCATACCCCTCGAACAGGGTCTGCTGCTCGAATCGAACCTGGCGGGCCTACTTTGCTTGACCGAAGACGCGGACCATGGGATCAGGAGCTTCGTAGAGAGAAAACAGCCTGTGTTCAACGGCAAATAAGGAGGAACGGATGGAAGACGTTTTTATTGTCGGCGCAACGAGAACACCAATAGGGGAATTCGGGGGAGGCCTGAGGGACATCTCCGCCCGCGACCTGGCGATCCTGGTAATGCAGTCGGTTGTCGACCGGGCAGGCATCGGGAAGAGACACGTGGAGCAGGTCTTCATGGGCAACTGCTTCGAACCGCTCGACAACAACGTTTCAAGAATAGCGTCGGTGAGGGCAGGCATACCGATCGAGTCTCCGGCCATCACGATCTCCGCAACCTGCGGCTCGGGGATGCAGGCGACCATAGCCGGCGTCCACAGCATCCGGGAAGGTGACGCGGACGTTGTGCTCGTGGGGGGCGTGGAAAGCATGAGCACGGCGCCCTACATCCTCACGAGTACCAGGTGGGGACAACGCCTCAAGCACGCGCAAATATACGACCTCCTCTGGAGGGCCATGCAGGAGTACCCGATCGGCGGCGGAATGGGCGTCACCGCGGAAAACCTGGCTGAGAAATATGGAATCAGCCGGGAGGAGCAGGACCTTTATGCCCTTCAAAGCCAGCAAAAGGCGTGCAAGGCGGTACGGGACGGTACGTTCAGGGATGAGATCACGCCCGTCCCAGTTAACCCGAAGAAGCCGGATAAGATCGTGGACACCGATGAGCATCCCCGGCCGGACCTGACGTTAGAGAAGCTGGCGAAGCTGCCCGCGGCATTCAAGGCCAATGGAACGGTAACTGCGGGAAACTCGTGCGGCATGAACGACGCAGCGGCCGCAATGATCCTTGCCTCGGAAAGAAAGGTCAGGGAGCTTGGGTTGAAACCGCTTGCGAAGATAGTGGGGCACGGAGTGGTTGGGGTTGATCCGGCCTACATGGGCATCGGCCCCGTGCCCGCGATAAGGAAGGCGCTGGAAAGGGCGGGGCTTACGCTCGACGACATCGAGCTTTTCGAGATAAACGAGGCCTTTGCTGCGCAATACCTTTCCTGTGAAAAAGAATTGGGTCTCTGCAGGGAGATAGTTAATGTCAACGGGGGCGGCATCTCCCTCGGTCACCCGGTCGGCGCCACGGGCTGTCGTCTGGCAGTAACCTTGATCCACGAAATGACGAAGCGCGAGCTGAAGTACGGGGTCGCAAGCCTGTGCGCGGGCGGCGGTCATGGCTTCGCGATTGTTCTGGAGAGGATTTAAGAAAGTGGTTCTTGAAAGAGAACCATGTTATTAAAAAAATAGGGGGGAATTATGGGAACGCCAAACGTGGCATCGTACCTGGAAAACTCTGCTCTGTCTCACCCGGATAAGACCGCCCTCATCTTCGATGATCAGGGACAATGGTCTTTTGAGGAGGTCAATCAGGTAACTAACCAGATAGCGAACGGGCTGATCGATCTGGGGGTAGGGAAAGGCGACAGGGTGACCCTTTTCCTGCCGAACTGCGCCGAGGCAATCTTCTTCTATCTGGGTATCATGAAGGCGGGGGCGGTTGTGAACGCCCTCAACATGATGCTGAAGCACAGGGAGCTGGAGTACATCATCGCTGATTGTGAGCCGAAGATTCTTGTTACCGCGGGGGAGGTAGCGGAGGAGCCCTTCAAGGTGCTCGCCCGTGCGGGGGTATCGGTCGAAAAAACCATTATGACCGACGGTGCCTCAGGCGGCGGCATCGACTACAGCGAATGGGTAAAGAAGTATCCCAAGACCTTTGATACGGCAAAGGCCGAGACGGATGACATCGCGGCCATTCTCTACACATCGGGGACGACCGGAAAGCCCAAAGGCGTGATGCTGACCCACAAGAATCTCTGGACGAATGCCAGGCATTGTGCCGACTGGGCAGAAACCAACTATAAGGACCTTGGGGTCGCATCGCTCCCCCTTTTCCACTCCTATGCGCTTTCCCATGTCATAGGCGAGCTATGGATGTCCGCCGCAACGATCGTATGGCAAAAGCGGTTCGACCCTACACTCACCCTGGAGGCCCTTCGGAAATACAAGGCTACCTGCTTCCACGGCGTGGCGACCATGTACTATGCCCTCATCAACCACCCCAAGGTCGATGACTACGCGCGCGACATAAGGCTGCGCTACTCCGTCACGGGCGCGGCCGTGACACCCGAACCCATATTGCGCGCCTGGAATCAGAAGTTTACCCCTTTGAGTGAGGGCTATGGAACGACGGAAGCTGCCCCTGTGGTCTTCATGAATCCGCTTCCGGGAAGGGGCGTTCAGAAGGCCAACTCCTGCGGCATACCGATCGTCCCCGAGCTTGAGGTGGATGCCTTTGATGAGAACGACACGCCGGTCAAACGGGGCGAGGTAGGGGAGTTGGTGCTGAGAGGCCCCAATATCATGAAAGGGTACTGGCGAAAACCCGAGGCCACGGCCGAGGCCCTGAAAAGCGGCTGGTACCACACGGGAGACCTCGTCTACTTCGACGACGACGGCTACTGCTTCGTGAAAGACAGGAAGAAGGACATGATCGTCAGGGGCGCCTTCAATATCTACCCAAAGGAGGTAGAAGACCTTCTCTACACGCACCCCGCCGTGGCAGAGGCACAGGTGGTCGGCATACCGGAGCTGATCAAAGGGGAGGAAGTGGTTGCGTGCATCGCGCTCAAGCCCGGAAACTCGATCACCGAGGCAGACGTGATCAAGTTCTGCAAGGATAACCTGGCAGCGTACAAAGCGCCGAGGTTTGTCCGCTTCTTTGATGCATTGCCCAAGACGGTAACAGGGAAGCTCGAGAAGGTGACCCTGCGCCAGATAATGGAGCAGGAGTTCGGGAAGGCTTATTAGGTATAACGCCGAGAAAGGGGAGGCAAAACCATGGAAGAAAAGTGGGCAAGTTCGGCTCCGGTGGGATTTTCTGCGTTTGCACTGGTGTGTCTGGTGATAGGCCTGTCTCTGCACGGCCTCGTTCCTAAGGAGAACGTTCCGGTTTTCTTCGCCCTGTTGACGGGAGGGGGACTGGCGCAGATCATTGCCGGTATAATTGAGTTGAGGCGAGGAATTGCGACAAGAGGGAACCTTTTGCTGACTTTTGGGACCTTGTTCATGATCAGCCCGGCCTTGACATTTCTACTGTGCTGGGTTACGTGAATATTCTCCTGGGTATTTTCCTCGAGGCGCAGGGGTCGCAAGCTTCATTCCCACCACGGTATCTATATGATCCCACTCGTCAGGGCACCGTTTGTGGTCTTCTTTATCGGTCCTCTCGGCTTTGTCGTTCTCAGCACGCTTGGCTTTGTCGAGATTGGCTATCATACTCTTGCGCCGTTGGCGACGGTTCTCTTTTACGTGGCAGTCGTTTGGGGACTCTATATGATGGCCCACTCCCTGGGCGAGGCGGCCGGAATCCATCTTCCTCTGGGGAAGCCCCTCATGCCCATGAAGCAGAGCTAGCGGGAGGATTGCGATAGTGCCCGTGCGTTGTCCTTTGACCTCTCACCCCGCCATACGCGCACCGTGCGCCTGTGGACCCAAACCCGGTCGACTCTTACAATCCGGGACGCCAGGTCGTTGTCAGGCTCCCCGGCATGTAACACTGATGACCCTTCAATGCCCGTTAATTAGGCAAACACTTAAGCTTGAGCTATTGAAAGGTGCTCTAAAGACCGATGAGCAGCTGAATCTATCTGCTTCTTGCCCTATGCTGCGGCGGCCATTCTCTTATAAGATTCAATGGTTTGGTCCACAGTGAGGACCGGCCTTACTTCAAAATTGACGTGGGGCATGAATTTTAGCAGACTGGTCAAAAGGTCTGATTCGCTCGCTCCCTCCACTAGAAGATATCCGGCGGATTCCCCTGGAACGTTTCCCCAATCCTTAACCCTACCCGCCTTTATATCCTCTTTCACCATTTCAAGCATCGACAGCAAGAGCTTCCGTCGTTCTTCAGGAACGGAAGGTATCATCTGAGGGTCAATCTGCCATCTTACATAGAATTTAGACATTTTAATTGCCTCCCTTTCGTAGAGCTTATCCCTTCCACGATCGCTAATGCATCCGTGTTCTACTATTGGAATGTGGGTTCGAATATTGTTCTTGTCAAGAAACAAAGTGGGACTGTGAGACTTGAGATATCAGCAATGTATAGAAACTGAAGGAATGGATCGATAGCGGAATGCAGCCTTGAGAAAACCTTTACCATGATGCAAAGAATCTCCGCAGTTCCTATATTCTCACTAGTAAATACCATCGAGGAGGTAAGGCGACATGAATCAGGCGACGGGTAGCAAGGTCGATTTCAATACCGGAAATGTCGGTAAGTGCCAGTGCCCAAAATGCCCCGTACAATCGAAGAGCCAATGCGTAAGCGGGAAGCTGGGCACGATCACTCAAGCACTGTCGAAGAGTCCTCTGGTGCGTGAGGATATCCCAGGAGTCTACTGTTCAACAGGAAAGGCTACATGCCAGGATCTTGATCCCACGCAATCCTGTATCTGCGGGAACTGCAGCGTTTTCAAGGAGTACAGCCTGGCAACGGGTAAACCCGTCGGCTACTACTGCCGGGACGGACATTCAAAGCAATAACGACTGGGCAACGCGAGGGACGGCCTTTAGATTTTTACTTTCCGCCCCTTCCTATACCAGGAAATACTCCTTCTTGCTCGCAAGCTCCTTTCCGCG